>JBMOOR010000217.1:0-9159 GCA_049324555.1 Pseudomonadota bacterium | reverse complement strand
GCTAGTCTGATTTGCGCGCCGGGGCCAGATCGCAGCGCGCATCGAGGAGCGATGGTCCAGCGGGAAATCGAATGGCGATCGCCGCTTGCCGCCTTTGCGCCGCTTGCGCAACGCGACGGCGCCGCGTTGCTTCACGGCGGCGACGCAGCCGAAGCGGCGCAGTGGTCGTTTATTGCAGCAGAACCCGCGCGCCGCATCGAATGCCGGAACGGCGTGACGATTGTCGACGGCGAGCCCGTCGAGCGCTCGCCCTTTGATGCGCTTCGCGCGCTGCATGCGGAACGGCGGCGAGCGGATGATGGCGGCAGCGCCGCCGCGCCGCTCCGAACCGGCCTCATCGGTTTTGCCGGCTATGAGTGCGGCCGATTTGTCGAGCCGAGCGCGGCGGGGCCTGCTTCGCCCTACCGGATTCCCGATTTTTCGTTCGGCGCTTATGATGCGATTGCAGCGTTCGATCGCAGGAAGCGCTATGCATTCGTCAGCGGCCGCACAAAGGCCGCCGCAGAAAGACTTGAGACGCTGCTCGGCGGCGATGCGGAGAAGGAGCAGGTTTTAGCGCACTCTTTCGCCTTCAGGGGCTCAAACTTCAGCCGCGATGATTATCGCGCCGCAGTCGCGGAAGTCGTCGAGCGCATCCGCAGCGGCGAACTCTTTCAGGCGAATATTTCTCAGCGCATCTGTGCGGCGGCGCACACAACGATCGACCCTTATGCGCTGTTCCGTCTCGCATCGGCGACGAGCAGCGCCGCCTTCGGCGCTTTCCTCCAGCATGGAGCCTCGCAAATCCTGTCGCTCTCTCCGGAACGGTTCTTCGTCGTAACGCGCAATGGCGATGCTCGCCTGGCGATCGTCGCCGAACCGATCAAGGGAACGCGGCCAAGGGGGGCGACGCGCGAGGACGATGAGCGTCTCCTTAACGAACTGATCGCCGATCCCAAGGACCGGGCGGAAAACATCATGATCGCGGATCTGACGCGCAACGATCTTTCGCGAATATGCGAGGATCACTCGGTGCGAGAGGAGGCGATCTGCGAGGCGGCGACGCACGCGACCGTCCATCACCTTGTATCGCGGATCAGCGGCGTTCTGCGGCGCGAACTTAACGCCGCCGATGCGCTCGCCGCGATGTTTCCCTGCGGGTCGATCACCGGCGCGCCGAAAGCGCAGGCGATGAAGGTCATTGCGGAAATCGAGCGGTCAGGCAGGGGTCCTTATTGCGGCGCGATCGGCTATATCGACGATCGCGGCGGCGCCGACCTCTCGGTCGCGATCAGGCTCGCCATCGTCGAAGGCGAAAGGATGGCGATCCCCGTCGGCGGCGGCGTGACGCTGCGCAGCGATCCGCAGGCGGAGCATGACGAGACGCTCGCCAAGGCGCGGCAATTCCTGCGCCTTGTCGGCATCGAGGATTTGGTTCAAGCGTGATCCTGATTATCGACAATTACGATTCCTTCGTGCACAACCTCGCGCGCTATGTGCGTGAGGCCGGCCATGAAGCGCTCATCGTCCGCAATGACCATGGCGGCGCCGAGGATCTGCTGCGGATTTCGCCTGATGCGGTGATCATTTCGCCGGGGCCGAAAGCGCCGGCGGAAGCAGGCGTATCGATGTCTATTATCCGGCGATTGTCGTGCTCGGTTCCTCTCCTTGGCGTCTGTCTCGGTCATCAATGTCTGGTCGAAGCGATGGGCGGGCGGACGATCCGATCGAAAGAACCGCTCCATGGCGAGGCGAGCCTTATCCGGCACGACGGCGAGGGACTTTTTGAGGGCGTAGAAAATCCGTTGCCGGCGGGACGTTATCATTCGCTGATTGCGGAATTGCCGACAGAGAGCTCCCTTATCGCGTGCGCCTGGAGCGCGGCGGGCGAGTTGATGGCTGTGCGTCATGAATCGGCGCCATGGCACGGCGTGCAGTTTCACCCGGAATCGCTGTTGACGCCGTCTGGGCGCCGGCTCATCGGCGCCTTCCTCGGCCTCATCGAAAGGAAGGCGGCGGCGTGATCGTCTGGCGTGACGGAGAATTGGTTCCGGCGAGCGCTGCGATTTCGGCGCAGGATCGCGGCTATCTGATCGGTGACGCCGTGTTCGAGACAATCCTTGTCGATAACGGCGCGCCCGCCTTCCTCGATGAGCATCTTGCGCGGCTTCAGCGCGGGCGCATCGTCCTTGGAATTGTCGGGACGCTCGAAGCGAGCGACGTGCGGCAAGCGATCCGCGACCTCGCTGCGAGGAATGCAAGTACGGGCCGCGCCGCCTGCCGGCTTACTGTTTCTCGCGTCGGGGGCGCGCGCGGATTGTCGCCGTCTGCGGATGCGTGCGTCCAGACCGTCCTTTCACTCACTCCAGCGCCAACGCCGCCGGCATTCGTTCGCCTCATCACAGCAAGCCGCCGGCGCTGGTCCGGGGCCGCCGCAAACGGTTTCAAATGCGTCGGCGCTTATGCGGACAATCTGCTCGCGCGCGTCGAAGCGACAGAGAAGGGGGCCGACGAGGCGATAATGCTCAACGAGCATGGCCGCGTCGCCTCAGCGAGTTCGGCGAATGTGTTTATAGCGGCGGACGCCGGTCTGCAGACGCCGCCGCTTGGCGAGGGCGCAATGCCCGGCGTCGTGCGCGGCGTCATTCTTGAGGAAGCAAGGCGGCTCGGCCTTCCGGCGATCGAGGCGCCGATCGATCCTTCGATGCTTGCGGCTTCAACGATCATCCTGACGAACAGCATTGCGGGCGCTGTTGAAAGCGCGCTTGATGGAGCGAAGCGGCGCGCGGGCGCGGAAATCGCCGCGATGGTCATCGCCGCCTATGAACATCGGCTTGCAGGGGAGTTCGCCCGCGACAGAGATGGAGCGCAGGAGTGAAGGCTTTCAGCCTGACGCGTGAGCAGATCGCGGCGGTCGCAGCAGCGCTGATCGTCGATGAACTCGGGGCGAGGTTCGGCCGGCATGTCGACACGCTGACCGGCGCAAGCTGGTCTGCGGAGACCCCGGTCTTTGAAGGCGGCGTTGAACTTTCGCCGGAGGAGGCGACAGCGTGCCTCGCCCGGCTTTACCGCTTCTTCGGTCATGCGGATTGGACGCCTGCGGCGAAAGAGGGCGCCCTCCTCGGCGATTGGGCGGACGCAGTCGGCGCCCTTCTCGCCCGGCGGCTTACTGAATTTTCCTTCGCGGCCGCAGGCGATGATGCGCGCGAAGTCTCGCATGCCGCCGACGTCATCTTCGCCGATGCGGCCTCGGTCGCCAATCTCCTTTACGGACGGCGCCGCATCCTCTCGCTTGTCGCGCCGCACAGCCTCATCGGTTTCATTCTTTCGGCGTTGACGCCCAATCTCCTCGAGGCGCCAGCCGTAGACGTGCGCAAGATGTCGCCTGAGGAACTCAAGGCGGCGCTCGCTTTCGGCGACGCGCTCGTAGCGACGCCGAGCCTTTGGCGCTACATCATCTCGCAGGGCGTGTTCGCGCCGGACAACGCGATGGCGGTATTTTTCGGCGAGCCGATGACGGCGGAGCTTTCGGCCGACATCCGCAAGGCCGGTTTCGGCGCGCAGCGCGAAATCTACGGATCGACCGAACACGGCCTCATCGGATGGCGGGACGCTCCAAGCGATCCGTTTGCGCTCTTCGATCAATGGAGGCGCAATGGCGATGAACTTCGCCGGACAACGCCGTCCGGCGCCGCAATCGTCATGGCGCCGATGGATTTGCTGATTTGGGAAGGCGAACGCCGGTTTCGCCTCGGCGGCCGGCGCGACGGCGCCGTGCAGATCGGCGCAGTCAATGTGTTTCCCGCGCGGATCGCGCAGAAGATCGCCGAGCATCCCGATATCGAGAGCTGCGAGGTTTCGGTGTCGCGACATGCCGGCGGCGCCGACAGGCTTGTTGCGACGATCAGGCTCGCAACAGGCCGCGCGCCGTCGGAGAAGGCGGCGCGGTCGATTGACGGATGGTGCCGCCAGAAACTCCGCCCTCATGAACGGCCGCGGATCTACAATTTCGCAGGCGGCGACCCGGCTGAATAAAAAAGGCCCTCTGAGAGGGCCGTTTTTATAGCCCGCAATTCTCGCACGCTATTCAGAAGGCGCCGCAGAACCCGCCGCTTGCTGGAACTTTTGCTGGACCTGGCCGGAAATGGCGCCGAACGCCTCATTGTTGTCGCCGACGGTGAGCGTCTGCTCGCAGGCCGTCGTGCAATTGTAAGTGAAGCGCTGCGGACCGCGCTGAAGAGTCAAGAGATCAGAATTGAGCGCGCGGACGCGCACAATGAGATTGTCGATTTCGTTTCCGTCGGCGTCGAACAGGAACATGTTGGTGAGGCCAGGCGCCTTGCCGAACATCAAGACGCGGCTCTTGTCGCGGACTGTCACATCGGCGATCCCGGGATTTCCGATCACGATCTGATCGACTTCCTGTTTGAAAGTGTAGGGCTTAACCTGATCCATGGTCAGCCACACCTGCTCGGCGTGAGCTGCCGTCGCAAACGTCGCCGTCGCCAGGAAAAAAATGACTGATCGCATCGATTTTTCTTTCTCGCCGCCTTTGGCAGAGGCATATCGCCGATGAGTCAAGAAAGGCTTAAGTCCTGATGCGGAGGAAATTGGAATGCGACGCAAAATTGCGGATAATTTTACCTTTTACCGGCTCTTAAAGCCTTGATGGTGAGGATCGCTCGCCCGGAGTCATCAATGCTTCCACGTCCTGAACAAAGACCGTCGCCGATCCGATCGCCGGAGGCCGAGGCGATCTCCTCGACGCAGCCGTTTCACGACATATCGGGCGAGGCCGTCGCGGCGCTCGCGGAAGCGGCGAGCGTCAAGTCCTATGCGGCCGGCGCGACCGTGTTCGCAATGGGTCAATATGACGGGTCGGAGTTTCTGATCGTGCGCTCGGGACGGCTCAAGGTCTCCCACGCCGACGCGAAAACCGGCGCCATGCTTTTTGAGAACGTTCAGGCGGGAGAAATGTTCGGGCTTGCGATCGCAGCGGCGGGCGGCGACGCGGCGCGGCTCGCCGGCGTCTCGCTCTCGGCTGAGCGCGACAGCGAAATCGTCGCCGTTGACGCCGAGGTCCTGCGCGATCTCGCGGGAACGCGTCCCTCTCTCGCCCGCAATCTGATGCTTTACTTTGCGCGTCAGCTTTCAGGCGAGGCGCGGCCGGCCGCTGAGGAAAGCTCGCCTGAGCGGCGCGTCTACGCGGCGCTCGCCGCATACGTTGAACGCGACGCCGTCAACGCCGACTGGCGAATTCCGCGCATGCCGAAACATCGCGAACTCGCGGACCGCGCCGACGTCGAGGAGACGCACGCGGCGAGCGCCGTCGCAAAGCTCATCCAGTCTGGCGTCGCGCGCCGGAATTATCCGGGCCTCATCATCGACGACATCGCGCAGCTCAATCGCCTGGCGCGCTAGTTTAGCGCGCCGTTAACGATAATTATCCGTAAACAAACAAACTCGCAGCGCGAAGCGGCTCTTTCACCGATTTTTAATCCGCCGCGGTCAAGATGTCGGAAGTCTGAGGGGGCTTACGCCCATTCAGCGGTGCAAGCGTAGGAGTAGTAGCAGGAGTCGACTCATGAAAGCTCTTATCAACAAGTTCTTCAACAACGAAGACGGCGCGACGGCAATCGAATACGGCCTGATCGCCGCGCTTATCGCGGTTGCGATCATCACCGCGGTTCGCGCGGTCGGCAGCTCGCTCGGCACGACCTTCTCGGAAGTCGCGAGCAACCTTTAATTCGCTCAGCTTTCGTTGTCCGGATTTGACGATGGAAAAGGAGGCTTCGGCCTCCTTTTCTTTTGCATAGAATTTTAAGCATAACCCGATGTTAAACGCCCGCGCCTAGCCTCCGCCCCAATCGGCTTTCTGGAGCGCGCGCTGTGATCATCCCATTGATATTTCTGTCCGCTTTTCCGGCCGCCCTGCTTATCGCGGCGATGAACGATCTTTACGAATTCAAAATCCCGAATTGGGTTTCGGCGGTGCTTTTTTGCTCTTACTTCGCCGCCGGATTAGGGCTCGGCGCGCCCCCTTCGATGCTGCTCGAAGGATTTCTCTTCGGCTGCGGCGCGCTCGTCGTCGGCTTTGCGCTCTTTGCAGGGAAAATCCTCGGCGGCGGCGATGCGAAGCTTCTTGCGGCCTGCGCGCCCTGGATCGGGCCGTCCGCGCTCGCGCCGTTCCTTCTCAACACGGCCTGCGCCGGCGGCGCCTTTGCGATCGCGCTCATTCTCTTTCGCAAGGCGCCGGCGCTGCCGGTTTATGCGCAGGCGCCGTGGCTCTTGCGGCTTCACCAGCGCCCAAAAGATATTCCGTATGCGGTTGCAATCGCCGCAGGCGGACTTCTTAGCTTTTCACAAACGCCGCTCTTCCAATTGGCGTTTGGCGGTTAATGAGATCAGTTAACAGAGTTTTGAGGACTTCTCCTTACAAGAATTTACTGAGAATCGAGGGCGGAACGCCGTCCGCCAAGGAGCGAGGACAGACATGAACGTAACGCGCATTGCGGTTCTCGGCGTGGCGCTGGTCGCCGGCGTCGGCGCCTTCTTCATGATGATGAGCGGCAATAAGAATTCGCCGGTCGCGGCGGTCGCGACGGTCCAGGAAAAGACCGTGCGCGTCCTTGTCGCCGATCGTGATTTCCAGCGCGGGGAACGGCTGGCCGCCGACGCGGTCAAATGGGTCGACTGGCCCGAAAAGGCGCTTTCGGACGCCTATCTCACCGAAGCGACCGGCGGCGATCCGGCGACGCTTGAAAAGGCTGTCGCGCGCACGTCGATCGTCGCCGGCGAGCCGATCATCGAAGCGAAAATCGTTCGTGCGGAAAGCTCCGGCCTTCTTGCCGCAGTGCTGCAGCCCGGGATGCGCGCAGTCACGATGCGCATCACGCCGGAGACCGGCGTCAGCGGCTTCATTCTGCCGGGCGACAGGGTCGATATCTACTATTCCGAGGCGAACGACGCCAACAGGACTGTGACCGATCTCATCTTCGAGGATGTGCGCATCCTCGCAATCAACACGGTCTACGCCGAAAATCCGGAAGCGCCGGTGATCGAGGGCGCGAACGCAACGGTCGAACTCTCGCCGTCTGACGCTGAATACTTCATCAACTCGCGCACTTCGCGCGGACAAATGAGCATGGCGCTTCGAAGCGTCTTCAAGCCGGAGGAAGGCGATGCAAAGCCGCGGCGCGATCAGAGCGTCAAGATTATCCGTTATGGCCGCTCGTAACACCGTTGAGGGAATAACAATGCGCGTTTCAGCAATTTCAACCCTGGCGGCCGGCTTGCGCATCATCGGCGCGCTTGCCGCCGCAGCCGTCGGCTTTTCGGCGCCGGCGCATGCGCAGAAGTCCCGCGCCGAGGCGACCATCAATTTTGGCGGCGTCGGCGCGGCGTCGAAGAGCATCGTTCTGCCGCTCAACAAGGCCGCGATCGTTGAACTGCCGCAGGCGGCGTCAGACGTTCTCGTGTCGCAGCCGACGGTCGTCGACGCAGTGATCCGCTCGCCGCAGCGCGTCTATCTCCTCGGTCTTCAGGTCGGCCAGACGAACGCCTTCTTTTTCGACGCCGACGGCCGTCAGATCCTCAATCTCGAAATCCAGGTCGAACGCGACCTCGACGCGCTGACGGATCTCATCAACCGGCTGATGCCCGACGCGCGCGTCACGGCCGAGGCGGTGAACGACAATGTCATCCTGAAGGGTTCCGTCCCGTCCGGCGTGCAGGCGACGGACGCGGCGGACATCGCCGGCCGTTTTATCGGCGATCCGGCGAAAGTCATCAGCATGATCTCGATCCGCGACCGCGAGCAGGTGATGCTTAAGGTCCGCGTCGTTGAAATGCAGCGCTCGCTGATCAAACAGCTCGGCGTCGATCCTTCGGGCTTCACTTCGATCTCGAATACGGCGTTTGAAGCGACAGCATCGACAATCGCCTCGGGCGCTACCGCCGGCATCACCGGCTCGTTCAACCGCCTTTTCGGCGGCGGCGATTCAGGGTTCAACATTTCCTTTCAGGCGCTCGAACGCGTCGGCCTCGTCAAGACGCTCGCCGAGCCGACATTGACCGCGGTCTCCGGCGAAACTGCGAGCTTCCTCGCCGGCGGCGAATTCCCGATCCCGATCGGGCAGCGCGACGGCGTCATCTCGCTTGAATTCAAGGAGTTCGGCGTCGGCCTCGGCTTTACCCCGCTCGTTCTCGGCAAGGGCCGCATCAACATCAAGGTGTCGACCGAGGTCAGCGAAATCTCCTCGCTGAACAACTTCTCGCTTGGCGGCTCGACGACCACAATCCCGGGGACGCCGCCGCCGCCGGACGAACTCATCCCGATTGACACGGACGGCGACGGCAACCCGGATTCGGTCTTCAACGTCACGGAAGCGGCCGGCGAAACCCTTCTCGGGACCGAGTCCACCGTGTTCTCGACAAGCGGCCTCACCGTTCCCTCGCTGACCGTCAGACGCGCCAAGACGACGGTCGAACTTCCCTCCGGCGGCAGCCTCGTCATGGCGGGCCTCCTCCAGGAGAATATGCGCCAGACGGTGTCGGGAGTTCCCTATCTCAAGGATATCGCGGTGCTCGGCCAGCTCTTCCGCAGCCGCGACTACGCGAATTCCGAAACGGAGCTCGTCATCATCGTGACGCCGTATCTCGTCGACCCGACCCATGAATCGAAATTGTCGGATCCGCAGAAAGGCTTCGTCGCCGCCAGCGACATGCAGACGATCCTGATGGGCAAACTCGCCGCAACCTACGGTCTCGCGGGCGCAGGCGTTGAAGAAAAGACGCTGCAGGGACCGATGGGCTTCATCCTCGATTAAGGAGACGCGACAATGAACAGATCAATATCGAAGCTTCTCCTTCTTGCAGCGGCGGTCTCAAGCGTCGGCTGCGCGGCGAAGTTCAACGGACAAGAGCACGCGCTGACGATCGCCGAAGAGCACCCGATTTCCGTCGACAGCCAGACGGTGACGATGACGATCTCCGATAGCCCAGGCGAACTTTCCGCGCTCGACCGTTCGCGCGTTCGCGCCTTCGCCGGGGCCTACATGAATAACGGCCATGGCGTTATTTCCGTAACGGCGCCGGCGAGCGGCAGCGGCGCCGTCGCAAGCGTCCGTCAGGCGCTTTACGACGCCGGCGTGCCGTGGGCGTCCATGGCGGACGCCGCCT
>JBMOOR010000216.1:0-9213 GCA_049324555.1 Pseudomonadota bacterium | reverse complement strand
ACCTCGCCGCGCGATCGAAGACGGTTCTCTCCTCAACCCTGCCGCGCGCCATCGAAACGGCGCGGCAGGCGACCTGCGGCGAGCGCGAGGTGCCGGCTGACCCGATGTTCGTCGAGGCCCCGCTGCCGCCCCCGCCCGTTCCCTTCCTGAAATTCTCCCCAAGCACATGGGGCGTCATCAGCCGGACGTTCTGGTTCCTCGGCTACGCGCCCGCGGGCGTTGAAACCCATTGCGAAGCCTGGCGGCGCGTCGATGAAGTCGCCGGGCGGCTTGTCGCGCACGCCGCGGACGGCGATGTTCTCTTGTGCGCGCACGGTTATCTCAACTGGATGATCGACCGGCGCTTGCGCCGGACCGGCTGGCGGCGCATCGGGCGCGAGGGCGGCAATCATTTCTGGTCGTGGCGGATTTACGAGCCGGCCGAGGCTGTGGAAAAAACGAATTCGGCGCAGACCGCGGCCGCACAGTGAGGATGACGATGGCGAAAACACCGAACGACCTTGCTGCGCTGTCCTTCGAAAAGGCGCTCGCCGAACTGGAGGGGATCGTCCAGAAACTCGAATCCGGCACGGTTGACCTCGAAGAATCGATCGCGCTCTACGAGCGCGGCGCGGTCCTCAAGGCCCATTGCGAGGCGAAACTGAAATCCGCGCAGGAACGGATCGAGAAAATCGTCGTCTCCGGCGACGGTTCGGTGAAGACGGAGCCGGCGAAGTTCGACTGACGCCGACGCGCTCAAAACTTTCCGCTCCCTTGAAAAGGGAGAAGAAAGAAAGCCGCGCTTTCCTACAATTCATCCGCATCCTGACGTGTTCATCGTCCTGAAATAAATCAGTCAACGAAAGTTCACGCTTGCGCGCTATGGCCCCTCCCCGCGAGGCGCCGGCGATCAAGCTGGCGCGGGGTAATTTCGGGGTCATCATGAAATCGCAACTGCTTGCGAGCGCAGCCGCGCTTGCGTCGATTCTTCACGCCTACGCCTATGCGCAAGACGCCGAGGGGAACGGCGTCGAGCTTGCCGCGGTCGATGAAATTCTTGTGCTTGGGCGCGGCGAAACGCGCCAGGTGCAGACGCTTGTCGCCGACGACATCAAGATTCTGCCGCCGGGGACGAGCCCGATCAAACTCGTTGAGCGCCTGCCGGGCGTTGCAGTTTCCGGCGCCGACACGTTCGGCGCCTACGAATGGGCGGTCCGCATCAACATCCGCGGCTTCAACCAGAACCAGCTCGGCTTCACGCTTGACGGCGTGCCGCTTGGCGACATGTCCTACGGCAACCACAACGGCCTTCACATTTCGCGCGCGATCATTTCTGACGATCTCGGCCGCGTCGAACTCGCGCAGGGTTCCGGCTCGCTCGACGTCGCGGCGTCGAACAATCTCGGCGGCACGCTGAAATTCTTCTCGCGCGATCCGTCTGACGACGCAGGGATCGACGTCGCCGGCACCTACGGTTCCGATCACACATGGCGCGGCTACGCTCATGTCGAATCCGGCGAAATCGGCGGCTTCGGCACGAAGATCTACGGCTCCTATCTCTACTCGACGATGGACAAGTGGAAGGGGCAGGGCGAGCAGAACGCCGAAATGTGGGCGGTGAAGTTTGTCCAGCCGCTGGGGCAAGCGCAACTCACCGGCTACTGGAACCAGTCCGACCGCCGCGAACAGGATTATCAGGACCTCTCGCTCGAGATGATCAGCCGTCTCGGCTATGACTGGGACAATTTCGGCGTCAACAATTACGCCCTCGCCGTCAATGTCGCCGACATCGCTCACAATCGCGGCGATACGGGCGCAGCGCCGACCAATCCCGCCGCGGGAACGACCTATCCGGCGCCGATCGCGACCGTCGACGATGCGTATTATGATGCGTCGGGTCTCAGGAAGGACGATCTCGGCTATCTGAAGCTCGATGTTCCGGTGACGGACAATCTTTCGTTCTCGGTTCAGGGCTATCACCACAAGAACGAAGGTCAGGGCCTTTGGGGCACGCCCTACGTCCCCTCGCCGAACGCCTACACGGTCGGCGCGACGACCGACAATTCGCCCTTGTCGATCCGCACGACGGAATATGATCTGCGCCGTCGCGGCGTTATCGGCTCGGTGACGCTCGTCGCCGGCGATCACACGCTCAAGGGCGGCGTCTGGCTTGAGAACAACGACTTCGGCGTCGCGCGCCGCTTCTACGGCCTTGACCGCGCCGCGCCGCAGCGTGTGTTCCACGAATTCCAGCGCAATCCGTTCTTCACGCAATTCGCTTATGACTTCGAGACCGAAACGCTGGTCTTCTTCATGCAGGACGACTGGCGGATCACTGACCGTCTGAAGCTGACGGCGGGATACAAGGACCTTCAGGTCAAGAACACAATCAACACGACGACGGTCAACAACGCCGCGCCGGTCGCCGGGACCGACTTCGACGTCAACGGCCTCATCGAGACCAACAAGAACTTCCTGCCGCAGGCGGGCCTCAACTACGAGTTTTCCGACAACACGGAAGTCTTCGTCGCCTATGCGAAGAATGCCGCCGCGTTCGTTTCCTCGCCCTTCGGCGCAACGCCGTTCTCCTCGCGCAGCCAGGCTGTCTTCGACTTCGCGCAAGGCAATATCGAACCTGAGGCCTCGCAGACTTTCGAAGGCGGCGTCAGGACGAGGGGGTCGAACTTCCAGGCGGCCGGCGCCGTCTATTACGTGAAGTTCGACGACCGCCTGCTCGCGATCTCGCAAGGGCCGGGCATCGTCGGCAACGCCTCGGTTCTTTCGAACGTCGGTTCGGTGAGGACCTTCGGCGGGGAATTCATCGGCGTCTACAATTTTAACGACGCGATCTCGCTGACAGCGTCCTACTCCTACAATAACTCCGAATATCAGGACGACGTCGTCAACCAGTCGGGCGTCGTCCTCGCAGCGACCAAAGGCGCGAGCGTCGTCAATACGCCCAAGCACATCGCCAACGGCGAACTCGCCTATGACGACGGCGCTCTCTTCGGTTCGATCAGCGCAAACTATCTCTCCGACCGCTACTTCACCTACACGAATGTAGGCGGGCGCGTCGACGGGCGCGTTCTCGTCGGCCTCACCGCCGGCTATCGCGTCAGCGGCCACGGCTTCCTCGACGGCCTCGAAGCGCAGGTCAACGTCTCCAACCTCTTCGACAAGAATTATGTCGGGGCGATTGGAACGAACGGCTTCGTCAATTCGGGCGACGCGCAGACGCTGATCGCCGGCGCGCCGCGCCAGGTCTTCGCGACGATCCGCAAATCATTCTAGCAAGGCCCTCCCGACTGGCGGCCAGCCTGCGAAGAGCGGTCTGGCCGCCATTTTCTCAACGAGGACGAAATGTCAAAGCAGCATTCCCTTGAACTGACGCGCCGCGGCGCCATCGCGGCTGGAGCCGGCGCTTTCGCGCTCGCCGCAGGACAGCGCGCGGCGGCCGCTGCGCCCGCCGCCGATCAGCTATCCTCGCAATTGCTGACGCGCATCGCTTTCGGCTCCTGCGCGAAAGAGGACAAGGACCAACCGATCTGGGATGCGATCCTCGCGACAAAACCCGATCTTTTCATCTTTCTCGGCGACAACATCTACGCCGACACGCGCGATGCGGAAGTGATGCGCGCGAAATATTCGATGCTCGCGGCCAAGCCCGGCTTCCAGAAACTGAAAGAGCGCGTGCCCATCCTCGCGATCTGGGACGATCACGATTACGGCGAGAACGACGCTGGCGCCGATTATCCGATGAAGGAGGAAAGCCGGCGCCAGTTCTGCGATTTCTGGGGCGAGAGCGCGGCCTCCCCCCGCCGCACGCGCGACGGCGTTTACGCGTCCTATGTTTTCGGACCGCGCGGACGGCGCGTTCAGGTCGTCCTTCCAGATCTTCGCTGGAACCGGACGCCGATCCGCGAGCTCGATCTTGCGGGAGCGAATTATGAGGACTGGGCGAAGGGCCTTGCAGCGAAAGGCGTCGAGGTTCCCGGCCCCTATGACAGGATTCCCGACGCCGGCGCGACGATGCTCGGCGAGACCCAATGGCGTTGGCTCGACGAGCAGTTCGCGCAACAAGCGGACGTGCGCATCTTCGGGTCGAGCCTTCAGGTGATCGCCGATTTTCCCGGCTGGGAAGGTTGGATCGTCTACGCGAACGATCACCAGCGCCTATTCGAAACGATCCGGCGCCGGCGCGCCGACGGTCTCGTCTCGATCTCGGGCGACACGCACTACGGCGAAATCTCTCTCCTTGACGTCAACACGCCCTATCCGATGTGGGACGTCACTTCGTCCGGCCTCACCGAGGTCTGGCCGGTGACGCCGCCGAATTCGCGCCGCGTCGGCGAAGTCTATCGCGACCGCAATTTCGGCCTCATCGACATCGACTGGAAAAAGCGGGGCGTTACCGTCGCCGTCCATGGCGAGGACGGCGCGATGCGGTTATCGCAAAAGATCGATCTCGCCGACTTGCGCGTGAGACCGTGAAGGCTGGCGGCGTTGCCTTCCAGCCCCAGCCGCCCCGCAATCGGCCAAATCTCTCCCCGAATTGAGCCTCAAAGGGGTGGTTTTTTGCGTCGCAACGCCTAAAAAGGCCGGTCGGCTGGGAAACCCCAGCAGGCCGCTGCGTATTGAAGGGGATCACGGATGGCTGTCGAAACGCCGTTGCTCGACCAGGTGAAGATTCCGGCCGATTTGCGGAAGCTGCCGAAGAACCAGCTTCGCCAGCTTGCGGACGAGCTGCGCGCGGAAGTCATCGACGCGGTCTCGGTGACGGGCGGGCATCTGGGCTCGGGCCTCGGCGTCGTCGAGCTCACGGTCGCGATCCACTACGTCTTCAACACGCCGGACGACCGCCTCGTCTGGGACGTCGGGCATCAGTGCTATCCGCACAAGGTCATCACCGGCCGGCGCGACCGCATCAGGACGCTGCGTCAGGGCGGCGGGCTTTCGGGCTTCACCAAGCGCTCCGAGAGTGAATACGACCCCTTCGGCGCCGCTCACGCCGCCACCTCGATCTCGGCCGCTTTGGGATTTGCGCGCGCGCGCGATCACCTCGGCAAGAAGAACCACGCCATCGCGGTTATCGGCGACGGCTCGATGTCGGCGGGCATGGCCTATGAAGGATTGAACAACGCCGGCTCGCTCGGCACAAAGTTCATCGTCATTCTCAACGACAACGACATGTCGATCGCGCCGCCCGTCGGCGCGATGAGCGCCTATCTCGCGCGCGCTTCGTCCGGCAAGGCCTATCAAAAAGTGCGCCAGCTCGGGAAACAGTTCCTGAAGCGCGTGCCGCCGGCGCTCTATGAAAAGCTCGCCCGCGCGGAAGAGTACGGCCGCGGCATGGTGACGGGCGGAACGCTCTTTGAAGAGCTTGGCTTCTATTATGTCGGGCCGATCGACGGTCACAATCTCGACCATCTGATCCCTGTCCTTGAAAACGTCCGCGACATGGAGGACGGGCCCGTCCTCGTCCACGTCGTCACGAAAAAGGGCAAGGGCTACGCGCCGGCGGAAGCGGCCGCCGACAAGGGCCACGGCGTCGTCAAGTTCGACGTCGTTTCCGGCAAGCAGCACAAGGCGGCGTCGAACGCGCCCGCCTACCAGAAAGTCTTTGCGCAGGCCCTCATCAAGGAAGCGGAAAAAGACCCGAAGATCGTCGGCATCACGGCGGCGATGCCGTCGGGCACCTCGCTCGACATGTTTGCGCAGGCGTTTCCCGATCGCTGCTATGATGTCGGCATCGCCGAACAGCACGCCGTCACCTTCGCGGGCGGGCTCGCCGCGGACGGCATGAAACCCTTCTGCGCGATCTATTCGACCTTTCTTCAGCGCGCCTATGACAGCGTCGTCCATGACGTCGCCTTGCAGAACCTGCCTGTGCGCTTTCCGATGGACCGCGCAGGTCTCGTCGGCGCCGACGGCGCGACGCATGCGGGCTCGTTCGATATCGCCTATCTCGGGTGCCTCCCCAACATGGTGATCATGGCGTGTTCGGACGAAGCCGAGCTTGTCCACATGACGGCGACCGCCGCCGCTTACAATGAGGGACCGATCGCCTATCGCTTCCCGCGCGGGGAAGGCGTCGGCGTCGATCTCCCGCAGATCGGCAAGGTCCTCGAAATCGGCAAGGGGCGGATCGTCCGTGAGGGGACGAAAGTTGCGATCCTATCGCTTGGAACGCGCCTCGCCGAGGCGCTGAAAGCCGCGGAGACGCTCGAAACCCTGGGGCTTTCGGCAAGCGTCGTCGACGCGCGTTTCGCAAAGCCGCTCGATCGCGATCTCATTCGCCAGCTCGCGCGCCATCACGAAGTCCTCGTCACGATCGAGGAAGGATCGCGCGGCGGGTTCGGCGCCTTCGTTCTCCATTATCTCTCGGACGAAGGCCTCATCGACAACGGGCTCAAGGTCCGCACGATGACGCTCCCCGACATCTATCAGGACCATGACAGCCCGCAGAAGATGTACGACGAGGCGCGCCTTAACGCGCCGCATATCGTCGAGACGGTGATGCGCGCGCTTGGGCGTTCAGCCGACGTGATCAAGCTGCGGGGGTGAGCCCTTCTCCTTCGTTACCGCGGAAGCCGAATGACGCTTGACAGGCGTCACATGTCATTCTATGCTAATAATTTAGGCGAGAGTTTCGCCCATCTTTCAATATTTTTTGACATAGTGAAAAAGCGATATGGAAATAAGGAATGCGGCCCATAAGGGTCTGAAGCTGCTGCTGACAAAGGACGACGACAAGAAGCTGCCTGCCGAATATGCCGAACGAATTCGCAGCTTGCTGGCATTATTCCTCGCAATGGAGGACATTTCAGAGTTTTTCAAAATTCCGCGGGGGAACCCGCACGTCCTTAGAGGCGCCAGAAAGGGCGTTCATGCAATTTCCGTCTACGCCAACTGGAGACTGACATTCCGTCACGACACGGAAACTAACGAAATCTATGACCTCGATTTTGAAGATTATCATCGAGGCTGAATGAAGGATCGCTGAAAATGCCCATCAAGATCGGAATGCGACCGTCGCATCCGGGCTCTTACATCAGAAACTGGGTGATTCCTGAGGGAATGACGGTCACCCAAGCAGCGAAGCATCTCGGCGTCGCACGTCAGGCGCTTGATGCGCTGTTGAACGAGCGCGCCAATCTTTCGCCGGAAATGGCGATGCGGATCGAAGCCGCGTTCGATCAGCCGATGGAGACGCTGATGCGAATGCAGCTCGCTTACGACGCTTTTGTGGTTCGTCAGCGTCGAACTGACATTATCAAGAGCGTCGAACCGTTTCACGCCGCCTGACGCGGCCACCGAGCGCCGCGCCTGGGCGCTCGGCGGACGTGATCAAGCTGCGCGGGCGGCCAGCCGCTTAGTCGCTGACGGCGGCGCCGATGAGGAGAAATCCGATCGCGCCGACGAGAAGAGCGATTGCAAGCGCCGCGGCGGCGACAATATGGGACTCACCGGTCCAGTCGAACGGCTCAGGCATGTGGCGTTTTTCATTCCGCAACCTCCGAAGAGTGCAAACGACATCCCCTGCGGCGGCGCAGCGCTCTTTATGTAAGCTGCGCGGGGTGGATTTGAAGAGCCCCGGAACGCCGAGCGTCGCGGGGATGAGGAAGCATGAAAGCGGCAAGCTGGCGCGGCATCCCGGATCTGACTTTCGCGAGATCAGGAGTGCGCAGGTATTGAGAGAGCGGCGGCGGTCTCCCGATAGGAGAAATCCTCTCGCAAAATACATCCAAACCGCTGCTTGAACCCGCGATGGAGATTTCCATCTCGTTCATCCAACGTGTGCGCGCACCCGCGCGCGGCTCTTTGACAAGTGAATCTTTTTTGCAGCGGCGCCGTTCGGCGCTGGCGAAAGACGTCCGGCCGTCTGGCGATAGTTAATTGGGCGCCCGATCGCCCGCGGAAAAGGGCGCCTTTTCGGGCTGAACGCTGCAAAATGAGCCAAAATCCGCAGGGCGCTGCGCCGCCTTCGACGGCGCGGTGCGCAAATGATAGGGAAACGGCATGGATGCGGGACGGCGATGAAGCATGAAGGCCAGTGTTTTTTCCGAAGCGGAGCTTTCACGTCTGAAACAGGCCGCCACGCTCCTCCTCGAGGCGGAGGATCGTCTGCCGGTGCTGCGAAGCCTCAACTGGGACCGCGCGGTCGGCGACGCGTTCCTGAAGGGCGGCGCGACGGCGCTGCCCGCGCCGCATTATCCAAAGATCGACCCCGCCCCATCGCGCGAGCGCGTCGCGGCGGCGCGCGCGCTCATTTCGGGTTCGACGGCGGTCCATCGCTGGCTCATCCGCTTTGCGGATGTGACCGAACTGACCGCGGCGCTCCTCTCATCGATCGGAACGAAAGAGTTTCACGCGCATTCGGTCGCGCTCTACGGCGCGCCCTCCTCGCCGATCGCCGACGGCAAGCGCTCCGCGCTCGATCTTGCGCGCCGGCTCGACAATCTCCTCGCCGATCTTGAAGGCGGCATGAGGCTCGAACCGCCGGAGACGCTTTCCGCCGCCGAGATCAAGCGGCGGCTCGATGCGGCGCTCCCTGCGCATTTCGGCGCCGACGCGCCGCGTGTCGATGTGACCTTGAACGTGACCGGGAAAGCGGCGGCCGGGCGCGATTACATCAAACTGAGGGAGGATGCGCTCTTTTCCGATCTCGACGCGACCCAGCTTCTCCAGCACGAAGCCTTCGTTCACATAGCGACCGGGAAGAACGGGCTCGCCCAGACGCATTTTCCGCTACTCGCCGAAAGTTATCCCGGCAATGCGAAGACGCAGGAGGGCCTCGCCGTCTTTGCAGAGTTCATTTCTGGCGCACTCGATCCCAAACGCTTCCGGCGTCTTGCCGACCGTGTCATCGCGATCGACATGGCGGCGAACGGCGCAAACTTCATCGAGGTGTTCAACTTCTTCCGCGAGCGCGAGAAGCAAGACGCGCCTTACGAAGCGTTCGAAAGCGCGCGACGCGTCTTTCGCGGCGGCGCCCTTGCGGGCGGCGCCCCCTTCACCAAGGATTCGATCTATCTCGGCGGCCTTCTTGAAGTGCACAATTTCCTGCGCGCGGCGGTCGGCGCGGGCGACGCCGCCTTCGTGCGGCTTCTCTTCGTCGGCAAGGTCGACCTCGCCGATCTTGAGGCGATGAAGATGCTCCGCGCCGAGGGGCTCATTGAGCCTCCGCGCTACATGCCGCCTTGGGCGACGGACCTGCGCTATCTTCTCTCCTAT
>JBMOOR010000215.1:0-9250 GCA_049324555.1 Pseudomonadota bacterium | reverse complement strand
CACGGGGACGTCACTCGACGACGTCATCGCCGCCCGCCCTGCGGATCTTGAGCTCGCCGCTCTTCATGAGCACGCGCACCTGGTTCAGGAGCTCCATGCGCGCGGCCTGCACCTCGGCGACCGGCAGCGCGCCCAGCAGGTCGCGCTCCTCGAGGATCGAC
Organism: Pseudomonadota bacterium; assembly: GCA_049324555.1. Classification (GTDB taxonomy): domain Bacteria; phylum Pseudomonadota; class Alphaproteobacteria; order Caulobacterales; family Parvularculaceae; genus Amphiplicatus. The sequence continues at coordinate 9,089 of JBMOOR010000215.1, read as the reverse complement.
TCGCGCGAGCGCTTGGAGACGTTCTCGAGGATCGACTGCTCGACCTCCTTGCTGGCGCCCTTGAGCGCGACCGTGAGCACGCGCGTGTCGATGCCGGCCAGGATCTTCTGCATCGCCTTCTTGTCGATGCTGATGAGGTCGTCCATCGTGACGCGCTTCTCGTCGATGGCCTTGAACAGCGGCTCGTCGGACTCCTGCAGCGTCTCGGTGAGCGCCGACTCCGACTCCTGGGTCAGGTAGTTCATGATCTGGGCGGCCGCGAAGACGCCGCTCGGCTCGCCGCGCCGCGCCGGCGAAGAACGCCTTTCCCGCTTCATCGCTTGCAAGCGCGGTTCCGGCGCGGCCTTTCCAGCCGGCGGCTTCAAGCGTGAGGAAGTCGTCGATCCAGGGCCCAAGCGCCGCGCGGCCGGGCAGCGCTTCGAAGGCGACGGCGCCCTCCTCTTCAAGCCTCGCGCGGAGGCGCCGAAGCTCCTTGCGTTTCTTGCCCGTCAGCGCGCGCTGGAGATAGGTCTCCGTTTCAAATCCGCCGGCGAGGAGCGCGCGTTCATACCGCCCCGAGGGCGATGAGAGGCGGCCCGTCTCTTCCGCCGCCGCGCAGGCCGCCTTGAAGATCGCGCCTTCGGCGTCGAGATGGCGCAGACGGAAGAACGCGCTTTCACGCTCGGCAAGATCGAATAGCGCTGCAAGCGCCTCGCGTTCGGCGCCGCGGCGAATGAGCGGCGCCGCAAAAAAGCAATGCGGATGCATCCATGTCGCAAGATAGCGCACTGGAAGCCGCGAATAGCCGAAGGCCGTTGCAAGCGGGACGAGCGCGATGAGATGACCATCATCGCCGCGGACGACGGCGAGCCGGACGTTCTCATCCGCGAAAGCGTCAAGAGCCGGGATGAGGAGCGCGGGCGAATAGAAGGGGTTCGGCTCAGCGGCGTCGGCGGCGAGACGCGCCCATTCCGCTTCGATGGCGACGGCTTGGCGCGGCGCGAGCCAGTCCGCTTTTGTCGCAGTAGGCGCGGCGACGGCGACGCCGGATGTCGGCGTTTGCGTTTGGCGATTTTGAGCGCTTTCGATAAGCATTAACCAACTCGCCCGAGGAGCCGCATCATTGTGGGACGCGCACTCCTTCCGAAGCCGCCGTCACCCGTGGTGATCGCAGGAAACGGGCCTCCCGGCGCCCGCAATCCCCTTGCGCTTCGCCGCAACGCTACTATGTTGCAACGTAGAACATGAGGCTTTTATGCGTGAAATGACGGTCCGGGAAGCGAACCAGAACTTTTCGCAGCTGATCGCCGCCGCGGAGCGCGGCGAGACGATCGTCATCACCAAGAACGGCGCGCCGGTCGCGAAGGTTTCGCCGCAGCCGGTGGACCGCGCGCGTGATCCCGAATGGCGGGCCGCTTTCGAAGCTCTGAAATCGAGCCTCAAGTCGAAACCCGCGACAGGATTTCACGTCGGCCCGATCGGCGACGAAGACAAATACGACGATTGAGCGCTGATGACCCGGGTTGCTCTTGACTCCAACATTCTGATCTACGCGGAGCTCGAGCCCGACTCCGAGAAAGGCGCCCGCGCAGTGGACATCATCCTCCGCGCGGCGATGAACGGCGTCATCCCGGCGCAGGCGCTAGGCGAGTTCATCCGCTTCATCCAGAGGCGCGCGCCGACGTCGCTTCCCGGCGCGATCAAGCAGGTCGGCATCTACAGAGCCGCGTTTTTGACCCCTCCGACTACGGACGAAATCATCGCGCGCGCGGCGGAAACGGCGGAGGCGCATCATCTCCAGTTATGGGACTGCGTCATCGCCGCCGCGTCCGCCGCCGCAGGCGCGAAGGTCCTCCTGACCGAGGATATGCGGGACGGTCGGCTGTTGAACGGGTTGAGGCTGATTAATCCGTTCGCGCCGGAGAACGGCGAAGCGGTCGCAGAATTGATGTGAATGCGAGGTTTATTGGCGCAAAACGCCGGACGGACGAGATCCGCCTCGATTCCGACAGCGAGAACACCGACAGATTTCATTCGCCTTACGCCGCGTCTTCGCCCGCGAGAATATCCCGTTTGCCGGCGTGATTGGGCGTCGTCACGACGCCTTCCTGCTCCATCCGCTCGATGAGGGTTGCGGCGCGATTGTAGCCGATCTGGAGCCGGCGCTGGATATAGGAGGTCGACGCCTTGCGGTCGCGGATGACGATCGCGACCGCCTTGTCATAGAGCGCGTCGCCCGAGGACGTGTTGCCGCCGATGTCGAGCCCGTCATAGGCGCCGTCCTCGTCTTCGTCGCGAAGCTCGGTGACTTCCTGAACATAGGCGGGCGAGCCCTGTTTCTTCAGGAACGCAACGACCTTTTCGACTTCCTCGTCGGAAACGAAAGCGCCGTGAACGCGACGGATGCGTCCGCCGCCCGCCATGTGCAGCATGTCGCCCATGCCGAGAAGCTGCTCGGCGCCCTGTTCGCCGAGAATGGTGCGGCTGTCGATCTTTGACGTCACCTGAAAGGAGATGCGCGTCGGGAAGTTCGCCTTGATCGTGCCGGTGATGACGTCGACCGACGGGCGCTGCGTCGCCATGATGAGGTGAATGCCAGCCGCGCGCGCCATCTGCGCGAGGCGCTGCACCATGCCTTCAATGTCCTTGCCCGCCACCATCATGAGGTCGGCGACCTCGTCGATGACGACGACGATGAAGGGCATCGGCTCGTATTTGATCTCCTCCGTTTCGTAGATCGGCTCGCCCGTCCCTTCGTCATAGCCGGTGTGGACGCGGCGCATCAGCGTTTCCCCGTTCGCCTCCGCCTCGGCGATGCGCTGGTTGAAGCCTTCGATATTGCGGACGCCGACTTTCGACATCCGGCGATAACGCTCCTCCATCTCGCGCACGGTCCATTTGAGCGCGACGACCGCCTTTTTCGGGTCGGTGACAACCGGGGCGAGAAGATGCGGAATTCCTTCGTAGACGGAGAGTTCAAGCATCTTCGGATCGATCATGATGAGCTTCGCCTGGTCCGGCGACATCCGGTAGAGCAGGGAAAGGATCATGGTGTTGATGCCGACGGACTTGCCCGATCCCGTGGTGCCGGCGATGAGGAGATGCGGCATGCGCGCAAGATCGGCGTAGACGGGTTCGCCGCCGATCGATTTTCCAAGCGCGAGCGTCAGATCGCCGCGGCTGTTCTCGAATTCGGCGGCCCCGAGAAGCTCGCGAATATAGACGGTCTCGCGGTCAATGTTGGGGAGCTCGATGCCGATGACGTTGCGTCCCGGAACGACCGCGACACGCGCGGCGACCGCGCTCATCGAGCGCGCAATGTCGTCGGCGAGGCCGATAACGCGCGAGGATTTGACGCCCGCCGCCGGTTCAAGCTCGTAAAGCGTGACGACGGGGCCGGGGCGGACATTGATGATTTCGCCCTTGACGCCGAAATCGGCGAGCACGTTTTCTAGCATGCGCGCATTCTGTTCGAGCTGCTCATCGGAGGCGACGCGCGTGCGCGGCGCCGCCGGCTTGCCGAGAAGAGCGAGCGCCGGCAGTTCGTACGATCCCGGCTTGAAAACGGGAAGCTCCGGCTGGGCCTCCCGCGCTTCGCGCTTGCCCGGCTTTTTCACTTCTTCCTTGCGGATGATGTTGCGCCTCCTTGCCGGCGCGACAAGCGACGGCTCGCCCGTCTCGTCTTCGACATCATTCGTATCGGGATCGTCCTCGTTCGTCTCAAGATCGCCCGATTGCGCGGCGGCGTCCTGACGGGAGATCGCGTCATAACGCTCTGCGATGAAATCGCGGAAGGCGGCTGCGAGCGCTTCGGCCTCGATGATCGCCGCTTCGATGCGGGCAAGCGTCAGGCCGCAGGCGAAAAGATAGGCGCCGGCGCCGAGCATGAAGAGGAGGAGAAATCCGAATACGGCCGCAGAAGGAACATGCGCGGCGTTCAGTCCGGCGAGCGCGAGGCCGCCGAGCGCATCGCCGGCAAAGCCGCCAAGACCCGTTGCGAAGGGCCAGCTCGCAGGCGTCGGGGCCTGCGCGAAGGCCCCTGCGAGGACAAAGAAGGAGAGAGGGCCGAGAACGAAGCGGACGGCGACGTCGCGCGGCGTCTTTTTTTCGGGGAGATTGTCGGCGCCGCGCATCGCCGCGACCGCGCCCCAGATGATGAGCGGCGGGACAGCGAGAAGGCTCGCCCCGCCGATCGTCTGCAGGAGAATATCGGCGACGATCGCGCCGAGCCCGCCCGCCCAGTTTTCCGCTGCGCGGGGCGTTGCGTTATTGAGACTTGGATCGCTGATCGAGAACGTCGCGAGCGCAACCGTCAACCAGGCCCCGAGCGCGATCATCGCCGCGCCGCCGGAACGCGCCAGCGCCTGCCGGCGCCAGGCGTTCAGCCGTTCGGAAAACGTTCTCCGGGCGCGGGCGCCCCTCAACTTTCGAGCCATTGTTCCAAGTCCGACGCAATAGAATTTCGACGCGCCGGATCATGCCATGCGAGCGGCGCCGAAGGGTTAACGGGCGTTAACACTTTCGCGTCACGACCTGCCGAATTCGGGGTAGGCGTCCTGCCCGAGCGCTGTCCGATCGAGCCCGGCGAATTCCTGCTCGGCGCCGATGCGCGCGCCGATCGAATATTTGAGCGTCACCCAGACGAGCGCGCTCATCGTGAAGACAAAGGCGCCGACCATCAGCACGCCGACGATCTGGCCGAGTATCGACGCCTCCGGGTTCGTCCAGGGAACGACGAGGGTCCCCCAGATTCCGCAGAAGAGATGCACGGGGATCGCGCCGACGACATCGTCGATCCTGAGGCGGTCGAGAAGCGGCGCGCCCGCCGTGACGATCACGCCGCCGAAAGCGCCGATGAGGACGGCTTGCCAGATCGCGGGCGTCAAAGGGTCCGCCGTTATCGACACTAGTCCGCCCACTGCGCCGTTAAGGACGATCGTCAAATCAACGCGCTTGTAGATGAGCGATGTCATGATGACAGCGGCGAGAACGCCGCCCGAGGCTGCAAGATTGGTGTTGACGAAGACGCCGGCGACGGCGAGCGCATCGCCAATCGATCCAAAAGAGAGCTGCGCGCCGCCGATAAGGCCGAACCAGCCGAACCACAGGATGAAGGCGCCGAGCGCGGCGAGCGGAAGGTTTGAACCCATGATCGGCGCGACGCGGCGCCCCGGGTATTTGCCGCGTCGCGGGCCGATGACGAGCGCCGCTGCGAGCGCCGCCCAGCCGCCCGCTGAATGGACAATGGTCGCACCGCCGAAATCGGCGAATGTCCAGTCGGCTTCAAGATAGCCCCCGCCCCAGTCCCATGAGGCCGCGATCGGATAGATGAATCCCGAAAACGCAGCCGTGAAAATGAGGAATGCGAGGAGCCTTGCGCGTTCGGCGATCGCGCCGGAAACAATGAGAGCCGCGGTCGCCGCAAGGGCGAGCTGATAGAAGAAAGCCGCTGAGGAGGCGACGCCCTCTCCGACGGGATCTATGTCTTTCGCCTCCCAGAGCTCGAACCGCCCGAGAAATCCGCCGGGCTCGACGCCGTAAGCGAGATTGTAGCCGGTGAGCCAGACCATGATCCCGGCGACGCAATAGGCGGCAATGACCTTGAGTGAGATCGAAGCTGCGCTTCTCGCGCGCACGAGGCCGGCTTCGAGCATGCAGAACCCCGCCGCCATGATCATCACGAGCATGCCGCACAGCAGGAAGAAGAGCGTATTGAAAAGAAAGACCGACGTCTCGCTTGCGGGCGCGGCTTCCTGCGCAAGGGCGGTCGTCGGAATGAATGCGGCGGCGGCGAGCGCGGCGGCTCTGGTGTGTTTCATGACGCGCGGGATTCCTGCAACTCAAGGGCTTGAGGAAGCCCTTACGCTGCTTCGCCGCCCGTGAACCAGCGCGGCGGGCCGCCGCCGAGGCCGCCCGCCGCGCGTTCTTCGCGCCCGATTGCGTCAGGCGTGGTAAGCCGCCTCACCATGTTCGCGAAGATCGAGGCCTTCGATCTCGGTTTCCTTAGACACGCGCCCGCCGACGAAGATGCGCAGGAAGAGGAAGACGATCGTGCTGCCTGCGATCGACCAGGCGAGTGTGATCCCGACGGCCTTCGCCTGTGCGATCAATTGCGTCGTCATCACATAGGCCGCCGTGTCGCAAGTCGAGATGTCGCCATCGAGCGCGCAGGTCGTGTAGTCGACGATCCCCGCGCCGCCCCAGGCCGGGTTGACGACAAGCCCGGTGCCGAGCGCGCCGACAATGCCGCCGATGCAGTGAATTCCGAACGCGTCGAGACTGTCGTCATAGCCGAAAAGGTTCTTGATGCCCGAGCAGAAGATCAGACAGATCGGGCTGACGACGAGGCCGAGAAGAATGGCGCCCATCGGACCCGCGAATCCCGCCGCCGGCGTCACCGCGACAAGGCCGGCGACGGCGCCGGAGGCGAGCCCAAGGAGGCTTGGCTTGCGCTTCGTCATCCACTCGAACAGCATCCAGGAGACCGACGCCGCCGCCGTCGCAATGAAGGTGTTGGCCATCGCGAGCGCCGCGTAGCCGTTGGATTCAAGGTTTGAGCCGGCGTTGAAGCCGAACCAGCCGACCCAGAGGAGGCCGGCGCCGACCAGCATCAGCGACAGCGAGTGCGGCGGCATCGGCTCTTTCCGGTAATTATGGCGGCGGCCGAGAACGAGCGCGCCGACCAGCGCCGCGATCCCTGCGTTGATGTGAACGACCGTGCCGCCGGCGAAATCGATGGCGCCGAGACTCCAGATGAGACCCGCCCTGACCGGGGCCTCCGGATTGCTCGCGATCGCGTCGGGGCCCGGCCACCACCAGACCATGTGGGCGATCGGATAATAGACGAGCGTCGGCCACAGGACGGCGAACACGACGACGGCGGCGAACTTCTTGCGTTCGGCGACGCCTCCAAGGACGATCGCAGCGGTGATGCAGGCGAATGTCGCCTGGAACATGATGAAGACGTATTCCGGGATGTAGACGCCGGTCGAGAACGTGGCGACGACGCTCGCAGGCGTTACGCCGTTCAGGAACACGCGGCTGAGGCCGCCGATATAAGGATCGAGATCGCCGCCGTCGGTGAAGGCGAGGCTGTAGCCCCACAGCGTCCAGACGACGATGCCGATCACAGTGACGGCCGTCACCTGCGACAGCATCGACACCATGTTCTTGGTGCGGACGAGCCCGCCGTAGAAGAGGGCGAGCCCCGGCAGGATCATCAGCAGGACGAGGAGGGTCGAGACCAGCATCCATGCGGTGTCGCCTTTGTCCGGGGCCGGCGTCTGCGCGGCCGCGGGGGCGATCGTTGCAACCGTCGCCGCCATGGAAAGCCCTAGCGTTTTTGCGATTTTAAGGTTCATTTTTTCTCCTCGACTAAAGCGCGCCCGGGCCGGCTTCGCCGGTTCTGACGCGAATGACGTCTTCAAGGTTGAACACGAAAATCTTTCCGTCGCCGATCGCGCCCGTATTCGCGGTGGCGCGGATCGCGTCGATCACCGGGATAAGGAGATCTGAAGGGATGGCGATCTCGATTTTCACCTTTGGGCGGAAATCGACGCTGTACTCCGCGCCGCGATAGACTTCGGTGTGGCCTTTCTGGCGGCCGTAGCCGCGGACGTCGGTCACCGTGAGGCCGCTTACGCCAAGCGCCTGCAACGCAGCGCGAACATCGTCGAGCTTGTGCGGCTTGATGACGGCGGAGACGAACTTCATGACGCGCGCTCCTTTCGCAATAGGACGCAGCCGGATCAATTTGGCCGCCTCGCCACGCTATGGCGCATTCTTTTGCGTCGCAACAAAAAATGGTGCGTCGCCGCAAACTATTTTTAAAACTCTGGTGACAAATCATATCATTTTGGATGAAACTGCTATTTTTTCTTATATTTTCACCAGTTTGTGTCCTTATTGCAACACTTCTTGGCAAATACCGCCGTCAGATGTTAACGCCGTTGTGCGCCGCATCAAACGTTCTGTATCGTGACGAAGTTGCGTCAATCATCGGAGGGAACGCCGCGAGAATCCGGAAAATTCCGAAGGGTACGGATCAATCACCGCGCCAGAGGAGTGGACGATGCGGAGTTACGCGCCTTGCCTGTTCGCGGCCGCGAGCTGTCTCATGACGGCCCCGGCCTTCGCCGAAGATATTTCAATCGCGGCCTCGCTCGGATTTGAATCGCGCTACGTGTTTCGCGGCGTTCAATACGCCGAAACGAGCATCCAGCCGGCGGTGACGATTTCTAAGGACGGCTTTCACGTCGGCGCGTGGTTCAATCTCCCGGTCGGCGACGATGACAATGTTGTGCCGGCGAACGGCGAGGAGCTTGATCTCGTCGTCGGCTGGTCGACGCCGCTTTCGGATATCGTGACGCTCGATGTCGGCCTCACTTATTATGTTTTTCCCGAAGCGGCGAGCGGCTTTGGCGACTTCTACGAGGAAGACGGCGACGGGCTCGGCATCAACACGCTCGAGCCCTATGTGAGCCTTGCTTTTGATGTTCCGCTTGCGCCGGTCATCGTCCTTTATCGCGACTTCATGTACGACACGTTCACGGTTCAGGGGACAGCGAGCCATTCAATCCCGCTCGCCGGCAAGACGAGTTTCGATCTCTCCGGCGTGATCGGCTATGTCATCGACGACTCGATCGGGACCGATTACGTCTACGGCGTCGCCAGCGCGGGCTTCGGCTATCAGGTTTCGGACGCGAGCAAGGTCTACGCCGGCGTCCGTTACGGCGGGTCGGACATCCCGGGCGGCAGTCTCATCGACGATTCGATCGCCGGGACGACCCGGTCTTCCGGCTTCTGGTGGGGCGTAGGCCTGTCGACAAGCTTTTGATCTGAGGCGCGCGACGGCGGCTCCCGCATAGGGGGCCGATCGCCGCAGCGTTCGTCCAAGGGGTGGACGCTTGCGTCGCGCGTCGCGACAATGGCGGTCATGACAGCCAACACGGATTTTGACGCAATCATCGTCGGCGGCGGCCTTGCGGGCGGGCTCGCAGCGCTCGCGCTCGCGCGCGGGGGTATGAGCGTTGCGCTCATTGACGCTGAGACGCCCGAGGCGATGCAGGCCGAAGACTTTGACGGAAGGACGACCGCGCTCGCTTACGCCG
>JBMOOR010000214.1:0-9295 GCA_049324555.1 Pseudomonadota bacterium | reverse complement strand
AAGGCCGATATTGCCGCCGCCGATGATGATGACCCGCCGCGCCTGACGTTCCGCCTTGCCCATGATTTCGAGCGCGCGGCTGACATCGCTGCGGTCGGCGATGAAACATATTTCGTCCCCTGCGGCGAGCTGGTCTTCGGCGTGCGCGCGCCAGATGCGGTCTTCGCGCTTGATCAGCACGATGGTGATCTTCAGATCCGGAAAGAGCGAGGCGACCTGGCGCAGCGGAGAATTGAGAATCGGACAATCCTCCTGCAGGCGGACGCCGACCGCCCAGACATTGCCATCGACGAAGGACTTTGTCTCGAAGGCGCCCGGCGTCGACATGCGCTGCATGATCGCCTCGCTCACTTCGCGCTCAGGCGAGATGATGACGTCGATCGGCATGTGATTGCGGGCGAAAAGGTCCGAATACCGCGGATCGAGATAGCCGGCAGCCCTGATGCGCGCGATCTTCGTTGGAACGTTGAACAGCGAATGCGCGACCTGGCAGGCGATCATGTTGACTTCATCCGAAACGGTGACGGCGATCATCAGATCCGCTTCGCGTGCGCCGGCTTCGGCGAGAACGTCCGGGTAAGATCCGTTGCCGACGACGCCGCGGACGTCGAGACGTTCGGAGAGCGTCCTTACAAGCTCTTTCGATTGATCGACGACCGTCACCTCGTGCTTCTCGGCGGACAGCCGCCGAGCGATCCCAAACCCGACGCGGCCGGCGCCGCAGATAATGATGCGCATTGTCTTTTTTCCTGAATTCAGCCGTCGGCGCGTGTGCGCCTAAGCGCTTTCGACCCTTGCGGCGCCGCCGACGCCGAGCGCCTTCAGCTTGCGGTGCAGCGCCGAACGCTCCATCCCGATGAAGGACGCGGTTCTTGAGATATTGCCGCCGAAACGGTTGATCTGGGCGATCAGATATTCGCGCTCGAAGCGCTCGCGCGCCTCACGGAGGGGCAGCGCGATGATCTGTTCAAGCCCCTCGCCCGCCGGAATTGAAAGCCCGGCGTCGATGATTTCCGCCGGCAGATGATCGCAAGTGATTTCAAGGTGAGCGTCGCGGCCCATCAGGATCAGCGTCCGCTCGATGACGTTGCGAAGCTGCCTCACATTGCCCGGCCAGTGATAAGCCTGCAGCGCCGCCATCGTCTCCGCCGAGAGGCTCCGCTTCGGAAAACCGGACGCGCGCGAAATACGGTCGATGAAGTAGGCGGCGAGCGCCGGAATGTCGTCGCGGCGCTCAGAGAGCGACGGCGCGACGATCGGCACGACATTGAGGCGATGATAGAGGTCCTCGCGGAAGCGCCCCTCGGCGGAATCTGCAAGAAGGTCGCGCGAGGTCGATGAGATGATGCGGACGTCGACGCTGACCGGCGCGTCGCCGCTGACGCGGCGGAAGCGCTGGTCGACGAGAACGCGCAGGATCTTGCCTTGCGTTTCAAGCGGCATGTCGCCGACCTCATCGAACATCAAGGTGCCGCCATGCGCGCGCTCAAGGAGGCCGATCGATTTCGGCCGGCCGCCGTCGCCCTCGACGCCGAAGAGCTCCTCTTCCATCCGCTCGGGCGCGATCGTCGCTGCGCTGACGACGATGAAGGGCTGTTCCGCGCGGCTCGACTTGGCGTGGAGGAGGCGCGCGACGACTTCCTTGCCGGAGCCGGCGGGGCCGCAGATGAGAACGCGCGAGCGCGCGTCAGCGACGCGGTCGATGACTGCGCGCAGCGCATTGATCGCGGTCGATGATCCGATCAACCCCCAATCCGGACCGCGTTCGCGCAATTCGACATTCTCCCGCTTCAGCCGCATCGCTTCGAGCGCGCGGTTGATGACGAGAATGAGGCGGTCGGCGTTGAACGGTTTCTCGACAAAATCGTAAGCGCCCTTCTTGATCGCTGCGACGGCCGTTTCAATCGTTCCGTGTCCGGAGATGATAACGACGGGAAGCTCAGGGTGGACCTTCTTGATTTCCTGAAGAATTTCGATCCCGTCCATCGCCGAGTTCTGAAGCCAGACATCGAGAACGACGAGAGCGGGGAGCCTTTCGCGAATCGCCTTGAAGACGCCGTCGGAATTGGCGGCCGTGCGCGGGTTGAACCCTTCATCCTCAAGAATGCCGGATACGAGGTCGCGAATGTCGGCCTCGTCGTCAACGACCAGGATATCGATGCTCATAACGCCCTTCCCAACCTTCAACACTCACTCGGCCGCCGCAATCGCAAGCCGCCCGCCGCTCGGCGCCGCCAGCGGCAATGTCAAACTGACAATGGCGCCGCCTGGCCCGAGCGCATCGCAATCATCGAAGAAGAGCGCGCCCGCATGCTCTTCGACGACCTTCCTGACGATCGCAAGGCCAAGCCCCGTGCCTTTGGCGCGCGTCGTCATGTAAGGTTCCGTCAGTCGATGACGCTCCGCCTTCGGAAGACCGACGCCGTTGTCGGCGACAGAAATCCGCGCATGGCCGTCTTTGACTTCAATTGAGAGGCGAATCTGACCCTTTGCGGAAGCGCCGTCGGCGCGCGCGCTGATCGACTCGCCGGCGTTCTTCAAAAGATTGCCGAGCGCCTGTGCGATGAGGCGCCCGTCGCAGCGGACGAGCACAGGTTCGACCGGCGCATCGACCTCGATGTCGATATCGGGAAACGCGACACGCTGGGAAAACACGGCGCTGCGCGCAATCTCGCGGAGATCTTCCTCAGCCATCACCGGTTTCGGCATGCGCGCGAAGGATGAAAATTCATCGACCATGCGCCCGATATCCCCGACATGGCGGATGATCGTCTCCGTGCACTTGTCGAAGACGTCGGGCGCGCTCTTGATTTCGGCGAGATATTTGCGGCGAAGTCGCTCGGCGGAGAGCTGAATCGGCGTTAGCGGATTCTTGATCTCGTGCGCGATGCGGCGCGCAATGTCGCCCCAGGCGGCGGAGCGCTGCGCGCTGATGAGCTGCGTGATATCGTCAAAGGTGACGACGTAGCTTCGCTCACCGTCGACTTCGTCGCTGACGATCCTGACGCTCAAGGTCCGAACCCCCCCGTCGCGTTCAACACTGATCTGCCCTTCGGTTTCCTCATAGGGCGGCTTTGAGGCGGCTTCGAAAAGTTCGCGCGCTTCAGGAAGGATTTCCGCAAATGTCCGCCCAACGAGCGTTTCGCTCTCCTGTTCGACGATGTCCGCCGCCGACCTGTTCGCGATCGTGATCCGGCCCGCGGCGCCGACGCCGAAGACGCCGGCGGAAACGCCCGACAGCACCGCTTCGGTAAACCGCCGCCGGCGGTCGAACTGCTTGTTGGTTTCGACAAGATCGTCGCGCTGCGTCTGCAATTGCGCGGTCATGTGGTTCATCGAGCGCGCGAGGACGCCAAGTTCCCCATCGTCCTTGTGCACCTCGACCCGCGCGCCGAGATCGCCTGACGACACGCGGCCCGCCATCTGAACGAGCCGCCCGATCGGCCGCACGATGCGCGTTGCGTTCCACAGGCCAAGCCAGATCGCCGCGAAGAGGATGATGAAGGCGAGAATGACATAACCGGCGAGGAAGATGCGCTCCATGCGTGATCGGCTGACCTGCGCCTCCTCCCAGTCGCTCTTTTGGGCGCTGACAGCGATCAGCCGGCGCGTCGTCGCCTCCTCCATCGGCTGGTAGGCGATGAGATAGCCTTGGTCGTACTCTGCAATCTTCTGAATGAACCGAAATTTGTCGAAAGCCTTGTCGTCGTTGACGCCAAAGCTCGCGCCTCCGGGCCCGAGCTTCATGAGTTCGTCGATCGTCTGCCGCGTGGGCAGCCTGTAAGATCCCGGCTGCACCTCCGCTCTCACGAGCAGCTGCCCAGAACCGCTCATGACGTAAAGCGCGTCAAGGCCGCGCACTTGCGCCTGCGTCAGCAGGTATTCGCGAAAACTGATGGGTGTTCCTTCAAGGCCGACGCCAGCCTCTTCGCTGCGCCGAATATCGAAGGCGATGTTATTGACGAGGAGTTCAAGTTCGGCCTTCTTGAATTCGATGAGGCCGTTGGCGAGGTCTCGCGCCGTGTTGTGATAATTCTCGATCCGCTCGCCGAAGACGTCGTTGAGACTTGAGCGGAGGATCGTGAATGCGAAGAGAAAGGCGATGATCGCCGGCGTAACGGCGACCGCTGAGAAGAGCCAGACGAGTTTCAGGTGCGTCGCCGAGCCTGCAAGCTGGTTGCGCCGGTCGGACCACACATGCCAGAGCCGCGCGCCGATGAGCGAGGCGAACCCCGCGGCGATGACGACGTTGCCGACAATGAGCGCGATCAGGAGGCTGCGGTCGACACGTTCGACGGCGGGTGAAAGGAGAAACCATGTCGTGACGAACGCAACGATGCCGGCGCCTGCGAGCGCCGCCGCCGCCGTCGTATTCGACATCGCCCATCTTGGAAGGAGCTTGCGCGCGCGCCTCAGCCGTCCGCTGATGAGCGGTCCGCTGAAACTCGACGCGCGCGGATGTGCATCTTCCGAGCTAATCACGCCCTCGTGAGCTAACTATCCCGAAAATCGGGAACCCTACCACTCGTCCGCCCCCGACGGACGCGATCGCCCCATGGAGAAAGGCGGTCGCAGCCGGGGAGATTGCTTCGATTGTTGCTAAAAATCAACACAAATGTTGCAGGAATGCCGCAATATGGTTAAGCGGCAGCGGTCAGCGCGCCTGCTTCACTTTCATAGAATTTCCGAAGCAGGTTTTCTGCGTGAGCGGGACTGGCGGCGCGGCAGATTTCCGAGCGCATGGCGCGTCGCGTCTCGTTGCACAATTCAACGGGCGCACAGTCGACATAAGCCGCAAGATGTTTCCGCGCCATGCGCACGCCCAGCGGCTCGCCGTAATAGGCGATCATGTCCCGATAATGCGCGAGCGCAGTCGCGGCCTGTTCTTCAAGAGACGGTTCTTCGATTACCACACGGCCGCCCAAGAGCGCACGGGCGATAGCGCCGCCGAGCCAAGGCCGCCCGATCGCAGCGCGGCCTATCATCACTCCGTCAGCGCCCGAAAGGCGAAGCGCCTCGCGCGCATCTTCAAGCGTCTCGATATCGCCGTTGACAAGAACGGGAATTGAAACGGCTTCCTTCGTTGCGCCGACCGCCGTCCAATCCGCGCGGCCGGCGAAAAACTCGTTCCGCGTGCGCCCGTGCACGGTGATGAGCTGAACGCCGGCGTCCTGCGCCGCCTTTGCCAGGACCGGCGCATTGAGCAAGGCGCGATCCCAGCCGAGCCGCATTTTGAGCGTCACCGGCTTTGCTGTCGCTTTCACCGTCGCCTCGATCAGCCGGATCGCCCTCTCGGGTTCGCGCATCAGCGCCGAGCCGCAGGCCTTTCCCGTCACCTGACGCGAAGGGCAGCCCATATTGATGTCGATGATGTCGGCGCCCGCCGCTTCCGCGAGCCTTGCCCCTTCCGCCATCCAACACCCTTCCCGGCCCGCGAGCTGGATGACGAACGGGCGGACGGCGGGATCGCCTTCGGCGCGGCGGATCACGTCGGGCCGCGCCTTCGCGAGTTCGGCGCTTGCGACCATTTCAGAGACGACAAGCCCCGCCCCGCCCGCCGCCGCGGCCCGGCGAAACGGCAAGTCTGAAACGCCCGACATCGGGGCGATCGCGACAGTGTTCGGGAGATTGACGGGGCCGATCGTGATCACAGGGCTTTCGCTAGACGCTATTCCGCGCCATGAAAAGCCCGCCATTATCAAGAAGCTCGCCCGCTCATGCCCGCCTTCGGCAAGACCATCGCCATCATCGTCGCCGCAGGACGCGGTTCGCGGGCCGGCGCCGGCGGGCCGAAACAGTATCGCCTCCTTGACGGTGAGGCTGTGCTCGCCCGGACGGCGCGCGCTTTTCTCGATCACCCCGAGATCGACGCCGTTCGCGTCATCATCCATGCGGATGACGGCGATCTTTATGCGGACGCTATGGCGGGGCTCCTTTCTCACAGGAAGCTCCTGCCGCCGGTTCCAGGCGGCGAGGAGCGTCAGGACAGCGTTCGCCTCGGCCTTGAAAGCCTTGGGGCGGACGCGCCCGATATCGTCCTCATTCACGATGCGGCGCGCCCCTTCATCGACGCGGCGACGATCGCGCGCGTCATCGCAGCGGCGCGAGCGTCGGGCGGCGCGATCGCGGCGCTTCCCGTCTTCGACACGTTGAAAAAGTCCGACGGCGGCGAGAGCCCGGCGATCGCCGACACGGTCCCTCGCGACGGCTTGTGGCGGGCGCAGACCCCGCAGGGCTTCCGGTACCAATCCATTCTCGCCGCCCATCAGGCGGCTGCGGGCGAAGCGCTGACCGACGACGCCGCCGTCGCCGAGCGCGCGGGGATGAAAGTCATGCTCGTCCCAGGGTCGCCCGACAACATGAAGATCACTCAGGCCGAGGATTTCGGCATGGCGGAAATCCTTCTGGGCAGAAAGGCGAGCATGGCCGAATATCGCTCCGGACACGGATTTGACGTGCATGAATTCGAAGACGGGAACGCTGTCATTCTCTGCGGCGTCGCCATCCCGCATGTGAAGAAGCTCAAAGGTCACTCGGACGCCGACGCCGGCATGCACGCGCTGACCGACGCCATTTTGGGCGCGGTCGCTGAAGGCGACATCGGCGATCACTTCCCTCCCTCGGAGCCGCAATGGAAAGGGGCGCCGTCGCGCATTTTCCTTGAAAAGGCGCGCGATCTCGTCGCGGAAAAGGGCGGCGCGATCACGCATTGCGACGTGACGCTCATCTGCGAGGCGCCGAAGATCGGACCTCATCGCGCGGCGATGCGCGCGGCGCTCGCGGAAATCCTTCGCATCGGCGTCGACCGGATTTCGGTCAAGGCGACGACGACGGAGGAACTGGGCTTCACCGGCCGGCGCGAAGGCATCGCCGCGCTGGCGACCGCGACTGTGCGCCTTCCGTCAGCCGAATAGCGATGAGAGCTTTCGCCGACACGCTTCCCGCTCATCCCCGCGAACGCGGGAATCCATTCCTTCACCATGCATGGATCCCCGCCTGCGCGGCAGGGCAATCGCATATGGCGCGGCGCACTCTTCTCCCCTCTCCTGCTCGCGGGGTCGGACCATGCGTCCGACGAGTCGGGGGTGAGGGGCCGTATGCGGAGAAATTCGCCCTTGGCGACGCCCCCTCACCCTACCCTCTCCCGCTTGCGGGAGAGGGTTTGGAGCCATATGCGGTTGCCTTGGCCTGCGCGGGGATGAGCGGCGCTCGGAGCGTCCGGTGAAAGAGATCATGCGCACAAATGATCCTGTTTTGATTTCTTACGTCGAAGCTCTCCTGAAGGAGGCCGGTCTCGACTATTTCATCGCGGATCAGAACATCTCGATCGTCGAAGGATCAATCGGCGCCTTTCCAAGACGGGTCCTTGTCGGCGCCGACGACGAAGATGCGGCGCGGCGACTTCTGATCGACGCCGATCTCGGCGGCGAATTGAGGAACAAGAAATGACGCAGCCGCATCGGATCTGGTCGCTCGCCCAGCAGATCGTCGACAAGGCGGGCGCCGAGGGGCTGATGATCGCCGCCGCCGAATCCTGCACCGGCGGCATGGTCGCAGCGGCGATCACGGATGTTCCCGGCGCCTCCGCCGTATTCGAGCGCGGCTTCGTCACCTATTCGAACGAGGCGAAATCCGAACTCCTTGGCGTCCAGACGGGTTTGATCCATAGCGTCGGCAGCGTCAGCTCGGCCGTCGCCCGCGCGATGGCGAAAGGCGCCGTTGAGAGATCGCGCGCCGACATTGCGGTCGCGATCACCGGCATTGCGGGACCTACCGGCGGCAGCGCGGCCAAGCCCGTCGGCCTTGTCTGGTTTGCGCTCGCAACGCGAAGCGGGATCGCACGCGCCGAACGCCGCGTCTTTTCCGCAGGCGATCGCAATTTCGTGCGCCTTCGCGCGACCGAAACCGCGCTCATGCTGCTTCTGCGCGCGATGTGACCCCCCGGCGCTATTCGCCGAGGAGTTCGAGAGCCGCCGCCGTCATCGCCTGCACGCCGGTCTTGAGCGTCGGCTCGGGGACCGGCGCAAAAAGCGGCGAATGATTGCCCGGCGGAATGGGGCCTGTTCCATCGACGCCCGCGCGGAACTTCGCCGGATCGACGCCGCCGACCCACATCATCACGGTCGGTATCTTTTCATCGGTGCGTCCATACTGGCTGAAATCTTCCCCGCCCATGCTCGGGTCGCGCTCATAGACGCGAGTCTCGCCGATACTTGCGCCAACCGCCGCCATGACGCGCGCCGTCAATTCCGGATCGTTGTAGGTCGACGGCGTGTAGTCCTTTTCATATTTCACTTCGGGCGCCAGATCCGCCGGAAGTCCCGCGGACTGGGCTTGCGCGATCGCGATGCGCTTGATGCCGTCAAGAAGATGCCGGCGCACGTCGTCCTTGTACGAACGGACGGTGATCTTCAAATGCGCCTCATCCGGAATGATGTTGTGCTTGTAGCCCGCCTGGAACGAGCCGACCGTCACGACGCCTGAATCGAGCGGATTTGTTTCCCGCGAGACGAGCGTCTGCAGCGCGGTGACGATCTGCGCGCCGATGACGATCGGGTCCTTGCCCGTATGCGGCGCCGAGCCGTGCGTGCCGACGCCCTTTACGGTGATGTCGACGCTGTCGACGTTGGCGAGCGTATAGCCCGGCGTATAGGTGACGGCGCCGGCCGGATCCCAGCCCGAGGTATGTTCCGCGATGACATAATCGGGTTTTGGAAATTTCGAATAGAGACCGTCACTCAGCATCGCCATCGCGCCGAGGCCGATCTCCTCCGCAGGCTGACCGATCAGGATAAGCGTCCCCTTCCATTGATTCTTCATCGCAACGAGACGGCGCGCCGTTCCGATCATGATCGCCATGTGGCTGTCATGCGCGCAGGCGTGCATGACGGGGGCGCGCTGGCCCTTGTAGTCGGTCGAAACGACCTTGCTCGCGTAGGGAACGCCGGTCTTTTCCTCGAGCGGCAGCGCATCCATGTCGGCGCGCATCATCAGGGTCGGCCCCTCGCCATTCTTCATCACCGCGACAAGCCCGTAACCCGCAACGCCTTCATTCACCTTGCCTGCGTCAGCTTTCGCTTTCGTCTTCGTCCATTTGTCGCCGACGCCGGTAGCGACTTCGAACCCAAGCGCCTTCAGCTCAGTCGCCATGCGCTTGGAGCTTTCGCTCTCCTTGAAGGAAAGCTCCGGGTTCTGATGGAAGTGCTTGTAAAGCTCGAAGACGTGAGGATAGTCGGAGGCGACGGCGTCGGCGAGCGCTTGATCCTCTGCGACGGCCGGCGCGATCAGCGCGAGC
>JBMOOR010000213.1:0-9301 GCA_049324555.1 Pseudomonadota bacterium | reverse complement strand
CCGCCGGGCATTCGCGTTCATCTCGATGCGACGCCGCCTGATGGAATCGTTCCGCAAGTCGTGACGCCGACGGCGGTCTCTTTCGACAGCCCCGGCGCTTACGCTGAATATCGCGTCGTCTACGTGCTTTGCGGCGATGCGACGCTCGCCGAAATCTCGCCGGTGACCAGCGGCGCGAACTGAGCGTTCGCGGTGCGGTCATCGTCGTCACACGGGCGCGGACTTTGACCGCCGATCAAAGTCCGCCGCCTTCGGCGTTGCTTATAGAGCGACGCGGATCTTTACCGCCGCTTAACCTTCAGAACACCCGCCCTTAACCATCCGCCCGGCAAAATCTGCCGAGGGAGAATATTGGCTGGATAAGGGTTCGCCATGACAGGCGCTGAGCTTCTCGACCTCGCGCGCGAGGGTTTTATGGTGACGCTTCTCGTCGCCGGCCCGGCGATGATCGCGGGGCTTCTCGTCGGCCTTGCGATCGCGCTCATTCAGGCGCTGACGCAGGTGCAGGAAATGACGCTCGTCTTCGTGCCGCGCATTGTTGTCATGTTTCTCGTGATCGCTGTGACGCTGCCGTTCATGGGCGCAACGCTCGGAAGGTTCGCGACGAAGATTTTCGCGCTCGTCGCCGGCGGCGACATACCCTGATGGCCGTTCTCTCGTCAGCGCAGATGCTCGCGGCGCTGCCGGTCGACGTTGAGATCGCCTTCGCCGTCTTTGCGCGTGTCGGCGCGATGATGATGACGGCGCCCGCCTTCGGCGATTTCACCTTGAGCCCGCGCATCCGCCTTGCGGTCGCGCTCGCTGTCGCCGCGGCGCTCGCGCCCGCCGCTGCGCCCCTCTTTCCCGCGGGCGCTGGCGGGAGCGGCGCGCTCACATTGCCGGCGCTCGTCATCGGCGAAGTCGCCGTCGGCCTCTTTCTCGGGCTCGTCGCGCGCCTCTTCGTCGCCGCGCTCAATGTCGCGGGCCAGATCATCGCGTTGCAGATGGGGCTGTCGCTCGCGCAGATCTTCGATCCGAACCAGCAAATCCAGGGCGCGATCATCGGCGGATTTCTCGCTGTCCTCGGAACGACGATGATCTTTGCGACCGACCTGCACCACGTGCTTCTCGCCGCGCTCCGCGATTCTTATATCCTCTTTTCTCCCGGCGGGGCGATCAATGTCGGGGCCATGGCCGAGACGATGATTGCGACGCTGTCGGCGGCGTTCGCGCTCGGCGTGCGTCTTGCTGCGCCCTTCATCGTGTTTGGACTTGTCTTTTACGCCGCCGCAGGCGTCCTTAACCGGTTGATGCCGCAGGCGCAGGTTTTCTTCATGCTGATGCCGGCGAACCTCCTTCTCGGCCTCATGCTCCTGATGCTGACGACCGGCCTCATGATGACGGTGTTCCTCGGCGAATTCGAGGCGCAGATTGCGCTCTTCCTGAGGTGATGCGATGACGGAGGGCGACGACAAGCATCAGCGGACCGAAGAGCCGACAGCCAAGCGGCTCGAAGACGCGCTGAAGAAGGGCGATGCGCCGCGCAGCCAGGAAATCGTCGCGACACTGATGATCGCGGCGGCGGGCCTTGCGCTTTTCCTTCAGATGAAACCGGCGGCGGGCGCGCTGTCGGCGATGGGCGCCTCCTTTCTCGACCGGCCGCACGAATTCGCGGTCGACGGCGAGACGCTGTCGCGGCTCTTTCTCGATGTTTCGCTGCGGCTCGGCGCCGCCCTCGCGGGGATCGGCGTTCTCTTCGCCGCCGCCGCGCTCGGCGCCAATCTCATCCAGGCGCGCCCTGTCTTTTCGCCCGAGCGGCTGAAGCCGTCGCTGAAGCGCCTTTCTCCGGCCGAAGGCGCAAAGCGGCTCTTCGGGCCGAC
Source organism: Pseudomonadota bacterium (assembly GCA_049324555.1). Taxonomy (GTDB): domain Bacteria; phylum Pseudomonadota; class Alphaproteobacteria; order Caulobacterales; family Parvularculaceae; genus Amphiplicatus. Next base: position 7,442 of record JBMOOR010000213.1, on the reverse strand, counting down.
GGCGCTCGTCAATTTCGGCAAGGGAATCGGCAAGATCGTCGTCGTCGGCGCCATTCTCCTCTTTGCGCTCTGGCCCGATCAGCAGCGCCTTGTCGGCCTGCCGACCGCCGATCCGCGCGCAGTCCTCGGCGTCGCGAAGGACGAAATCCTGAAGCTCATCGCCTATGCGGTCGCCGCCATGACCGTCATTGCGGCGCTCGATTACGCGTGGGCGCGGCGCGAATGGAAAAAGCGCCTCAGGATGACGAAAGAGGAGGTCCGCCGCGAGCTGCGCGAATCCGAGGGCGATCCGCAGATCAAGGGCCGCCAGCGCCAGCAGCGCGAGGCGCGCGCGCGACGGCGGATGATGACGACGGTCAAGGATGCGACGGTCCTCATCATGAATCCGACCCACTACGCCGTCGCGCTGAAATATGATGCGGACAAGGGGGCGGCGCCCCTCTGCGTGGCTAAAGGTCTCGACGACCTTGCGCTCCGCCTTCGCGCCGCCGCCGAAGAGGCGCGCGTGCCGGTCGTCGAGAATCCGCCGCTCGCGCGGGCGCTTTACGCAGTCGTCGAGATCGACGCGGAAATCCCGATCGAGCATTACGAAGCGGTTGCAAAAGTGATCGGCTTCGTGATGGGCAAGAAGCGCGCGCGACCCCACTGAGACTGTCGAAAACTGCGCCGCTTTCGCGAGCGCCGCGTGTAGCGCCGCTTCCCGAGTCGCCCCATAGTCAACACTTTTCACGACTGGAGCGTGCGCCCCCGTGACCGCGAAACCCGCATTTACAGAAGATTCCGCCGCCGAGAAGAGTGAGACCGCCGCTGCGCCCCGTCCGCCGGGCGCTGAAGACATCGCGGCGATGATGGCTGAGGCCGAAGCGCGGGCGCGCGAAAAGGAAGAGGCGCAGGAGGCGCGGCGGCTCGAAACCCGCGCCCGTCTCTTCCAGCACGCGCTCCTCGGCGCCTTGTGGGGCGGGCTTGGCGTCGCAGCGTCCGCAGGGGCCTACATTCTTGCGATGGGCGTCTTCGGCCTTGCGAGCGGCGCTCTCGCCGCGATCGTCGGCGGGCTCGCGCTCATTTTCTTCCTCGCCGCCTTCCGGCCGACCCCGTCCGCGGTCCTTGCGAACGCGGCGATCAACAGGGTCAGGGGGAAATCGGCGAGCGCGGCGGCCGAGCTTGCGGGCTCCGCCATGCTGAAGAGCCTCGGCATCGCCGAACGCGTTCTCGATGCGGACCCCGACGCGCGCCTCATCACGCGCGGCGACGGCGTCGTCATCTATGCGAACGCCGCCTATTTCGCGCTGGCGCGCGATGCGGGCGTCATGGGTCTTGCGGGCCTTCCCCCGCGCATCGACCGTCTTTTCGCGCAGCAGGGCGCCGAGGCGACGAAACTCTTTCGCCTCTGCCGCGCGGCGAAAAGCGCCGCCGACGCGACGGAGATCATCTATCAGCAAATCGGCCTTGAAGGCGGCGGCGCGCGGCGGCGGTTCGAAGTGACGGTGCGCGCTGTCGACGGCGCGAAAGACTTCGTTGTGTGGCGCCTGCGCGAACTCCCGGTCGAGGAGACCGAGCACGACGTTCTCGCCTCCTCCTACGCCGATTTTCTCCGGCCGGTTTTCGCGCTTGAAAAATCCGGCCAGATCGCCTGGGCGAATGCGGCGATGCGCAAGGCGCTTGGCCTTGCGCGCCACGAACTTCACCATATCGACGATGTCATTCTCGGCGAAAGCGGCGAGGTCGTGCGCGCGCTCTGGCGCGCCGACGGCGCGCCGGCGCATGCTGAAATCCGCCGCCGCGACGCCGATCCGGTCGATGCGACATTCGCCGCCTTCCGGCGCGGCGGCGTCGGTGAAGGATTCGTCTGCGTCGAGATGGCGATCGTCGAAGCCGCCGCCGATCCGGAAGCGCCGGCGATGTCCGGCGACATTTCGGAGGCCCCGTTCGGCCTCGCGGTCATCGAAGGCGAAATCGGCCGCGACGCTCGCGTCGTCGAAGCGAACAAGACGTTTTCGGAAATATTTGACGGCGTCAAAAAGAACACGCCGCTCGCGCGCGTCCTCCCCGTCGAAGCGATTGAGGAAATCGCCGCTGAAATCCGCCGCAAGTCGACGTCGGGCGGCGCGCCGCAGGTGATCGACGCAACGATCGGCCCGGGCGGCGCAGCGCGCACCTATGGCGTTTATGCGCGGCCCGTCAAACGCCGGCGCGGCGGCTACGGCGTTCGCCGCACGTTTCTCTATACGGTCGACGTCACGGACCGCAAACGGATGGAGCAGGACCACGCGCAGGACCAGAAGCTGAAAGCGATCGGCTTCATCGCCGGCGAGGTCGCGCACGACTTCAACAACCTCCTGCAGGTCATCCAGGGCAATTGCGAGCAGCTGATGCTGCGCCATCCTGCGGGCGATCCCGCCTATCAGGATCTCGTTCTCATCCGCGAGAATGCGCAACGCGCGGCCAATCTGACGAAGCAATTGCTCGCCTATTCGCGCAAGCAGACGCTGACGCGGAAGGTTCAGTCGATCACCGACATCCTTCTCGATTTCTCGCGATTTCTCGACCGCGCGGTCGGCGAGAAAGTGAAGCTCGAACTTGTGAACGGGCGCGGCCTTCCAAACGTCAAGGTCGACCGCAACCAGCTCGAAACGGCGATCATGAATCTTGCGGTCAACGCCCGCGACGCGATGGCGCCGCACGGCGGCAAGCTGACGATCCGTACGAAATTGCTATCGGCCGCCGAAACCGACGCGCTGAAGATCGCCGGCCTCGGCTCGCAGGAGCATGTGCTGATCGAAGTCGCCGACACCGGGCCCGGCGTTCCCGACGCCATCATGGCGCGGATATTCGATCCCTTCTTCACGACGAAGGAGGAAGGGAAGGGCACCGGCCTCGGCCTTTCGACCGTACACGGAATTATCGGCCAGATGGGCGGAGCGATCACGGTTGAGAATGCGCCCGAAGGCGGCGCCGTCTTCAAGGTCTATCTTCCCGCGCATCAAGGCGGGCTCGACGATGAAGAAGAACCAGTCCCGGCGCCGGTTCCGTCGGGCGATTTTTCGGGAACAGGGCGAATCCTCGTCGTCGAGGATGAAGACCCCGTAAGGGCCTTCGTCGTCGCCACGCTCGAACGGTCAGGCTATGAGGTGACGCCCGCCGAAGACGGCGTCGCGGCGCTTGAAATCCTCAAGGAGGATCGGGATTTCGACCTCATCGTCACCGATGTGATGATGCCCGAAATCGACGGTCCCTCGCTCATCGAGCGCGCGCGTTCTGAGTTCGGCGTCAAGTCGTCGGTCATCTTCATGTCGGGTTACGCCGAGGCGGCGGTGCGCGATCAGATGGATCGGATCGGAGGCGTCGCCTACATTCAAAAGCCGTTCCCGATGGCCGAGCTTGGCGCGCGCGTCAAGGCGGCGCTTTCCGAGCGCGCCCAAGCGAAGGCCTGACCCTTGAGGGATCGGCGGTCGGCGACGCAGGTTTTCCACAAAGCGTTGCCCGCGCCGCAAATGGCGATAGAAGACTGTCATGCGACAAATAGTTTTCGACCTCGAAACCACGGGTTTCCGGTTTGAGGAAGGCCACCGCATCGTTGAAATCGGCGGCGTCGAGATGGTCCGCGGCGCCGTCACCGGGCGGTCGTTCCACGCTTACGTCAATCCAGAACGCGACATGCCCGAAGGCGCGTTCCAGGTGCATGGCCTCTCAGAAAAATTCCTCAAGGATTTCCCGGTTTTCGCCGACGATCGCGTCGCGAAAGCATTCGTCGACTTCGTCGGCGACGCGGAGCTCATTGCGCATAACGGCGTCGCTTTCGACGTTCCCTTCATCAACGCCGAGCTTCAGAACGCGGGCCGCCCGACGCTACAAAACGAGATCGTCGACACGCTTCTACTCGCCCGGCGCAAATTTCCGGGATCGCCGGCGAGCCTTGATGCGCTTTGCGCGCGCTTTTCCATCGACACGAGCCAGCGAAAGCGGGACGGGCATGGGGCGCTCCTCGATTCGCGCCTGCTCGCGACCGTTTATATCGAACTGACCGGCGGGCTTCAGGCGGGCCTCGACTTCGCCGAGGCGGCTGAGGGGACGGTCGAGGCGGCGATGCGCGGCGAAAGACGCGCTTTGCGGGCGAGGCCTAAGCCTCTCGCGCCGTTGCGGACGGCGGAAGAGGCGGAGGCTCATCGGAAATTCATCGAAGCTGAACTCGGGCCGAAAAGCCTTTGGGCGTCGCGCGCCTGATCGATTTCGGCGAGCGGCATCAGGCGCTGAGCGGCGCCGGCTCGGCGCCCGCGCGTGCGGCGAGATTGCGCTGATAGATCCCGAGGAAATCGATCGGATCGAGCATGACCGGCGGGAAATTGCCGGCGCTCGTCGTCTCCGCGACGATCTGGCGTGCGAAGGGGAAGAGCAGCCGCGGGCACTCGATAAGGAGGATCGGTTCGATCTGCGATTCCGGGATATTCGTGATCTCGAAGACGCCGGCATAGGTCGTCTCGACCACGAACACGACCTCCTGGGCGCGCCGCGCCCGCGCCGAAACCGAAAGCTCGACCTCGAACTGGCTCGAACCGAGGCCGCGGGCGTTGACGTCGACATTGACCTCGATGCCGGGCGTTCCGCCGGCGTCCCGGAAGCTCGCCGGCGCGCGCGGGTTCTCGAAGGAATGATCCTTGAGATATTGAGCGAGGACGCGCAGGCTTGGCGCGTTGTTTTCCGGCGCAGCGCCGTTGGGCGTCGTTTCCGACATGGCTATCACCCTGAATTCCAAATGAGGGGCGCGTCATACACGCCATGGGTCGGTGCGGCAACCCGGCGCGTTCGGCGGAGCCGCCGAGCGCTCGCTGCAGCCCGCAACCTTCCATTTCCTAACGGTCTGAAGATGAAATTGCAGCCGGCCTTGGTGTTTTCGTCACCATATCGCCTATATATGGAGCGCTCATGGGCGCTCCGCGCGGCTGGCGCTCAGCGGGCGAGAGGGCCAAGATAGGGTTTGGCTTTGCGGCGTCGGCTGGGCCGGGGTTCGCATCGAGCGCGCGACAAGACAGAATTATGGATCCTTCGCTCATCATATTCATCGCCCTGTCGGCGTTCATCCTTTACCGCCTCTATTCGGTCCTCGGCGCGCGCACCGGCGAGGAGCGCACCCGCGACGTCGAAGGACTGCAGCGGGCGAAGCCGCGCGAGGGGCGCGAAGCGGAAACGAAGGTCGAAACCCAGCCCGCTCCGCCATTGCCGCCGGTTTCCACAGCGGCCGAACCGCTGCGCGCCGCCGATCCCGCATTCGACGAGCGGTCGTTCCTCGATGGCGCACGGTCCGCCTACGAACTTATTGTCGAGGCGTTCGCCTCGGGCGATCTGAAGAGCATCCGCCGATTCCTCAGCCCGTCGGTTTTTGAGGCCTTCCGCTCCGCGCTCTCGGCGCGCGAAGGGGCCGGCCATCGCTATGACCTCAAATTCGTCGGGATTGAGGAAGCGAAGATCGCGTCGTCGAAGGTCGAAGACGGCGCCATGGTTGCGGTCGCCGATTTCACCTCGAATCAGGTCAGAACGACCTATGATCGGAATGGCGCTGTCGTCGCCGGCGATCCCGCCCGGATCGATCTCGTCAAGGACCGCTGGACTTTTTCCCGGCCATTGAACTCAGCCGACCCGAATTGGGTCCTCGTTGCAACCGGCGGCGCCTGACGCCGACAAATTCTGGCTCGGCGCGTGAACATCCTCGACGATCGCAACATCGCCCGCCTTCTCGCCGCCGCTCTCATCGTTGCGGTCGGCGCCGCGGGCCTCGTCTTTTCCGGCGTCATCGGCGACGGGAAGAGAGAACTTCCGGACGACGCCTTCAAGCCGGCGGGCCTTGCTTTTGAGCCTGCCTCGTTCGCCGATCTTGAAGGCTGGCGCCTTGATGACGCCGCCGAAACGCTGCCTGTGTTTTTAAGATCCTGCGCGCGCATCTTGAAACTGCCCGATGCGGCGCCGGCCAATCCGTCCGAGGCGTTGGGGCCCGGAGCGCCGCAGGGTTTCTCCCTCGCTGGCGCTGCAGGGGACTGGCGGGAGGCGTGCGGGGAAGCGGCACGCGTTCTTGAGCGGCCCTACGCCGACGACAATGCGCGAACGAGCGCGGCGCGCGCTTTCTATGAATATCACTTCCGCCCGGTCCGCTTTTTCGAACGGCTGGAGCCGAGGCCTGGCGGTCCTGCTGAGGGCCGCCCGCCGAGGCTTTCGCCGGCCGGACGGTTCACCGGCTACTTTGAACCCTTCTACGATGCGACGCCGACGCGGACGGCGGAATTTTCCGCCCCCCTTTACGCCCGGCCCGCCGATCTCGTGACCGTCGATCTCGGCCGCTTCAGGCCCGAATTCGCCGGGGAGAAGATCGCAGGGAAGGTCGTCGACGGCGCTCTTGATCCCTATCCCGATCACGCGGCGATCAACGCCGGCGCCCTCGCCGGCCGAGCGCGCGTCCTCGCCTATATGCGTCCGAGCGATCTTTTTTTCCTGCAGATCCAGGGCTCAGGGCGGATCCGCATCGCGGGGAAGGAAATGCGCGTCGGTTATGACGGCGCGAATGGAAAGCCCTACACCGCGATCGGGCGGACGCTCATCGCCATGGGGGCGCTTTCAAAAGAAACCGTCAGCATGCAAACGATCCGCGCCTGGCTCGACAAGGCCTCGCCGGCGGACGCAAGAGCGGTGCGAGAATCGAACGAGTCGTTCATCTTTTTCCGCGTTCTTGACGCCCTGCCGGACAGCCGGCTCGGCCCCTTGGGCGCTGAAGGCGTGCAATTGACGTCCGGGCGCTCGCTTGCGATCGATCCGCGCTATGCGCCCTTCGGCGCGCCGGTCTGGATCAATATTCCGGGTACGGACGAAAACGGGAAAGACGCGGTTCGCCGGCTCGTGATCGCTCAGGACGCAGGCGGCGCGATCAAGGGGCCCCTTAGGGGCGACGTTTTCGTCGGCAGCGGCCCGCAGGCGGGCGAGGTTGCGGGCGCCTTCAATGAAACGGGCGGCATGCATGTCCTCTTGCCGGCGGCGGTCGTCGAGCGGCTCGCCGCCGCGCCCCGATCATGAAGCGGCGGGACCTCAGCGAAGAAGAACGCGCGCTCTGGCGGCGCGCCGTTCGCGATGTCGCTCCCGCAAGACGCGCGCGCGCCGCCGCGTCGGCGCCGCACAAGCCGAAATCGGTGAAGGCGCAAGCGGCGAGTGCGGGCGCGCCCGCTTCAAGGCGGGCGAACGCAAAGGCCCCTGTCGCGGCGCGAGACCTCGCCAAAAAAGAGCCTCGCGCCTTCGGGGCCGGCGACCCAAAGCGCGACCGCGCGGCGGGGGGCAAGCGCCTTCCTGTCGAGCGCACGCTCGACCTTCATGGCCTGACACAGGCTGAAGCCCATCGCCGCCTCGTGCGTTTCCTCAATGCCGCGTCGGCGGACGGGGCAAGGCTCACGCTCGTCATCACCGGACAG
>JBMOOR010000212.1:2651-9308 GCA_049324555.1 Pseudomonadota bacterium | reverse complement strand
ACCTCAGCCGACCGCAATTTGCCGATGATCTCCTCAGGCGAATAACGCTTCCTCGCCATCCATAACCTCCTTCTTCCAGCCAAAATGTTGCTTCCATTTCGGCTGCGTTTGAAGGGGCAAGGTCACGCTGATCTAAAGCGGCGTGCGCAAAAGTGTGTGCGGTTTTGCGCAAAAACGCCGCGCAAATCAGAGATTAGATCGAGCGCCTTGATTCCGAATCAAGGCGCGATGATCTAGCGCCGCGTCCGTGCGCGGATATAGCGGATAGTACCGGTTTTCGACCGCATGACGACGGTGTGGGTCGTCACATGCCCCGGCTCCCATTTGACGCCGTCCAGCATGGTTCCGTTGGTGACGCCGGTCGCCGCGAAAAACACGTCGCCGCCGCAAAGGTCCATGAGAGAGTATTTGCGGTTGAGATCGGTGATGCCGGCGCGCGCGGCGCGTATCTTCTCGTCGTCGTTGCGGAAGACAAGCCGCCCCTGCATCTGCCCGCCGACGCAGCGGAGCGCCGCAGCCGCGAGCACACCTTCGGGCGCCCCTCCCTGTCCGACATAAAGGTCGATGCCGGTCGAGGGCTCCGTCGTGTGGAAGACGCCGGCGACATCGCCGTCCGGAATGAGCATGATCCGGGCGCCGACTTTCCGGGCGCCCTCAATGATATGCTGATGGCGCGGGCGATCGAGCACGCAAAGCGTGATGTCGTCGGGATCGACGCGCTTGGCCTTCGCAAGCTCGCGAATGTTGACATCGACCGATGCGTCGAGATCGACGACGCCTTCGGGATAGCCGGGCCCGATCGCGATCTTGTCCATATAGGTGTCGGGCGCATGAAGCATCGTGCCTGCGCTCGCCATCGCGACAACCGCGAGCGCATTGCCCATGCCCTTGGCGGTCAGGTCCGTCCCTTCGAGCGGATCGAGGGCGATGTCGACCTTCGGGCCGTTCTTCGTGCCGACCTTCTCGCCGATGAACAGCATCGGCGCCTCGTCGCGCTCGCCCTCGCCGATGACGACCGTGCCGTCGATGTCGAGCTTGTTGAACGCCTCTCGCAAAGCGGCGACCGCCGCCTGATCGGCGCCGTTCTTGTCGCCGCGCCCGATCATCTTCGAAGCGGCGATGGCCGCCGCCTCGGTGCAGCGGGCGATTTCCATCGTCAGGATTCGGTCGAGGAATTCTTCGGTGGCCATAGGACGCTCCCCTTTGGACAAGGCTGGCTCTTGCGGCCGTCCTATGCCGGATCAGCGGGCGGTTGTCGATGCGTAATCAAGTCGGCTGAACTTGTGAGCGCAGCGGCAAAATGCGCAACCGCGCGCGTCCCGGCTCGACTGTGAGCAAAGCGACCTCGGCCAATTCGACCGACGCCCTCCTCAGAGCGGCGATGACCCAAATGCCGGCCGCCTCCGGGCTGACGTCCTCAGAGCGGATTTGCACGACGCTCGGCTTTTCGTTTTGGGTCGCGGCTAGTGTCGCGCTGTAATCGAGATCATGCGTTATGACGACAAAGTCGTTTGCTTTCGCGAAAGCCATAATCTCCAAGTCGGAAGCATCGGCAGCGCCCAGCGCGGACCAATGCGCCGCTTCATAATCCGCACCCTCCAGCAAGGCTGCCCAGCGCGGCGACAAATTCATGTCGAGCAGAATCTTCACGCGCCCGAGATTTCGATTTCGCGCTCTTCAGCCCGCCACGCGGCGTAGCGCAAGGCTTCAAGAACATCCTCGCGCGTCAGATAAGGATAGTCGATGAGAAGATCGTCAATGCTGCGGCCGGCCGCGATCTGGCCGACGATCATGCCGACAGTCACGCGCATCCCCCGGATGCACGCTTTGCCGCCCATCACGCCGGGCGTTTGAGTTATGCGCTTGAATTGCGTCATTGCAATTTCAGCATAAGCGATCCCGACCCTCGAAACCAGTGCTCAATCTCAAGCGTCAGCACGCCGCTAAGTCTATTAACAGGACTACGCCGCGTTCCGCCGCGACAGCATCTTCTTCACATTGCGCGCCGCCTGGCGGATGCGCTGCTCATTTTCGACAAGACCGATGCGGACAAAGCCTTCGCCGTGCTCGCCAAAGCCGAGGCCCGGCGCGACGGCGACGTCCGCCTCCTCCATCAGCTTCTTGGCGAAGCCGACGGAGCCCAGCGCCTTGAAATCCTCGGGGATCGGCGTCCACGCGAACATCGAGGCGGGAGGCGAGGGAATTTCCCAGCCGACTTTCGCAAAACTCTCAACGAGCGCGTCGCGGCGCCCCTTGTAGATTGCGCGGATTTCGTCGACGCAGTCCTGCGGACCGTCGAGCGCGGCGGAGGCTGCGACCTGGATCGGCGTATAAGCGCCGTATTTGACGCGTGCGAGCGCTGCGATAAGGCGCGGATTGCCGACCGCCATGCCGACGCGAAAACCCGCCATCGCATAGGTCTTCGACAGCGAATTCACTTCGACCGCGATGTCCTTGGCGCCCGGAATCGCAAGAATCGACGGCGGCGGCGCATCGTCGAAATAGATTTCCGCATAGGCGAGATCGGAGAGGATCCAGATGTCGTGCTTTTTCGCGAAAGCGACCGCATCCTTGTAGAAATCGAGCCCAACGACCTGCGCCGTCGGATTGGACGGATAATTCAGCACCATCGCCGTCGGTTTCGGCGTCACATGCGCGATCGCGCGGCTCATTCCGGAAAGATACGCCTCGGGCGCATGCGCCGGCACCGCGCGAATGACGCCGCCCGCGATGATGAAGCCGTAGGCGTGAATGGGATAGGCGGGATCAGGCGCGAGAATGACGTCGCCCGGCGCTGTGATCGCCTGCGCAAGATTGGCGAAGCCTTCCTTCGATCCGAGCGTTGCGATGACCTCGCTTGCAGGATCGAGCTTCACGCCGAAGCGCCGTTCGTAATAGCGTGCGATAGACCGGCGGAGCCCCGGCACGCCCTTCGACGCCGAGTAGCGATTCGTGCGCGGCTTCTTCGCGGTTTCGATCAGCTTCTCGATGATGTGCGGCGGCGTCTCCATATCGGGATTGCCCATCCCGAAATCGATGACGTCACGGCCCGCGGCGCGAAGGCGCGCCTTCAGCGCAGTTACTTCCTCGAAGACATAGGGAGGAAGGCGCTTGATCCGATAGAATTCTTCAGGGGACGGCATGACTAGTGCGCTTCAGCGTTCTCTTGGCGCGGCGGAAGGCCGCGTTCGCGTCTCGCAAGGGCGTCGTCCTTTGCAACAGCGTCGGTGAGCGCATCGCGGCTTTCTTCAGGAGAGCCTGTGCGCTCCGCCGCCGCCTGCGCCTTGTCGACGGCGATTGCTTCGTTCAGCGCATCGCGCTGGTCGAGGAGCACGGCCTCCATCGCGGCGCGCTCCGGCTGCGCAATGCCGTCGGGCGTCTTGGTCGGCTGCTCGGCAAGCTTCGGGAAGCCGGCGCCGTCTTTTTCCTTCATCTCCTCGATCCGCCCGGCGATCGCCGGATTGATGGGCTCATCCTTGGCGATTTCCTCGTATTTGACGATTCCGGGCGGGGCGAAACGCTTCAGCCCGCCGGCGCAGCCCGCTGCGGCGAGCGCGGCGATCGCCAACATATAAACTTTTGCACCCACCGAGGCGCCACCCTATAAACAGCTGGAATCACCTAAACGCGAACCGAGCCCATGACGCAAGCCGATCGATCGCCAAAATCAGCTGCCGCGGCTGGGAAAGCCTCGCGCAAAAAGGCCGCAGCGTCCGCGCCGTCCTCCGCCGCCGAGCCGCCAAAGGCTGCAAGGACCCCGGCGGCGAAAGAAGAATATAAAAGCCTCATCGAGGACTTCGACGCCCTGTCCGAATACCTCGTCGACGTCACCGGCGCAGGCCAGGAGGTCGTGCGGGATTTCTTTGTCAAAAATACGGACGCCATGAAAGTCGCGACGGGTCAGAAATCCGCCGATCCCTTGAATGTCGGGGAATCCTTCCAGGAGATGATGAGCGCGCTCGCCGCCGACCCCGGCACCGTCATGCAGCGCCAGTTCAACCTCTGGGGCGATTACGCCAAGCTCATGGCGACCATGGGGCGGCGCTTTGCGGGCGAGGAAGTCAAACCCGCAATCGAGCCGGAACCCGGCGATAAGCGCTTTGCGCATGCCGCCTGGCGCGAAAATCCGATGCTCGACTTCGTCAAGCAGTCCTATCTGACCTACGCCAAATGGCTGAAATCGACGGTTCACCAGCTAGAGGGCATGGACGAGCACGAGAAGAAGAAGGCGGAATTCTTCACGCAGCAATTCATCGATGCGATCGCGCCGACGAATTTCCCGGTCCTCAATCCGGAAGTTATCGAAGCGACGATTGAAAGCAAGGGCGAGAACCTCCTCAAGGGAATGAAAAATCTCCTTGAAGATCTCGATCGCGGCGACGGCGCCCTCGCGATCCGCCAGGCCGATCTCGATCACTTCAAGCTCGGCGTCAACGTTGCAACGACGCCCGGCAAGGTCATCTATCAGAACGAGATCATGCAGGTCATCCAGTATGATCCGCTGACGGAGAAAGTCGCAAAGCGCCCGCTCCTCATCTTTCCGCCCTGGATCAACAAATTCTACATTCTCGATCTCCAGCCCGCGAACTCCTTCATCCGCTGGATGATCGGACAGGGCCGGACGGTATTCGTCGTCTCCTGGGTCAATCCGGGGACGGAGCTGAAGCACAAGACCTTCGAAGACTACATCAAACAGGGCTGTTTCGAGGCGCTCGACGTCGTCAGGCGCGCGACCGGCGAGGAAGAAGTCGACGCGATCGGCTATTGCATCGGCGGCACGATGCTCTCGACCGCGCTCGCCCTCATGGCCAAGCGCGGCGACAGGCGCATCCGATCGGCGACGTTCTTCACCGCGCAGGCGGACTTCAAGGAGTCGGGGGATCTCCTCCTCTTCGTCGACGATGAACAGCTTGATGCGATCGAAAAGCAGATGGACGCCGCCGGCGGCGTCCTTGAAGGGCGCGCCATGGCGACGACCTTCAACATGCTTCGCTCAAACGATCTCATCTGGTCGTTCGTCATCGACAATTACATGAAGGGGAAAGACCCCGCGAAATTCGACCTTCTCTACTGGAATTCCGACGCGACGCGGATGCCGAAGAACGTGCATCTTTTCTATCTCAGGGAATTCTACCAGAAGAACCGCCTCGCCAGGGGCGAGATGATCATCGACGGCGAGCGCCTCGATCTCGGCGACGTCGATATTCCGATCTTCATGCAGGCGGGCGAAACCGATCACATCGCGCCGCATAATTCCGTCTACAGAACAGCGCGCCTCTTCGCCTCGAAGGGCAATCCGAGCGTCACATACATGCTTGCGGGGTCCGGCCACATCGCAGGCGTCGTCAATCACCCTGACCGGAAGAAATATCATCACTCGACGAACGAGGCGCTGCCCGCAGCGCTCGATGAATGGAAGGCGAACGCGACGCGCCATCCGGGCTCATGGTGGGGTTACTGGATCGACTGGCTGAACAAGGTCTCGCCGGGCGAGGTTCCCGCGCGCCATCCCGGCGACGGCGAACTCGCGCCGATCGAAGACGCGCCGGGGAGCTATGTGAAGGTGAAGGCGTGACGGCGGCGCGCTGAAAAATTCGCTGGCGTAAGCGGCTCCGCGGCATAGCCAACGCAAGCGCGCTCACCTATAGGAAGCGCGCCCTCGCCGCCCTGTCATGAAGCTCGTCCCCTCTTTCAGCGTTTTCCGTCACCGCGCCTACGCCCAATACTGGGTGATGAGGCAATTGCTGTCGGGTTCGCGCCAGATGCAGGCGGTCGCGATCGGCTGGCAGGTCTACGACCTCGCGCGCCAGACGCGCAGCGTCGAAGAATCCGCGTTCATTCTCGGCCTTGTCGGCCTCGCGCAGTTCCTTCCGGTCCTGTTCCTATCGCTCATCGGCGGTCAGGCCGCCGACCGCTTCGACCGGCGCATGATTCTCATCGTCAGCAATTCGGGCCGGGTCATTGCAAGCCTTGCGCTCATCGCCAGCGTCTTCATGCCGGCTTCGAGCGCGCTGCCGACGGTCTTTGCGATGGCGGTTGTTCTCGGCGGCGTTAACGCCTTTGCGCCGGCGGCGTCGAATGCGCTCTATCCGACGCTCGTGCCGCGCGAGGATCTCGCAAGCGCAATCGCATGGAACTCGCTCGGCTTTCAGGTCTCCGCCGTCGCGGGTCCCGCGCTCGGCGGGCTTCTCTACGCGCTCGGCGGCGAGATCGTTTACGGCGTCAGCACCGTGATGGTCGTCGGCGCGATCCTCGCCATCGCGATCGCGAAAACGCCGAAGCAAGCGCCCGTCGCCAATGCGCGCGGGTTTGCGATGGCGGTCGAAGGCCTGCGTTACGTGCGCGACAACAAGATCGTGCTCGGCGCGATCAGTCTCGACCTCATTGTTGTCTTCTTCGGCGGAGCGACGGCGCTGCTTCCTGTTTTCGCGCGTGACATTCTCCACACGGGAGCGGAGGGGCTCGGGCTTTTGCGCGCGGCCCCTGCGCTTGGCGCCGCGATCGTCGCCTTTTTCCTCGCCGTCCGGCCGCTTGACCGGAAGGTCGGTCGGTGGATGTTGTGGGCGATCGTCGTCTACGGCGCGGCGACGCTCGGCTTCGCATGGTCGAAGCTGTTCTGGCTTTCGATGGCGATGCTTGCGATCACGGGGGCCGCCG
>JBMOOR010000212.1:0-2641 GCA_049324555.1 Pseudomonadota bacterium | reverse complement strand
GCGCTCATCCAGTTCGCAACGCCCGACGCCATGCGCGGGCGCGTCGCCTCGGTCTCGTTCATGTTCATCTCCGCCTCGAACGAGCTTGGAGAATTCGAATCCGGCGTCGCCGCGCGTTTCCTCGGGCCCGTCGGCGCCGTCCTCCTTGGCGGCGCGGTCGCAATCGTCACCGCGCTTTCCTGGTTCCGCTTCTTTCCGCAGATGGCGAAGGCCGACCGCTTCGAGGAGTCCGTCATCCTCGCGTCCGAGCCCGAACGGCTGGAGCCGCACGAAACGGCTCCAGCAAAAGGAGGCGTCAGACCATCGCGTGCTTCATCGCTTCACGGATGAACGCCGCTGCTTTCGACGAAACGGGCGATTTGACGTCGCCTTCCCATTCTTCGATGCGCGACCACATATTCGCGGCGCCCTTCATCATTTCAGGCGAAGCGATCTTCATGAAAGGCTCGAGGAGTTTGTTCCACTCCTCCACGAAGCCTTGCGCCTTGTCCGATGCGGGGTCGAGCGGCAGCGCCGCCTCGATCCGCGCCGACAGATCCTCCCAAGCCTTCGTGTAGGCCGCCTGATCAAATCCCGCCGCCTTCGCGAGGTCGACCTTCTTCTCGCGCCAATGCGCCTGCTCTTCCGGCGTGTAGTAGCGGTCGAGCACTTTCTTCCACTGCTTTTCTTCCATGGTTTTTTCTCCTGTCCTGATGAGCTCGCAGAGGGTCGCGGCGCCGAGCGCCTCGCCCTTGCCGAGCCGTTCCCTGACCGAAGAAAGAAGCAAGACGGCTGTCTCGATCTCGTTCGCTTGCGCCTTCAGCGCGCTAAGCTGCGCATCGACGAGAAACGACAGTTCCGCTATGCCGCGAATCAGCGAGCGAATCTGCGCAACGGTGAAACCGGCGCGCTTGAATGCGCTCACCTGAGCAAGCGCTTCAAGATCGCGCGCGACATAGAACCTGCGCCCCGCGGCCGTTCGCGACGGCTTCAGGAGGCCTTCGTTCTCATAGTGACGGAGCGCGCGTTCCGTAAGGCCCGTTCGCGCCGCCACTTCCCCGATCGTTAGTGCTTCATCCTTGGTCATGGAAAACCGCTAGCGCCTGACGCAACGTCAGGAGCAAGAGCCGATCGAGCGAAAATTTTCAGTCTGTCACCGCGTCGTGCCAGGCCTTGTAGCGGCCCTGCCCCAATACCGCGGCCTGCACCTGCGCGTGGGCGGCGTTGAGCGCGTCGGTCGCTTGCGTGTTCGGATGAACGGGCCTGCGCAACGGGCGCTTGCCGGGCGCCATGGCGATGATCTCTGCGATCGCGCGCGGCACATCCATCGGGTCCGTCGAACCGCCGCCGTTGAAAAATCCTTGCGCCATTTCGATATGGCCGGCGAAGGCGGCCTTACGTTCTGCATCCGCGCTTTCCATCAGTTCGGCGAAATAGCGCTCGCCATTCGCCCAGATCTTCGTCGGATAGCCGCCGGGCTGAACGATCGTCACATCGACGCCCAAGGGCGCAAGTTCATAGGCCATCGCCTCGAACATCGCCTCGACGGCGTATTTCGTCGCGCAATACATGCCGATGTTCGGCAGGATGACGCGGCCAAGCTGCGAGGAGATCTGAACCAGCAGTCCTTGCCGGCGCTCGCGCATTTTCGGCAGCACGGCGCGCGCCATCCGGTGATAGCCGAAGAGATTGGTGTTGAACTGCCTCATCGCCGCTGCATAATCGTGAAGCTCGATCGGTCCGGCGATGCCGACCCCGGCGTTATTGACGAGCGCATCGAGCGCGCCGCCGGCGATCTTTTCGGCCTTGGCCGCCCCGGCCGCCGCCTGATCGTCCCTCGTGACATCAATTTCGATGACGCTAAGTTTCAGCTTTTCGGCCGACGCCGTATCGAGAAGTTCCTGCGCCTCGGGACGCTTGCCGCCGTTGAAATTGCGCATCGAGGCGATGACACTTGCCCCCGATCGCGCGAAATGGAGCGCGGCGAGCCGCCCGAAGCCGGAACTCGTTCCTGTGATGAGGACGGATTTCCCTGATAGATCGACTGGCGCTGATTGCGCCCCGGTTTGCGCTGCGGCGGGCTTCGCCGCCATGGCGACACTCGCAAGCGCCGCCGCGCCGCCGAGAATGTGACGCCGGTTCAATCTTGTTTCTTCGCCGTCATTGTTGTTCATCGCAGTTCTCCAACGCTCCGCCGCTTTCCCTTGGCACCCCGCCCGCAAGGTTACTATCTGCCCGCGACAAAGACACGGTGAAAAAACAATGAAGCTCAGCCGCTACCTCGACCGCATCGGATATTCGGGATCACAGGCGCCGAGTCCTGAAACGCTCAAGGCGTTGATGCGCTCGCACGTCCTCTCGATTCCCTTTGAAAACCTCGACGTCCAGCTGGGGCGACCGCTCAACACCGATGTGGCGGCGGCCTATGACAAGATCGTCGACCGGCGCCGCGGCGGCTGGTGTTACGAGATGAACGGTGTCTTCGGCTGGGCGCTCCGCGAAATGGGCTTTGACGTCATGCGGATGGGCGCCGGGGTGCTCCGCGACGCCAAGGGCGATTTCGCCATCGGCAACCATCTTTGCCTCAGGGTCGAGTGCGAGGAAACCTTTCTCGTCGATGTCGGCTTCGGCGGCAGCCTTATCGCCCCCTTTCCGCTCCGGG
>JBMOOR010000211.1:0-9453 GCA_049324555.1 Pseudomonadota bacterium | reverse complement strand
GGCTCGATCATGTCGGCGTCCGTTCGTGTGACAGCGTGGGCGGGCGTCGCCTCCTGCGCCTTGTTATGGGCGCTCGCCCCGCTCGTCATGCGCCTTGTGTTCGGCGAAGAATTCCGGGCGGCCGGGGAGGCGTTCGGCCTTCTCGTCTGGAGCGGCGGGCTCGTTCTCGCGTCGGGCAATGCGCGCTGGATGCTCGTCGCCGGCAAACGGCAGGGCTCTCTTCTCGCGGCGCAATGCGTGAGCGCCGCCGTCATCATCGGCCTCTGTTTCATCCTGACGCCGAGCCTCGGCGCTGTCGGGGCGGCGATCGCCAGCGTCGCGGGCGCGCTCGCGCTCTGGATCGTCGTCCACCTGCGAACCAGGGGGCTCGCCGCGCGTCCAGGCCTTGCCGATAATCTGCCGGCTGCGGCTGCGGGGATCGCTGCGATCGGCGCTTTAACTATTCTGAAACCGGACCCTTTGATCGGCGCGGCCATCGCCGGGGCGATCATGCTCGCCGGCATGGTCCTTGACGCCAGGCTTTTGCAGTCGGTCAGAGCGCTCGCCCGCGCCAAATCCGTCTCCTGATGACCGCGCTCTTTCGTCATCTTGAGCGCGGCGCAGGAATTGCTTAACGCTTGCAAGGCGAAAGTCTTATCGAGACATGATGCGAGCGGGGGCGGCTTATGGCGATAATCTCCAAATCGAACAACGACAGGCCGGATGCGTCCGCGATACTTTCCAAGGGCGCGTATTACATTCTCGACCGCTGCACGTCGCATGATGAGGTGTACCCGGCGGTCTGCGAGGCCTTTTATCAAGGCGTTGCGGAACTCGCCGGCGAAGAAGCGGCGAAAGCCGTCCGGCGCGACGGTCTCGCCATGCTGCACAAACATTTTCCGACCGAGAAAGTTCTCCTTCTCGAAGAACATGTGCGGCTCGCTCTGAAGGATACGCTCTTTTACTGGAGCTACCGCGTCGGCAAGGAGGATCTCGGCCTCGCTCACCCCTTCTATGTCGATCATCTCATCGTCATCCGGATTCACTTTCCGTATGAGGTCGCAAAAAACGCGAAGAAGGCGGACAAGCCTGAAACGTCGCGCGCCGACCTCATCGATCACGCGGTGTCGGCGCTCCGCAATCCGCGCATCATCGTAAATCAGGCTTCGCGCGCAATTCGCCGTCCGAGACAGAATTCAACTTACGATCCCGATCAGTTCCACGGCGCGCTCGCAAAGCCCGCGCGCTCCCACGCCGCGCACATCGACACTTGGTACGGACATTCCTTCGACGGCATCAATTTATGGTGGTCGATCGACGGCGTCACCGTCGACAACACCGTCATCCTCTACCCGGACATGTTCGCGCGCCCCGTCCATTACGATGAAAAGAGCATGTATCTCGCAAAAGGCCAGCAGGTTTCCGAACCGCACAATGTGGATCTGAAACCCGGTCAGCTCCTCCTGTTCAATCCTGAGATGCTGCATTCGACGCAGGTCAACGTCTCCGATCGCACGCGGGTCGCGCTGACGACGCGAGTCAATCCGCACGCGCCGAAGTTCAATGACGAAGCGCCGTTCAATTTCGAGCACTGGCACAATTCGCGCGATCTCGAGCAGCGTCGGTTCAAGGCGCTCGAAGTATTTCCGGCGGGCCGCTGCCGCGGCGCGCCGTCCTATGAACCGCGGCCGAAGCTTGAGCCGCACAAGACGACGATGCTGAAAGTCGGCCATATGCTTGCGGACGGTCCGGCCTGCGCCGTCTCGGAACTCGTCAGCGGCCGGAAGGTCGCCGTCGATTTCGCCGACGCCAAGGCGATCCTCTGGCGGGAATCGTCGGGCGAGATCAAAGCCTATTCGCGCCTCTGCCCGCATGTCGGCGTCGACCTTGCGGACGGCTGGCACGATCAGGACACGATCCATTGCCCCGGCCACGGCATGCGCTTTTCCTGGCGCGACGGCGGATCAAACTGCAAGTCGTTCAAGCTCCGCATGTTCGATGTTGAGGAACGCGACGGCAAAGTCTTTTTGAGGCGCTCAGGCGTGCGCGAAATCGCGGAACAATCGTGCGCAGCCGAGGCCTAGCGACAGCGAACGCGCCGCAAGGGCCGTACGCGCGTTCCCTGCGTCGGCTGCATCTGGCGATCGCCATCCTTGTTTCCGTTCTCGCCGTCACCGGCTTCATGATCTATTTCCGCAAGCCGCTCGGCCTGCAGGAATTCAAGCTGACATTGGTCTTCGCTCACGCGATCGTCGCCTATGTTTTCCTCGCAATCCTGGTCGCGCGCGCGTATCTCGGGTTTAGGGGCGCCGAAAATGTCCGCTTTCGCCATACGCTGCCGCGCATGAACGATCTGCGCCAACTCTTTCACCTGCAGGGTTCTGCGCGTTCGCGTTTGAAATTCGCCGGGCGCTCGCCTTTCAGCCGCGCGATCGCCGGCATCCTTTATGCGACGATTGCGATGAACGCAGCGACGGGTCTTGTCCGGGCGGGAACCGATCTTTACTTTCCGCCGTTCGGCCCCGTCATTCGCGGTTTTGTCGCGGCGGACGGCGTTGATCCGGCCCTCGTCAAGCCCGCGGACAAAAGCCGTGTCGACGCCGCCCGGTTCGGCGTCGTCAGCAAGGCGAAGGTTCCGTTCGGAAAGATCCACATTTACGGCGCATTTATCATCGCAACCATCGCGCTTTTTCATGCGACCGGCGTTGCAGCGACCGAATGGTCGGCGCCCAATAATCCGAACGCGCGCGGCCGGGCGCGGCTGATGCTGTTCGGGTCGAGGCGGCCGTGACCGGCGGCCTCAAGATCGCGCTCATTAACACCTTCTATCCGCCATACAATTTCGGCGGCGACGGCGTCTACGTGCGCCGGTTCGCACACGCGCTCGCGCGCGCGGGCTGCGACGTGAATGTCCTTCATGATTCTGAGACCTACAAGGCGCTGGCGGCGAAACCGCTCGGAGATTTGGCGCCATTCGACGAGCCGCCGGGCGTCGCCGTCACGCGGCTCGAAAGCCCGCTTGGACCGGTCGCAAGCCTCATCACCCACCAGACCGGGCGTCCGCTCGCCTATGCGAACGCGGTCCGCGATTTCTTCAGCGAAGACTTCGACGTCACGCATTTCCATAATGTGTCGCAAATAGGCGGTCCGGGCATCTTGTCGGAAGGCTCAGGCGTCCGCCTCTATACGGCGCATGAGCACTGGCTCGTCTGTCCGACGCATATTCTCTGGCGGCACAATCGGGAGCTTTGCGACAGACGCGAATGTTTCAAATGCCAGATCGTTCATCGCCGCCCGCCGCAATTGTGGCGGCGTACGGATTTTCTCGAGCGCCAGGCGAAGTCGATCGACGCCTTCATCGCGCTCAGCCAGTCGAGCGCGGACAATCACCGCCGCTTCGGTTTCCCGTTCGAGATGCGCGTGCTGCCGACATTCCTGCCGGATGGAGGAGAGGACAGCGGGCGCCGGCCGTTCGCCGCGGATCGGCCCTATGCGCTTTTCGTAGGGCGGCTCGAAAAGATAAAGGGACTGCACGATCTCATTCCGGCGTTCCGTAAAAGCGAAGGTCTTGATCTCGTCGTCGTCGGGGAGGGCGGCGAGGGCGAGGAATTGCGCCGCCTCGCCGGCGGATCCGCCTCGATCCGGTTCCTTGGCCGCATGGCGCCTGAGGCGCTCGGCCCCCTTTACGCCGGCGCCGCCGCCGTGATCTTGCCGTCAGTTTGTTACGAGGTCTTTCCGCTGGTCGCGCTCGAAGCCTTTCGCGCCGGCGCGCCCATCATCGCGCGCAATCTCGGGCCGTTTCCGGAAATCATCGAAAAAAGCGGGGCGGGCTTCCTTTTCGACGACGCATCTGAAGCCTATGCGGCGGCGATCCGCCTCGCCCGCGATCCGACGCTGAGGGCACGGCTCGGCGCGTGCGGAAAATCGGCCTTCCAAGCGCACTGGAGCGAGAAGGCTGCGCTCGCCGCCTATTTTAACCTTGTCGCCGAGAAAGCCGCGGAAAAGAATCTCGGATCTGTCGCCGAAAAGGCGAGGCGGCTTGCCTCGATTTAGGCCAAAATGCGCTAGAATGGCACGACGCTTGCTGCCCGATCAGGCTGAACGCTGAGGAGTTTACGATGAACGTCGGTCACAAGATTGAAGCCGGGAACGCCAACTGGACTTTCGGCGGCAACGTCGCCGACACTTTCGTCGACCACATACGCCAGTCAGTGCCGATGTATGAGGAAGGGCACGATCTCGTCTGCCAGTTCAGCGACTATTTCGTGTCGAATGAAAGCGTCTGCTGCGAGATCGGGGTTTCGACGGGCGAGCTCATGAAAAAGCTCGCGACGCATCACAAGGGGAAACCGAATGCGCGGTGGATCGGCATCGACACCGAAAAGCCGATGATCGAGAAAGCGAAGAAGCATTGCGCCGGGATCGGGAATGTCGAGCTTCTCGTCGACGATGTCCGCACGTTCGATTTTGAACCGGCCGATCTCATCGTCTCGTATTATACGATGCAGTTCACGCCGCCGCGCCATCGTCAGGAAATCTTCAACAAGATCTACAACGCGCTCAATTGGGGCGGCGCCTTCATCATGTTCGAAAAGGTGCGTGGGCCAGACGCGCGCTTCCAGGATATCTGCGCTTCGCTCTACAATGACTTCAAGGTCCGTCAGGGCTTTTCGTCGGACGAGATTCTTTCGAAGACACGCAGCCTCAAGGGCGTGCTCGAACCGTTCTCGACCGAAGGAAATCTCGGGCTGCTGCGCAGGGCCGGCTTCACTGATATGATGACCATCTGCAAATACATTTGCTTTGAGGGCTTTCTCGCCATCAAGTGATCATAAAGGCTTAAGGGTCAGACCATGAGTGCGAATGCGCCGGCCCCAAGCGCGGGATCGCCGACAATCAGCGTCATCGTGCCGGCGTATAACGCGGCGCATTATCTCGCTTTGTCGTTGCCGCCGTTGATCAGGATGCGCGAGCGCGGCGAAGTCGCCGAGGTTCTCGTTGTGGACGATTGCTCGCCCGATCCGGGCAATATCGAAATGGCGGAACGGCTCGGCGCGACGATCATCCGGATGAAACAGAACGGCGGGCCCGGCGCCGCGCGCAATCACGCTGCAAAGCTTGCGACCGGCGACATTCTCTGGCTCGTCGACGCCGACGTCGTCGCTCATGAAACCGGGGCCGCGCTCATCCGGGAGGCGTTCGGTGATCCGCAGGTTTCCGCGGTTTTCGGGTCCTACGACCGTAATCCGCCAGCGAAGAATTTCGCTTCGCAATACAAGAATCTCGTGCACCGCTATTATCACCAACGCGGCAAAGAAGAGTCCGATACGTTCTGGTCCGGCTGCGGCGCCATTCGCAAATCCGTCTATCTCGATCTTGGCGGATTTGACGGCGCCCGTTATGGCCGGCCCTCGATCGAGGACATCGAGTTCGGCTTCCGGATGCGCAAGGCCGGTTGGAAGATCCGGCTGGTTCCAGAATTGCTCGGAACGCATCTCAAGCGCTGGAAACTTTCGGAAGTCGTTCGCACCGATATCTTCCAGCGCGCCGTGCCGTGGTCGCATCTCATTCTGTCCGGCCGCGGGATGAACAATGATCTTAACGTGTCGTCAAAAGAACGCCTCAAAGCCGGCGTCGCCGGTCTTTGGGTCCTTGGTCTTTTGGCGAGCCTCGTTCCCCCGCTTTGGCCGGCGGCGCCTACGGCGGCGGTGATGCTGACGGCGGGCGTCGGGCTCCTCAATGCCGATCTCGCCGGCTTTTTCCGCGGGAACAGGGGGCTTCGCTTTGCGCTGATCGCGACCGCCTATCATCAGGCGTATTACATCTACAGCGCGGCGACCTTTTCTCTCTGCGCGCTCGCCTATCATCTCGGCGGAAGGAAAGAGGTCATCGTCCGTCGCGTCGGCGACCGCAAGCAGGCGGTGTAATGCTTCACATCCTGACCCGCGCGGAACGCGAGAGGCGTCAGGATTTCCGTTTCGCCCATTCCTCGCGCGCCAGCTCCCAATAGAGCGAAGGCCGGATCCCGCCGCCGGGGAGTTCGCTTTCGATCTCGCCCATGAATCGGAAGCCAAGGTGATCGAGCAATCTCCGTGTGCGGGTATTGTCGAGCGCGGCAGTCTCGCAGATGAGATCGACACCGATCGCGCCGAAGAGCCAATCGAAGGCCATCGCCGCGCCGGCGACGCCCATGCCCGACCCCTGCCGGTCGGGCCGGATCGCGCCGCCGAGCTCGGCCGCCGCCCATTCGGGCCAGATCTGGATGTCGTGATAGCCGGCGAGAATTCCGGCCTCGTCGAAATCAAGAATAAGCAATCCCTCGCCGCGTTCGTGTTCTTCGATGTGGCGAGCGATGAAGGCGCGTGCGGCTTCAAGGGTTGCAGGCTTCGGCAGAGTGTAGATCGGATCGGAAACGCGGCGATCTGCGATCAGGTCGTAGAAGGCGGGCGCATCTTCGAGCGCGGCGAGCCGCCGCCTTCCATCAGCCGGGAAGGCGACGGCGCGGACCACGGCGCGGATCGAGCGCGCTTTCGCGGGCGTGACTTCAATTCGGGTGAGGGGGATCTTGGTCATGCGTGGGATTGACGGTATCTCGGCGTGCGCGGCGCGCAAGCCTCGTCAGTAGTCGCCGCGCCGCCAGCCGATGTCCTGACGCCAGATGTCATGGCGGACGACAGAGCGTCCGATCGGCCAGAGCGCAAAGCCCGCGAGTTTGAGATGCGCCCAGGCGAAGGGAAGGCCGATGATCGTCACGGCGAGGAAAATCGCGGCAACCACATGGCCGACGGCGAGCCACCAGCCGGCGAAAATGAACCAGACGATGTTGCCGAGAAAGCCGAATGGACCCGTTCCGATGTCTTCGCCATAGAGCCGGTCGCGGGCGACAGCGCGCACGCCGAACGGCCAAAGCGTGTAGACGCCGTTGTCGAAGGCGGCTCTGGCGAACGGGATGCCGATGATGGTCACGATCATGATAAGGGCGGCGACGAACCAGCCGAGCGCCGCAACCGCGCCGCCGGCGACGAGCCAGAGAATATTAAGAATGAACGACAGCGGGTCCATCGCATCGTTCTCGGCAATCGGGTGGTCGCGCAGCATCAGCGGGCTCCTTCGCCCGTTTATATAGGAACCGCCAGCCGGATTTCACCGCGCCTCGTCGCCTTAGCCTCGCGCTTTGGCGTTATTTCCGCGCGATCAGCCGGTCGAGCGTCAAGGTATCCTCGCTCCGGAAGGCGAGGAGGATCAGCGATGCGACCGCGACCGTCGAAGATGGGAAGAAGAGATATTGCCGCGTCTCGAACGTCAGCAGCCATGCGCCCAGGGGATCAAGAATGTATTTCCACAAGGTGAGCGCCCCAAAGACCAGAACGACCGCCTGCAACGGATAGACGATGCGCCGGAAAAGACCGAGAATGACGAGCGCGCCGAGCGCGATTTCGGCGACGCCGAGCGGGGTTTGAAGCGCCTCGGCGCTCAGCGCGCCGCCGTAAAGCCCCTCCGACACCCGGATCGACCGTGACGGCTCCACCGCCTTGATCAGTCCCCAGATGATGAGCAGCGCGCCGGTCGACGCGCGCAACGCCAAGAGCAGTGCGGCTTTCATGGTCGGACCCTCCATCGGCGGATAGTTAGGCGAAGTCACGCCCGCTGTCTCATCACTTTTTCGCATTGACGCCTCGGCGCAGCCTTGATCGCGTCGCATTTGGATCGGATTCTCAAGGCATGAGGTTTACTGCTCTCTGGCTTGTCCTTTGCGCGCCGTTCGCCGCCGCGGCTGCTCCGGCCGATTTCGGCGCGCGCCTTTCCGCCGCCGCGCTTGAGCGCATCGAAAGCCATGTCGTTTACGACGCGTCCTATCGGCGCATCGCCTATCCGATGGGCGACGTCGCCGCCGATCGCGGCGTGTGCGCCGACGAAGTCGTCCGCAGCCTGCGCTCGCTCGGGGTCGATCTTCAGGTTCTCGTGCATGAAGACATGAAGAGGGATTTCGCCGCCTATCCGCAATTCTGGGGAATGTCGGGACCCGATTCCAATATCGATCACCGGCGCGTCCCAAATCTTGAAACATACCTGACGCGACAGGGATATCGCCTCGCTCCAAGTCTCGACGCGGGCGATTACAGGCCGGGCGACATCGTCGCATGGAATTTGCGCGGCGACGCCGGCTTCCTGCCGCACATCGGCGTCGTGACGGACAAGATCGGCGCCTCGGGCTGGCCGATGGTCGTGCACAATATCGGCGCCGGTCCGAAGCTCGATGACGTGCTCTTTTCCTGGCCGATGACAGGGCGCTATCGTTTGCGCGAGGAGAGCTGATCGCCCATGGGGCGCATCGCTCGGTTGGTTTTGACGATTCGCGTTTTTTGTGTTAGATGATTTTCGCGATCGAAATTCGATCGTTCGTCGCTCTCCAATTTTCGCTGTCGCATAACGCTGCCCGTTTCAGGGCCCGATGCGTTAACGCCGGCGCGGACGCGGCCCTCAAACAGCTCTCTCACCTCAGTTTGTAAGGAGCATTTATGCGCAAGGTTATGCTTGGAAAATCAGGACTATCCGTATCGCGTCTCGGCTTTGGCTGCATGGGACTTGCGGAATTTTACGGCGAGGCGCTCTCCGCCGGGGAAGCTGAAAAAGTGCTCGACGCAGCGTTCGAGCGCGGCGTCAATTTCTTCGACACGGCTGACATGTACGGCGCCGGCCGAAACGAGGAGCAGCTTTCCGGTTTCTTGAAACGCCGCCGCAAGGATGTCGTGATCGCGACGAAATTCGCGCTGAAGCGAGGAGCCGACGGCGCCTTTCTCGGCCTATCGAACGATCCCGCCTACATAAAGGAAGCGTGCGAGGCTTCATTGAAGCGGCTAAAAATCGATGCGATCGATCTTTACTACATGCATCGCCGCGATCCGGCCGTGCCGGTAGAGGACTCGGTCGGCGCGATGGCCGATCTTGTGAAAGCCGGGAAAGTGAAAGCGCTCGGCCTTTCCGAAGTGAGCGCGGCGACGCTTGAAAGGGCGATGAAGGTTCATCCGATCGCTGCGCTGCAGTCGGAATATTCAATAGTGACGCGAGAGATGGAAAAGGAGATGATCCCGCTCTGCCGCCGTTTCGGCGTCGGCTTCGTCGCCTATTCCCCGCTTGGGCGAGGGCTCCTGACCGGCGTTTATCGCGGTGCAGCGGACTTCGCGGCCGGCGATTATCGCCTCACCGTCAATCCGCGTTTTGCGGACGGCGCACTCGAAACGAACTTGAAACTCGTCGATCAGATGGCCGCGATCGCGAAGGCCAAGGACGCAACGCCCGGTCAGATCGCGCTCGCTTATGTGATGGCGAAGGGCGATGACATCATCCCGATCCCAGGCACGAAAAAGATCTCGCGTCTTGAGGAAAACATCGGCGCGCTCAACGTCGTGCTGTCGCAAGAGAACATTGCGGCGATCGAGCGCGCAGTCCCGCCAGAAGCGGGGGGGGGCGCGC
>JBMOOR010000210.1:8940-9515 GCA_049324555.1 Pseudomonadota bacterium | reverse complement strand
CGAGCCGGGATTTCTGAAGAACGAAGGGTTCGACGGTCGTGCAAGCGCTGTCGGGCATCAACGCCTGCGCGCCGAGATCGCCGTCTAGCGAGCAGATGCGATGAGCGAACTCCCGACCAAGGCCCTCGATCAGGGCCGCAAGCCGCCTCTGCTGGCCGCCGATCGCGAACGACGGAAAGAAATGAAGGAGCGAAATCCTGCGATCCGACAAGGAGCCCCGCCTTCCCGCCCGCTCGCGATCACGCGAGGACGTCGGTGTAGAGTTCCGAAGGCGCCGGCTCCGGACTTGCGAGCGAGAAGTCCGCCGCGTCCTTCACAATCGCCTTGATTTCGTTGTCTATCTCTTTGAGGGTCGCTTCGGTCGCGAACTTGCCGTCGAAAATGCGCTGTTCGCACCGCTTGATCGGGTCGTTGTGTTCGCGGACGTTGTCGACCTCCTCGCGCGTCCGGTATTTCGCCGGATCCGACATCGAATGCCCTCGATAGCGATAGGTCTTCATCTCGAGGATATAAGGCCCCTTGCCCTCGCGCGCATGATCGACCGCGACGCGTGCGGCTTCGCGGACTTCGAGAAC
>JBMOOR010000210.1:6897-8930 GCA_049324555.1 Pseudomonadota bacterium | reverse complement strand
CCGTGCCGGGAATCCCGAAGGCGGCGCCGCGGCGATAAAGATGCGTGTCGGAATGGGCGCGCGTGACGCTCGTTCCCATCGCATACTGATTGTTCTCGATGATGAAGACGACGGGAAGCTTCCAGAGCTGCGCCATGTTCATCGCTTCAAAGACCTGCCCCTGATTTGAAGCGCCGTCGCCGAAATAGGTGAGGCTGACGCGGCCGTCCTTGCGGTATTTGTTGGCGAAGGCGAGCCCGGCGCCGAGAGGAATCTGCGCGCCGACGATGCCATGGCCGCCGAAGAATTCGGCTTCCTTCGAAAACATGTGCATCGAGCCGCCCTTGCCCTTCGAGTAGCCGCCCTCGCGGCCCGTCAGCTCGGCCATGACGCCTTTCGGGTCCATGCCGCAGGCGAGCATGTGCCCGTGGTCGCGGTAGCCGGTGATGGTCTGGTCGCCCTGTCGTTTCACCGCCTCGACGCCGACGACGACCGCCTCCTGTCCGATATAGAGGTGGCAGAAGCCGCCGATGTGCCCCATGCCGTAAAGCTGGCCGGCTCGCTCCTCGAACCGGCGAATGAGCAGCATGTCCCTGTAATATTTGAGAAGTTCAGCCTTCGTCGCCTTAAGGTCGCTCGCCGATCCGGCCTTGTCGGACCTGGCGTTCTTTTGGGCGGCTTTCTGGGCGGGCTTGGCGGCCATGCGAAGGGTCTCCGGCGTTGGATGACCGCTTTTAGGGAACGGCCCCCCGCCTCACAAGAGCCGTCACAAGACCTATTTCCCGGTCCCCTCGCCAAGGATTTCCTCAAGCTGGTCGCGCGGCACGACGACGTCACCCGGCGCAACGTAGCCAAGGACGGAGCGAATCTTCTCGTCGACCATGTCGGGATCGAGCGATTTCGGATTGAGCTGCGCGGCGATCTGTTCGAGCCGCCGCCGCTCGGCCGTCAGCGCCGCGACCTCGGCCGCTTTCGCGGCCTCCTCGGCCTCGAGCGCGCTCAGCACGCGGTAGCCGGTCGCGCCGACCATGGCGTCATAGGCGAAATAGGCGATCCAGCAGGTGAACAGCGCCGGCGCGATCACATCGACAACAAGCCGCCACGACAAACGCATCAAATCGAAACCCCGGCGCAATGCGCAAAAATGAAGATCGGGACGAATCGCCCGTTCGCGGCGTATCCGGTGCGCCGCTTCTTGCGACTCACCTGAGTCGATTTTGAGTTAATAAATCATTACCGCGCCGGCTCGGCGGTCTCAGGAAACGCCGTCTGACGATCGAAGAACTCCCAGATCAGCCTGGCGGCGTCGAAATTCTTCGGCGTCCGCCCGAGAATTCGCGGCGCCCGGCGATAGGGTTGGGGAAACACATGCCCGCCGCCATTGACGGCGTCGAGTTCAATCTCGACGCCTCCGTCTCCAAGCCACCGCGTCCGCACGAGATTTTTCCCCTCTCCCCCGACTGCGACCGCTTCGCCCTCGCCGCGGACGCCGCCGAGATCGGCGAAATATTGCGCCGACTCCCGCGAGGACATGACACGACCTCTCTCATAGAGGCCAAAGAGCGTCACTTCCCCGCCGTCGAATGGGTTCAGCGGGTCTTCAGTCCCATTCATGATCATGACCGAAGAAGCGCCGCGCCCCGCCGCCTCGCATTTGAAATTCTCCGCCGCCGGAACATTCGCCGCGACCGCTGCGATAGCGCGGTAGCGGACGGGCTTTTCGATCGCCAAACGAAAAGCCATGTGGCCGCCGCGAGAAACGCCAGCAGCGAATACGCGGTCCGGATCGACGTCAAGATCCTCAACCAACCTGTCGACGACGGCCGTCAGGAATCCGACGTCGTCGATATCGAGCGTGTTGGCGCTGTAATCGCCGATCGTGTTGCACCCGTTCCAATTGCCTTCATAGGCGTCCGGGTAGACGATCGCGAAGCCATGCGTGTCGGCGAGACGCTCAAATCCGTATCCTGTTTCCATACGGATTTTGTCGCTGTTTCCGCCCGAGCTGTGCAGAACGACGACAAGCGGCGATCCCGCCGGCAGGCCTTCTGGCA
>JBMOOR010000210.1:0-6887 GCA_049324555.1 Pseudomonadota bacterium | reverse complement strand
GTAGGCGAGATAGGTTCGCGTGAAGCCGCCGGCGTCGATCGTTCCGCGCGTCAATTCGCCGGATAATTGAGGTGCATCGGGCGCCGGCGAGTATAAGAAATAGAAGAAAAGCGCGGCGATTGCGGCCGCAACAAGGATGAGGCCGCCAAACAGGACCTTCAGAATCCTTGCCAAAAAGTTCGCCATGCCGTTCTCCTCGCCGCCTACGTCGAGCGCTCTTCCTTCCACCATCCGCCGATGCGGACGCGGAGCAGCCAGAAGATCATGAACGCCAACGGCGCCAGCGCCAGAACGACGAGCACAGGCGAGCCCCTCATCTGCTCCGGCATGACTTGTTGCTGCCCAAGGAAAAATGAACCCGCTGCGATGAACAGCGAAAAGCACATGCGCCAGAGATGACGCGCGATCCGCGCGACGCCGGCGAGACGCCGCCTCAGGATCAGATGGAGATCTCCCATCGCAGCGAACGAGCCGGCGAACGCGAATACATAGAACGCTTGCGGCGGCGAGCCGTCGACCGTGCCGGTCGGACTATTTGCTCCCATTTGCATGAACAGCAACGCGGCGGCGATGATGAGGAGCGCAATGAAAAACCCGGCGACTTCCAGGCGGCCCGCGGTCGTCTCGGGCCGCCGCGCCGTCCGCCATCCGCTGATAAGCAGATAAAGAGCGAGCAATCCAGCCACCGTATTCGGCCGCTGGCCGTCGGTGAGGAACGGGGCGACGCCCGTTGCAACGGTGTAGGCG
Source organism: Pseudomonadota bacterium (assembly GCA_049324555.1). Taxonomy (GTDB): domain Bacteria; phylum Pseudomonadota; class Alphaproteobacteria; order Caulobacterales; family Parvularculaceae; genus Amphiplicatus. The sequence continues at coordinate 6,140 of JBMOOR010000210.1, read as the reverse complement.
ACGAGCATCGAGATAAAGAAAACTGTTCCCGCCGCGCGGTGAACCGTCTCGCCCTTGCGGGAAGCGAGCGCTGTCGCGCCGGAAAGTATGCCGATCGCGCCGCCGCCGATATGAAGGACGAGGAGCGCGTCGGCGCCGATTTGCACCCACGCCGGCGCGTCTGGAGGCACTTGAAGGACGGTCATGTTTTTTCTCTTTCACGCCGATGAGGACGAAGCGGCGCCCGCCTGCTCGCGCCATTTCTTCACATTGACGCCGAAAACCATCAGCCAGAGGCAGAGCGCCCCCTCACCGAGCAGCACCGGCGCCATGATGAGCGGAAGGAGGTTCGACGCGAATTGCGGAAAGAGAAACGTTGTGATGCTGTTGGTCAGATGCGCGATCCCCGCGAGCATCATGAGAACGCCGACGAGCCGCGGAATGAAAGTCGACGCAGCGATGAGCGAGCCAATGAGCAAACAGTAGAATCCGAAGAACGCGAGTGAAACGGTGTTGCCAAGCCCGCCCATTCGGAGAAAGAACCGCGCCAGCGCCTGCCGATGCGGCTCATCAAACGCGCCAAGTTCGTCGAGACCGCCGAGAAACTGCAGCGGCGCAAGCTGGTTCAGCATCGCAGCGCCCGAAACGGCGCATCCTGCAAGGCCGACGAACGCGGCGAGGAGCGAGAGCGACCGGTTGACGGGCGCGAGCAATCCGTAAAGCAGCGCCGTCACGCCGACATAGGCGATGCAAGCAACGAGGTTTGCGGTGAACCCGGCGCGAAAGACGAACTCGTTCGCGATGATGTTTGCGGCCGTCGCGCCTGCGTCGCCGCGCACAACGACTGTTGAAATCGTGTAGTAGGCATAGGAGCTCGCAACGATCACGAAGAGGTAGAGGAGACCCGCGATGCGGGCTTGCAATCGGGGCTCCGACTTCGACGAATTATCGGTCATAGATCCTCACGCGGATTTCCATTGAGTGGTGGACAAAAAGAACGCACGAGAACCCTCATCGCGGCAATCCCAACGGCGCGCCGGAGACGAGCGCCTGCGAGAACATCGCGAAGCCGAAAATGCCGGCGCCCATCACCAGGGTCAGCGCAACGAGGCCGGCCGCTGTCGCAAGCCGCGCGACCGCGCCGCCACGGTCCCTCGCCATGAAGTAGACTTGCAGGACGGCGAGCGGGACGAGATAGCAACCGAAAGTCCAGAAACTTAAGAACGGATCGCCGAAGCTCGCCTTGTAACCGACAAGCTGGCTGACGATGAAATAGCCAAAGAGGCCGACGCGCAAAAACCACTGCGCGTTCGACACGAGATAGAGGCGCATCGCCCAGCGCGGGTGGGAATCGAAATCGCGCGCCATCGCCGCGCGCAAGGCAAGGGCGGCGAAAGCAAGGATAAGGACGCCGTTGATCGTGGTGGATATCCCTTGCGTGAGGGTTGGGCTCGTGTGACGCACCCAGACGAGGTAAAATCCGGACAGGCTGAGCGCTGTCACCATCAGCAGGAACAGCCGACCGTTCCAGCGATGGAATAAGGGCGCGCGCTTGCGGATTTGCGGGATGAGCTGCAGCGCGCCGCCGAGGGCGATGATCCCGGCGCCGAGCGCATGGGCCGCGTAGGCGATATTCCCGCCCGTATCGCCCGCGACATAGGGGGTGCGGCCGAGGGCTTCTAGCCGGTTCCAAACCTCAAAATGCCCGGTGAACGTCGAGGTCCCATAGAAAGCGACTATGTAATAGAAGAACGCCCATTGGCCGGCGAGCGCGACCAGGAACCAGAACACGCCCGCCGCGCGTAAAACGCCGCCCGACAAGGATCGCCGCGGCGTTAAGCCTGCCGCCGCAATTTCAACCATGATCCCTCCGCCAACAACGGCTTACTCGACGAACCGCGCCCTGATGCGATAATTCATATCCGAGGGGTTGCGGCTGACCATTGTCCTGCGCGCCAAAAAGCTGGCCGCATGCGACAGGCGAAGAGGATGGCAAAACACGTGTCAGCGGATCTGACGGCGGATCGAGGGGAGCGGCGAAGCGGTGGCTGACACGACGATCGGCGCCGGATATCCGCGAGCGCTCCTTGAGTTCGCCGTCTCGAAAGGCGCGGATCGCCAAACCCTGCTCAATAGGACGGGCCTTAGCGCCGCCGACCTCGCTGAGCAGGACAATCGCATCCCCGTGTCGAGCTATGTGGCGCTCTTCAATGCCGCCATCGAGCTCACCAATGAGCCTGCGCTCGCGCTCCAGTTCGGCGAGGCGGTGAGGATGCAGGACATCTCGATCGTCGGCCTTATCTGCGAGGCGTGCGAAACGACGATTGAAGTCGGCCGGCAATTGAACCGCTACGCCGCGCTCGTCGTCGATGACGGCAAAGAAGAACCCGCCACTCTCATTCGGGGCGTGTGGAAGGACAACGGCGTCTGGCTCGAAGGGCCGAGCGATCTCTTCACCGACCATCCGCTGATCGCGGAAGCCGAGTTCGCGCGGCTCGTCTGGAATGCGCGCGTGATGTTCGCTTCCTCGCCTGAATTTCAGAAACTGAAGTTTCCAAGGGTCATGCACTTCCGGCATGAAGAACGGGGCTATCGCGCCGAGTATGAGCGCGTGTTCGAGGCGCCGGTCGTCTTCGGAAGCCGCTGGAACGCCATGCTGATCGATGCGGAATTTCTGTCGCTGAAGCAGCCGCCGGTCAATCGTTACGTCTTCGGCGTCTTGAGCGCGCACGCAGAAGCGCTGCTCAAGGAGCTTGAGACTTCAAAAACCGCGCGCGGCCGTGTCGAGAGCCTGTTGATGCCGATTCTCCACACCGGCGACGCCAGCATGGAGCTTATCGCCGACAAGATGGGGCTCAGCCGGCAGACGCTTTTGCGCAGGCTGAGGGCGGAAGGTATCACCTTCGAAAAATTGCTGGATGAGTTGCGCCGCAAGATGGCCCATCATTATTTGAGCGGGAGAAAGGCCTCGGTGAACGAGGTCGCGTATCTCGTCGGCTTTTCGGACGCGACCGCCTTCAGCCGCGCGTTCAAGCGCTGGACCGGCAAGAGCCCAAGCGAAGCGCGCGCATCGGGACTGGGCGCGCCAGCGAACAGCTAACCGGTAGGGTGCATTAAGGCCGCAGGCCGCAATGCACCGTTCACCGACAAGGTCGGTGCATTGCGCTTCGCTTAATGCACCCTACGAGATCACTTCCGCAAAAACTGGCCGCATTCGACTTGGGGTCGTTGGAAAAAGGAATTCGGAAGACCGATCATCATCCCGCCCGAAGATTGGCGCTCGGTTCATTTGGGAGAAGCATGACAGCTCGCTTGTAGCGAACGGGGCGGCGGGTATCGCTTCACGCGGGCCCGCCTTACCTTGCGTGGCGTTTAATTTAGAGAACAAATCTATTACTTTGAGCAGAGGATCAACGGTGAGGTTTGGATATTTCCCCTACGTTCAGTCATTCGACGCGGGCCCAATTGCCATTGAGCCGTTGGACAACATCAAAGAGGTGGTCGCGGCGACCAATGCGTCAGGGCAAGTCTGGGGAAAGTGGTTCGAGATGCCACTCGCCCGGGCGCAGGGACCAAAGGGAAGATACGCAACAAATTCAGCAGCGCCCTTTGTTCCAGATGGATGGGTCTCCGAGCTATCCACGCATGAGCTTCGGTATCGCGTGCATACCAGTGAACAACGTATGCGTTTTCTAATAGCCTCCTTTGGCTTCCTAGCCGGAATGAGCTTATTGCCCGAGGGATGGGGTCATTTATGGCGATTCCCGGTGACAGAAGGAGTTAATGGCGATTTCCTCGCTTCCCGAGTCGCCACGGAACGCCATTTGGTTCTGTTCGACGAATTCTATTCTCAGAGCTCGCTGGACGAAAAGCGCTTGCTCCTATCGGCCTTCGTTCAACTGCGACGCGCCGCTGCTACCAAAATGATCTGGGACCAATACCTGTACCAGTATCTGGGTCATGAAGCGCTCATGCGAATTTTCGAGTCCCGATATCCTCGCCATTTCACTCAAGGAAATGGGCAGAAGCTGCAGCATGCTCGCACACCAAGCACTCTTTGCAAAAAATGTGGCATTCCTGTCCCGAGAACTGCTCGCGTAAGAACTAGCCGGCGCAGCCGGCCTAAATACGCCTCAACCCTATCCAACATCAGAAACCGGATGGCTCACTATGCGCAGTTCGGAAGGCAACCGATCGGCGAAGACGCTACGCAAGACTTAATGGACGCCATGTTGGATTTGCAGGGCATCAATTGTCGATCAATTTTGTACCTTATCGGATCGCGAAGCGCTTATGTCGCTACACCGGTGGATACGCGGCAACAGCAATTTCTCACTGCGTGATTGCGAGATGTCACCGTCCAATGCCACACCGCACAGCGATGCCCGCCGCCCTATCCCCGCAACATCGCCCCGCCCGCGTAATGCGCGGCGTCTCCGAGTTCTTCTTCAATCCGCAAAAGCTGATTGTATTTCGCCGTGCGGTCTGACCGCGCCAAGGAGCCCGTTTTGATCTGCCCGCAATTGGTCGCGACGGCGAGGTCGGCGATTGTCGCGTCTTCGGTTTCGCCGGAGCGGTGCGACATCACCGCATTATAGCTCGCGCGATGCGCCATTTCGACGGCGCGCAAGGTTTCCGTCAGCGTGCCGATCTGGTTGACCTTGACGAGGATCGAGTTGGCGCAGCCTTTGGCGATCCCGTCGCGCAAACGCTTTTCATTGGTCACGAAGAGATCGTCGCCGACGAGTTGAATGCGCTTGCCGAGACGGTCGGTGAGCGCCTTCCAGCCCTGCCAATCGTCTTCGGCCATGCCGTCCTCGATCGAGACGATCGGATAACGCGAGACGAGGTCTTCGTAATAGGAGACCATCTCTGCGGCGGTGAGAATCTTTCCCTCGCCTTCGAGATGGTATTTGCCGTTCTTGAAAAACTCCGTGGACGCTGCATCGAGCGCGATGAAGACGTCCTCGCCCGGCCTGCGGCCCGCCGTCTCGATCGCCTTCATGATGAAGCCCAGGGCCTCGTCCGTCGATTTCAGATTGGGCGCAAAGCCGCCCTCGTCGCCGACATTGGTGTTGTGCCCGGCGCCTTTGAGGCCCTTTTTCAGCGCGTGGAAAATTTCGGCGCCCCAGCGAAGGGCCTCTGCGAACGTCTCCGCGCCGAGGGGCATGATCATGAATTCCTGGATGTCGATCGGATTGTCGGCGTGAGCGCCGCCATTGACGATGTTCATCATCGGCGCCGGGAGCGTCCGCGCCGACACCCCGCCGACATAGCGGTAGAGCGGAAGGCTCGCCGCCTCCGCTGCGGCCTTGGCGACGGCGAGCGAGACGCCGAGGATCGCGTTGGCGCCCAATCGCGATTTGTTGGGCTCGCCGTCGAGCGCGATCAGCGTTTCGTCGACGCCGATCTGGTCTTCGGCTTCAAGACCGCAGAGCGCGTCGAAAATCTCGCCATTGACCGCGGCAACCGCTTTTTTGACGCCCTTGCCGCCGTAACGTTTGTCGCCGTCGCGAAGTTCATGCGCCTCGTGCGCGCCAGTTGAGGCGCCCGAGGGAACGCCGGCGCGGCCCATCGAGCCGTCTTCGAGGACGACGTCGACCTCGACGGTCGGATTGCCCCGGCTGTCGAGAATTTCCCGGCCGATAATGTCGACGATGGCGGTCATTTTATTGCTCCTCGCGCGCATGAAGGTTGCGCTTCTATAAGGCGCGCGGGAGATGTTTCAAACAGCGCGGATCGGCGACTTTAATCGTGGTCGCGATCGGGTCCTTCTCCGCTCCGCCGTCCGCTCGGCGCTCGCCGCGGCCCCTCGTTCGAGGCCGGGCGATCCGGCGGCGGCGTGACGCTTGGTTGCGTGGCGGGCGGCTGCGGATTGACCGTCGTCGGCGCGGAGCTGGGCCCGGAGCCTGAAGGCGGAACGACACGCCGCGGGGCGGCCGGGGGCGCAGCGCCGGATGGGCCGACCGACGGCGGCGCCGGCCGGACGTTGGCGCCGGGATTCGGCGGCGGCGCATTGTCCGGCTGAGAGACCGGAGGACTTGAGCGGCGGTAATAGCGGTTCGGTTCTCTCGGGCGGTCGATCTCGCGCGGCCCTCGCGGGCGCGGATTGCTTCCGGGCGGCGGGGTATAAGTCGGCGGATTGTTCGGCGGCGGGTTGT
>JBMOOR010000209.1:0-9593 GCA_049324555.1 Pseudomonadota bacterium | reverse complement strand
CCGGTCCTCGCGCCTTTCGCCGCGGACATTGAAGGCGGCGAGCGCTCCAATGATCCAGTCTTCGAGCCCGGCGACAAAGCCTCTGACGTCACGCCGGCGGTCGGCGAGATTGAGCATCACATAGGCGACCCGCTGGCCCGGTCCGTGATAGGTGAACTGCCCGCCGCGAGGGGATCGGTAGACGGGGAAGCGCGGATCGAGGAGATCAGCCTCCCTGGCGCTTGTTCCCGCTGTGTAAAGCGGCGGATGCTCGAGAAGCCAGACAAGCTCGCCCGCGCCCTCGCGGATCGCGGCGACGCGCCGGTCCATCGCCGCGGCGGCGGCCTCGTAATCGACCGGCCTTGCCGAAATCGCCCATTCGACTGGGCGATCGAGCCGCAGCCCGCCATTTAACGAGGTTCTAACCAAAGGGACCGAAGCTCTCCTCCTGTTGCGTTTGGGGTATCACCGCCGATGGGCGCTGTCGAACGGATCGACGTGGAATTGACGATCGAGGTCGGGGCGGCCGAAATGCCGCTCGCCGCCGCGATGGCGCTCGGCCGCGGCGCCATCGTCCCCCTTGGCCGCGACGCGACGCAACCCTTATCAATCAAGGCCAACGGGCGGAAAATCGCCGAAGGCAAGGTCAAGCTGATCGGCGACAAGATCGCGGTCGAGGTGGCCGGCTGAGTATCTTAAACCCGGTCAAAGGGCTTGAGGCGCCGGAAGGCTTTTGCTATCCCCCGCGCCTGCTTCGAAATGCGGCCATGGCGGAATTGGTAGACGCACTAGCTTGAGGTGCTAGCGAGTAACATCGTGGAGGTTCGAGTCCTCTTGGCCGCACCATCCTGCAGGAGCACTGCGCAGGATAGCCGCTACAAGCGGCGCAACTCATCGGCTATTCTCCCGCAGCCTTCATAAGGGGATAGCGGGGTGTTTCACAAAAATCTTGCCGCTGGCGCTGCTGTCGCAGCGTCAGTGTTCGGCGTTGCGTTCGCGGCGGATGAGCCCGCGGCGGCGATCCAGGGGAAATGGCGGATCACGCGCGCGGTCGTCGCGCCGTGGACGGATGAGGCGGGCGTGGGCGAGCAGCCTGCGTGGATCGGCGAGGCAGTCGCCTTCAGATCGAAGTCCGTCAAGGGGCCGCATCCGATCGCCTGCGGCGGCGCGAAATATGAAACGGGCGACGTTCCGGTTGAAGGATTATTTCAAGGGGCGGGGCTCACATCTAATGACGCGATCGCGCTCGGGCTTGCCGGCGACAGCTTCGCGGGCGTGTTCATCACCTGCGACACTGGCGTGTTCGATTACTTCCGTGCGAGCGACGACTCGCTGCTTCTCGCCCTCGACAACCGTATCTGGACGCTTGATCGCACGGCGGGAACGCGCGCGTCGAAGAATTCGCCCGAAGGCGTCGTTCAGCGGTTCCTCGAAACGCATTTCGCCGGCGACATGGGATTCTGGCCGAGCGCGCTTGAAGGCGAGCGGTCCTATTTCTCCCAGGCGTTCGCCGCCGGGATCGACGCCTATTTCACAAAAATTCAGAACCCGGACGAGGTTCCCGCGATCGACGGCGATCCGTTCTCGGATTCGCAGGAATATCCCGCCCGTTTCGCCGTCCGCGCCGATGACAAGACAAAGCCCGGCGTCGCCGTTCCGGTCGAATTCGCTGACGCCTTTCGCAAGCGGATGGTCGTTTTTGAACTGGCGCGCGAAAACGGCCGCTGGCTGATCAACGATCTTCGCTTCGAAGACGGAACGCGCCTCAGCGCGCTCCTGTCGCAGTGACCGCGCCGCGCACGGTTAACAAGGCATAAACGCTGCACCTTCCCCGCCATGAAGGCGCGGCGTCTCATCATTGCGGCCATGTGGCTCAATCTCCTTGGCGTTTCAGCGACGGCCGAGACGATGATCGTCAGACCCGATCCGTGCCCGGCTCCGGCCGACTCCCCGAAATTCATCATGTTCCTCGATGCTGAGGCGGGCGATCTCAATCAGGGCAGCGTCAGCGCCGACAACGTGCTGGTCCTTTATTCCGTTCCGGTCGAGGGTTGGGCGTCGGCGCGCATCCTTGCCCGCTTCGACATAGAGGGCGAACGACGCGGCCGGTCGAGGCGTCAAACCTGCCGCTGAGCGACCTTGCGCTCGCCCATCGGCTCGCCGCATGGACAAGGCGCGCAGCGCTTTCTATGAGACGGCTCCCCATTCCGGAGCCCTTCCGATGCGCCTTTCCCGCTATTACCTCCCGGTCCTCAAGGAGACGCCCGCAGGGGCCGAGATCGCGTCCCACCAGCTGATGCTGCGTGCGGGAATGATCCGCCAGGAGGCGGCCGGCATTTACGCGTGGCTGCCTCTGGGCTTCCGCGTCCTCAAGAAGATCGAGACGATCGTCCGCGAAGAGCAGGACCGGGCGGGCGCCGCTGAAATGCTGATGCCGACGATCCAGTCGGCCGAGCTCTGGCGCGAGAGCGGGCGCTATGACGCCTACGGCAAAGAGATGCTCCGCATCAAGGACCGCGCCGACCGTGAAATGCTCTATGGGCCTACGAACGAGGAGATGATCACGGAGATTTTCCGCGCGGGCGTCCGTTCGTACAAGGACCTTCCGAAGACGCTCTATCACATCCAGTGGAAGTTCCGCGACGAAGTGCGGCCGCGCTTCGGCGTCATGCGCGGGCGCGAATTTCTGATGAAGGACGCCTACTCCTTCGACGTCGACAAAGACGCAGCGCGCAAGAGCTACAACAGGATGTTCGTCGCTTACTTGCGCACCTTCGCGCGGATGGGGCTAACTTCCATTCCGATGCGCGCCGACACCGGACCGATCGGCGGCGATCTCTCTCACGAATTCATCGTGCTCGCCGAGACCGGGGAAAGCGCCGTCTTCTGCGACCGGAACCTTCTTGATCTTGCGGTTCCGGGCGCCGACACTGATTTTGACGGCGATCTGCAACCGCTCATCGATCGCTACACGTCCTATTACGCGGCGACCGAGGAAAAGCACGACAGCGCCGAATTCGAGGCGAAGGTTGAGAAGGCGAACCGCATCGCGGCGCGCGGCATTGAGGTCGGACACATCTTCTATTTCGGCGAAAAATATTCAGCGCCGATGCGGGCGATGATTACGGGGCCGGACGGCAAGGACCGTCCCGCCGAAATGGGCTCCTACGGCGTCGGCGTTTCTCGCCTCGCGGGCGCGCTCATCGAGGCCTATCACGACGATGCGGGCTGCAAATGGCCGGTTCCGGTCGCGCCTTTTCATGTCGGGCTCGTCAATCTGAAGCAGGGCGATGAAGGAACGGACGCGGCCTGCGCCAAAGCCTACGAGGCGCTGACGGGCGCAGACGTAGAAGTCCTTTATGACGACACGGCGGGAAGGCCCGGCGAGAAATTCGCGCGTATGGATCTCATCGGCCTGCCGTTCCAGCTCATCATCGGACCGCGCGGGCTCGAAGCGGGCAAGGTCGAGGTCAAGCGCCGCTCCGACGGTCATCGCGACGAGGTCTCGCTCGACGCGGCGCTCGACATGCTGAAGCGCGACGTGCGCTCGGCGCTGAGGCCTCTCTGATTGCAAGGCCTGAGCCGCAAATGACGACGCCATCGATTGCAATAACGCTCGCAGACCGCCGCAGCCTCTATGCGTTCTGGCTGGGATCGGCGGTCGTCACCGCGGGCGTTCTTTTGCATCTTCCGATGTTCTGGATGGCGCGTGACATGGGATTTGTCCTCGCGGGGATGAAGATCGACGCGGGGATGGCCTTCGGCATGGCGCTGATCTTCGGCGGCGTCGGCATGACGTGTTACGGCCTCTTGCCGCGAACCATGGCGAGCGCGGCGGCGAAGGGCCCGCGCGAGATATTCTCCCCGCCGGAAGAAGCGCCGCTGACGCGCGCGCACTGGACAGTCATGGTCATTCTCGGCCTGACGCTTGTCATCGACATCATGAAGCCGGCAAGCCTTGGCTTCGTGACGCCAGGCATGCGCGTCGAATATGGGGTCGGCGGCGCGACGATCGCCTGGCTTCCGTTCGCCGCGCTCACCGGCACCACCGTCGGCTCGTTCGTGTGGGGCGTGCTCGCCGACATCTACGGGCGCCGGGCGACTATTCTTCTCTCGTCGATCATGTTCGTCGGAACGTCGATCTGCGGCGCGATGCCCTCATTCTGGTGGAATGTCGGCATGTGTTTCCTGATGGGCGCGGCGGCGGGAGGACTGCTTCCGGTCGCTTATGCGCTCCTCGCCGAGATCATGCCGACGCGCCACCGCGGCTGGTGCCTCGTTCTTGTCGGCAGTGTCGGAGCGGTCGGGGGATACTTCGCGGCGAGCTTCTTTTCTGAATTGCTGCAGCCGGTGTTCGGCTGGCGGATCATGTGGTTCCTCAACCTGCCGACGGGCCTCATCGTCATCGCGCTTTCGGCGTGGCTTCCAGAGTCAGCGCGCTTTCTTCAGCATGTCGGTCGCCATGACGAGGCGCGCGCCGTTCTGAAAAGGTTCGGATCAGTCGCGATCGGCATTGAAGAGCCGGCGGACTCCCATGACCGGCACGCGCCGCTGCCGCCGTTCGATCGCCGTTTTGCGGGGATGACCGCCGCGCTGACGGCGGCGGCGCTCGCCTGGGGGCTCGTCAATTTCGGACTTCTCCTGTGGCTTCCAGGCGCACTTGTCGATGAGGGGCGATCCTTCGAGGCGGCGAGCAAGCTGATCGCAAGGTCCTCGCTGATCGCGCTGCCCGTCGTCGTCGCGGCGACGCTGATGTACAGCCGCTGGAGCGCGAAATGGTCGCTCGCGGTCATGATCGCAGCCGTCATCGTCGGCCTCGCCCTATTGCTGGTTCGGCAGGCGGGCGTCGCGGCGTTCCAGGCGACAACGCCCATCGTCGCCCTGTTGGTCGCCGGATCGAGCGGCGTCATCGCCATCCTGCTTCCCTATACGGCGGAGGCGTTTCCCCTCCGGATCCGCGGCCGCGCCTCGGGCTGGATCGCCGGCTGCAGCAAGCTCGGAGGCCTCCTCGCCCAAGGGTTCGGCCTCTTTTTCGGGGCGCCCGCCCTTGGCGCGGCGGCGCTCACCGTCGGCGTTCCGGCGGCCGCCGCTCTCGCCCTTATCGCAGCGTTTGGGCCGGAAACGCGAGGGCGCGATCTTCGCGAAATTGACGGCTGAGGCCGCTTTTCGCGCCGGCTGCGGCCATTTCCGCGGCGAATTCGCCCTGAGGGGCGGGAAATGCTATGCTTCTTGCCGGCGGGGCTCAAAGAAGGAGCAATCCATGACTCGCAATGTCGGTACGATCGATCGAGTGGTTCGTCTCGTTATCGCCGCCGCGGCAATCTGGCTCTTCTTCGCCGGCGTGCGGCCTGCCTGGGAATATGTCGCGCTGGTCGTCGGCGTCGTTCTCGGCGTGACGGCGGTGACGGGGATATGCCCCGCCTATCGCATGCTGAAGCTCGACACGACAGGCAAGTCCAAGGCGGCGTAAGGCCGCCGCGATTTGGCCATCGTTGAGAATTGATATAGGACCCGCGCCTAGCAAGGTCCGGGTTTTTCGATGAGTTCAACCGCCGTCGCCGCCTCTGCGAGCGCGCCCGCCGCGACGCCGCCCTTTTCCTTCTTCGAGTGGATGGTCGCGCGGCGCTATCTCGGCGCCACGAAATCCGGGAAGGGCGTTTCGCTGATCTCGATCATCGCCTTCGGCGGGATCATGCTCGCGGTTGCGGTCCTCATCATCGTGATGTCGGTGATGCAGGGCTTTCGCACGAAGCTTCTCGACCAGCTTCTCGGCGTCAACGGCCACATCTTCGTCGAAGGCGAAGGACCGATTGCGGACTATGACGCGCTGATCGGGAAGCTTCGCGCCGTTTCGGGCGTCACTGAAGCGACGCCGCTCATTCAATCGCCCGTCTACGCCAGCGCGCTTAATGAAACCGGCATCATGATCCGCGGCGTCAGCAAGGAAGACCTGATGGCGGTCAATTATGTGACCGGCGTCGACCCGGAGACCGGAAGGAGTCATGTCGTCGCCGGTTCGTTCGAGAATTTCGGCGTCGGCAAGAACGGCGGCAATGAGATCGCCATCGGCAACCGCATTGCGTGGAATCTCGGAGTCGGTCCGGGCGACAAGGTGACGCTGATTTCAGGCCGCGGCGCCGACACGCCGTTCGGGCCGACCTTGCAGAAGAAAACCTATACGGTCGGCGCGATCTTCGAGGTCGGCAATTCCGAATATGACAGCTTCATCGGTTTTATGCCGCTCCGCCAGGCGCAGCTCTTCTTTGGCTATGGCGAGGCGGTCCAGCAGATCGAATTGAAGGTCGCCGATCCCGAACGCATCAAAACCTACAAGCCTGCTATCTCGGCGGCCGCGCCTGACATGCTTCTCCGCGACTGGCAGCAGCAGAACCAGTCGTATTTCAATGCGCTGCAGACCGAGCGCAGCGTGATGCGGCTCATCCTTCTTCTGATCGTCGCCGTCGCCGCGCTCAACATCATCACCGGCCTCATCATGCTCGTCAAAGACAAGACGGGCGACATCGCGGTGCTGCGGACGATGGGTGCGACGCGAGGCTCGATTATGCGAATTTTTTTCCTGTCAGGATCCCTCATCGGCGTCCTCGGCACGCTCGCAGGCGCTGCCTTCGGCGCGCTCTTTGTCTGGAACATCGACGTCATTGAGCGCTTCCTCTCGTGGCTGACGCGAACGGACCTCTTCCCGGCGGATGTTTATTATTTCAACGCCATCCCGGCGAAGATGCAGGCGGGCGAAGTCGGCCTGATCGTCGGCTGGTCGCTTGTCATGTCGTTCGTTGCAACGATCTACCCCGCCTGGCGCGCGGCGCGTCTCGATCCTGTTGAGGCGTTGCGTTATGAATGAAATGCCGATGCGCCGCGGGAGCGACGTCGTCCTTCGCCTCGCCGGCGTCAGCAGGCGCTATGGCGACCTTCTTATTCTTCAGCCCTCGGACTTTGAGCTTCGGCGCGGCGAGACCGCGGCGCTGCTCGGTCCTTCAGGATCGGGAAAATCCTCGCTTCTCCACATCGCAGGGCTTCTTGAAGCGCCGAGCGGCGGCGAGGTTTTCATCGGAGGGGCGGCGACCTCAAGACTCGACGACGCTGCGAAAACGCGCCTGCGGCGCGACTATCTCGGCTTCGTCTACCAGTTCCACCACCTGCTTCCGGAATTCTCGGCGCTCGGGAATGTCTCGCTCCCCCGCCTCATTCGCGGCGAGAAGCGCGCGGACGCCGAAACGGAAGCCGTGCGCCTCTTGACCGCGATGGGCCTCGGCGAGCGCCTCGATCACCAGCCGGGACAGCTTTCAGGCGGGGAACAGCAGCGGACTGCGATCGCGCGCGCGCTCGCCAATCATCCGAAGGTCCTCCTCGCGGACGAGCCGACTGGAAATCTCGATCCCAGGACCTCGGCGAAAGTCTTCGACGCGCTCCTTGAAATCGTCCGCGCCGAAGGGCTCGCCGCGCTCATCGCAACACATGACAGCCGGATTGCAAAGCGCCTCGACCGCATCATCGTCATTCGCGACCAGCGCCTCGTCGAAGTCGACCACGCAAGCGTCGAAGCGTGAAAACAAACTACATCCTGAAATACCGGCCAGATATATGCGCTGGAAAACAGCATCGATGTAAGCTGCCGCTCCGCGCCGCCGCGTCAGCGGCGAACCCGAAGTCGATGTGATCTTGCGGGCAGAGAATGGATTCCGGGTTCACGAGCTTCGCTCGCGCCCCGGAATGACGTAGGTGGCGTATTTCGCTGAATTTCAGGCTGGCGCTCGGGATAATGCGGCGCTCAGTGTTTGGCAAAACCCTCCGCCTGCGGCATAGTCCGGAAAAAAGACGGGAGGAGAGATGGCGGCTGGGCGGCGGATCATCAACGCGCCGACGCTGTGCGGCGTCGTCGAGGAGCAGGCGGCGAAGATCGGCGGCGAGACCGCGCTGATCTTCGAGGGGAGATCCTTCACCTACGCCGAGCTTGACGCGTGGGCGAACCGCGCAGCGCAGGCGCTCCTCGCGCTCGGTCTCAAACGCGGCGACCGGCTCGGCTGGCTCGCGCGCAATCTCGCGACGTTCTGGCCGGCGGTCCTCGGCGCTTCAAAGATCGGCGTCGTGATGACGCCGGTCAACTGGCGCCTCGCGCCTGCTGAAATCGCCGGCATCCTTAAGGACGCAAGGCCCGCGCTTTTCGTCGGGGAACGGATGTTCGTCGATCCGCTCCGCTCGGTTGACGATTTCGTCCTGCCGCGGACGATGCTTCTCGAAGACGGCGGCCCCGACTGCTTTGACCGGCTGATCGACAGGCAAAAGGCGGCAAAGCCCCCCTTTGCGCCGTCGCGCGACGATGTCGTCGTTCAGCTTTATACGAGCGGCACGACCGGCCTGCCGAAGGGCGTCGTCCTCACCAATCGCTGCTATCAGGAAGTCGGCGAGGCGGGCGTCAAAGCGGGCGTCATCGCGCCGCGCTTCGATAACGAGACGATCCTTCATGCGCTGCCGCATTTCCATATCGCAGGCGTCAATTTCGGCTTCATGGGCTGGTCGCGGTCGATGCCCGTCATCCAGCACCGCCAGTTCGATCCCGTTGCGATCGCGGAGGAGGCGCAGTCGGGAATTCCGCTTAACTCCTTCTATGTGCCGGCGATGATCATGATGATCCTTGAGGCGGCGAGGACGGCGAAGCTCTCTCTCGAGAATTTCGCGCATGTGAGCTATGGCGCGGCGCCGATGCCGGAAGCGCTCCTTGACGCTGCAATGGCGGCAATGCCGAAAGCGCGCTTCACGCAGTTTTACGGCATGACGGAGACGACGGGCGGCGTTACTTTCCTTCCGCATGAGGACCATGCGAAAGGCCTCGAACAGCGCGTCTCCGCCGGCAAGCCGTTGCCGGGATGCAAGGTGAAGATCTGCGATCCAGAAACGCGGAAAGAACTGCCGGCGGGCGAGGTCGGCGAGATCGTGACGAAGTCGCCCTTCATCATGGACGGCTATTGGGCGAAGGCGGACGCGACGCATGCCGTCATCCGGGACGGGTGGTACTGGTCGGGCGACGCCGGCCGCATCGACGAGAACGGCTATCTCTACGTCGTCGATCGCGTCAAAGACATGATCATTTCGGGCGGCGAGAACATCTATCCCGCTGAAATTGAGAACTTGCTCGCTGCGCATCCGGCGGTATTCGAGTCAGCGATCGTCGGCATGCCGGATGAAAAATGGGGCGAGCTTGTCCGCGCCTTCGTTGTCAAGCGTCCCGACGCCGACGTGACGGCGGAGCAGCTTATCGAATTCCTGCGTCCGAAGATCGCGAGCTTCAAACTGCCGAAGTGCGTCGATTTCATCGACGCGCTGCCGAGGAACCCGAGCGGCAAGATTTTGAAGACGGTATTGAGGAAGTTGTGATGAAAAGCCCGCTCAATCCAGATTTTAATCTGGAGACGGAGCGAAAATTGGCACTTGAGTCGGTTCTCGATGAACCGAAGGCGACGCTGGTTGCGCAGTTAGCGCGATAAGAAGCAGGAACGTACCGATTCCGAATAAGATAATCGCGCCAAAATCCAAAACTGCGTCGATGAGATAGTTTATCGACAATGAATCAGCCAATTTATATCGTGGCTTCTGTT
>JBMOOR010000208.1:0-9654 GCA_049324555.1 Pseudomonadota bacterium | reverse complement strand
TGGGCCGACATTCTAAGGCCCTCATAGCCCTTGATCAGATTGAGACCGGTCGCTCCCGTCTTCATGCTGACCCGCCAATCCCCTCTTCACGCGACTGTCTTGGACGCCGTCAGACGCAAAGCTCGCGACCGTCGCCCCCGGCTGTCCCCAGAAAGCCGTGTTAACGATTCCTAGCATGAGCGCGCCTTCCTGGGTAGGCGCGCCCGCTAGGCCAAATGCGCGGTTGCGCCGGATTGTGACGATTTCGCCTCATCTTGCCGCGAACGCTGATTCGCTGCGGATTTTCGGCGCGGGCCGGCGCTTTCGCCCGGGCTCCCGGCTCCCGGCGATAACGGCGCAGTCCCGAGACCGGGGCGTTTCGGGTTGGCACGAACCTTGGAAGAATCTCGCCGGGGGAATCGGCGTCCGGCCCGATTTCCCATTTCGGCTTGCTCGGGCGTTGAAAAATCGTCCCCTTTCGCCGGACGAACAGGGTTTGGTGGCTCCCATGATGGGCAACGGATTTGCCAATATAATCGCAGCGGCGATCCTCGCCGGCGCGATCGTCTGGACCGGCGGTTTCGGCGGCAAGCGCGCTCTCGACGAAAAAGAGCTCGCGGAAATGTACGCGCGCGCCGTCGGCGATATCCGCAATGATATCGTCATCAACTGCGGCTGCTGCGGCGAAGGCCAGCGAAAGGCGGAAGGCCCTTTTTAGGATCCCGCCCCGTTCCGACGCGACTGGCCGGCTATAATCCGGCGCCGCGGGAGCCAGGGCGGGTTCCGGAAACGCCAGGAGCCGTTCCGCCGGGACCGACGCCGGTCTATCCGCCGACGCCGACCGAGTGGAAGCCGCCTTATGTCCCGCCGTTCGACATCCCGGACATCGTTGTGCCGCCGGTCATTACGCCGACGCCCTGCAATCCTGACGAAGACGAGGAATGTCCGCCGCCGCCGCCGCCGCCCGACGACGTGCCGGAACCGGCGACCTTCCTCATTCTGATCGTCGGCGTTCTCGGCGTATGGCTCGCCTTCCATCGCAGGCCGCACGCGCTCGCATCGAATAACAACGCACGCCTTGCCTGATCGGCGAACGGCTCCGCCGATTGTTTTCACGTTCATCAGCGGACAGACCTTAAGACCGACGCGCTGGGAAACCCGGACTTGTCAAACAGCAATTCGAGAGCGGGTTGCGCCGCACTCGAACGCACGAACAGACGAGATGGAAATATCCATTGCGCTTTCAAGCGCCGATTTAGTTGCATTTTAAGGCTCGAATTCGCGCGCAGGGAGAAAGCGTAACGCTCAAATCAGCACGAGCGCCGCAAGGCCGAGGAAGACAAAAAAGCCGACGACGTCCGTCACCGTCGTCACAAACACAGCTGACGAGACGGCCGGGTCGGCGCCGGCGCGCTGCAGTCCGAGCGGGACGAGAATGCCCGCAAGCCCCGCCGCCACCAGATTGATGATCATCGCCGCGCCGATGACGATCCCAAGGCGAATCGCTTCGCGTTCGCCCGCGCCCGAGCTGAGATGCCAGAAGCCGGCGAGCGCGCCCATGATGATTGCGAAGAGAATGCCGTTAAGGCCGCCGACAATCGTCTCGCGCCAGATGATGCGCGCGGCGTTCGCCGCAGTGAGATCACGCGTTGCAAGGCTCCTCACCGCGACGGTCAAGGTCTGCGTCCCGGCGTTTCCCCCCATCGAGGCGACGATCGGCATCAGCACCGCAAGCGCCACGACCTGCTCAATCGCGGCGCCGAAAAGCGAGATGACAAGCGAGGCGAGAATGGCGGTGCCGAGATTGACCGCGAGCCAAGAAAAGCGCGAGCGGACGGTCTCGACGACGGTGTCGGTCAGCCCGGCGTCCGATTCGACGCCGCCGAGAGCGAGCATGTCTTCGTGGCTTTCCGCGTGGACGATTTCAACGACATCATCAACGGTGATCATGCCGACGAGGCGCCCAGCCTCATCGACGACAGGCGCGGAGATGAGATTGTATTGCTCGAACTTGTAGGCGACGTCTTCCTGGTCCATCGACACCGGGATCGCCGTGATGTCCTCGCTCATGATGCTGTCGATCTGGACTTCGCGTTGTGTCTTGAGGAGCGTTGCGAGCGGCACGGCGCCGATCGGCTTGTTCGCGGGATCGACGACGAAGACTTCATAGAAGCGGTCCGGAAGCTCCTCCTTGCCGCGCAGGCGGTCGATGATCTGCCCGACGGTCCAAAAGGCGGGCGCCGCGAAGACTTCGCGCTGCATCAGCCGGCCGGCGGATTCCTCTTCGAAATCGAAGGCCTGATTGAGGGCGAGCCGGTCGGTCAGCGTCGTCTTCGAAAGAATTTCCGCCCGCTTTTCCTCATCAAGCTCTTCAAGGATGAAGGCCGCATCGTCCGTGTCGAGCTCGCTCACCGCCTCGGCGACCGCCTCGGGGCGCATGGCGGTGACGACCTCTTCGGTGAGGTTGGCGTCAAGTTCCGGTAGAACTTCCGCAGGCAGGCTTCCGCCGAGAAGTTCGATGAGCCGCAGGCGATCATCCTCACGCAGAAGCGCGATGACGTCCGCGAGGTCGGCCGGATGGAGCTCGTCGAAGAGCGCGCGAATGCGCGCGACATCGGCCGCGTCGATCGCTTCCGCGACCGGCTCGACATAACGCTCGGCGAAGGTCAACTCGTCATGCAGGGCGGATGATTCAGGCTCGGGACCTGGCGATTCCGGCCCCGTCGGGCGTTCGTCGAGGATGGCAGGATCGGACATGGCTTCCCCTCCCGACGCTTGGACAGCGATGAGCGATAACGGCCTTCACACGCTGAGGGCGCTTCCCGATCAAGCAGAATCCGGTTGATCGAAGAAAACGCCCTGAATCTTCAGTCTTAAGCAAATTTCGCGCGCCAAAGCGCGCGAATTTCGCTCTAGGCGAGCCCGCCGGATTGTTCAAGCGTAAGAGCAGGTTAATCGCGAAAATTGATGACGCCGCTCAACACAAGCGCAATCGTCAGTCCCCAGATCGGCAGCGTGATGAGGGTCGCCAGCAACGCCTTGCGTTTGAGGCCGGGGTCAGCCGGCGCTCCGGGGTCGGCGCCCTCGACGCCGTCGGCCTCGCTTTCCCATCGCCCTTTGACGCCCAAGGGGAGCGTCGCGAAGAACACGCACCACCAGATCAGTATGAAAATGACGATCGCGCCCGCGGGGTTCATGGGTCTTAGACCCTTTGCACGAGAATGGCGACGCCGGGGCGCTTGCCCCAGATCGCCGTCATTTCATTGCGCACGGCGCGCGTCACCGCAAGATCGACCGCTTCGTCCTCGAGCCGCTTGTTCTTGGCGAGGCTCATCAGGGCGTTCTCAGCCCTTTCGGCGACATGCGCCGCGACATCTTCGGCGCCCGGCGCTTCGCGCGGCGCGCCGATGATCGAGACGGCCGGCGGCGCAGCGAGGATGCCGTGCTCATCAATCGCGAGCGCGACGACGACGAGGCCGGCGAAGGAAAGCTTGCGACGCTCTCGCATTGGCCCCGCGCCTTCGGGCGTCAGGATCTTGCCGTCGAGCAGCCATCGGCCCGCAGGAACTTCGTCGATCACTTCAGGCTCGCCGGGCGAAAGGCGGATGAGATCGCCGTTCCGCGGCGCAATCGCGTCCTTGACGCCGAGCGTCATGGCGAATTCCGCATGCTCCTCGAGATGGCGCGCCTCGCCGTGGACGGGGATCGAATATCGCGGCCGCACCCAGCCATACATCTTCTTCAGTTCGTCCCGGTTCGGATGGCCGGAGACGTGCGTGAACGCATCCTTCTCGGTGACGATGTGAACGCCGAGTTCGACAAGATCGTTGATCAGCGTGAAAATCTCGCGTTCGTTTCCAGGAATGATCTTCGATGAGAAGATGACGGTGTCGCCTTCGCTGAGGACGAGGTCGCGATGATCGTCGCGGGCAATGCGGGCGAGCGCGGCGCGAGGCTCGCCCTGGCTCCCCGTGCAGAGATAGAGGACGTGCTCGCGCGGCAGGAAGCCCGCCATTTCGGGTTCGATGAACTTGACGCCCTCGGGAAGGAGGCCAACCTCCTTCGCGGCGCCGACAATCCTCAACATCGACCGGCCAAGAAGGCACACGGAGCGATCGGAGGCGTAGGCCGCCTCGCAGATCGAGACGACGCGGCTGACGTTTGAGGCGAATGTCGTCACCGCGACGCGGCCCTTTTGCGCCGCGATGATTTTCGTCAGGCTTTCCCTGACGCGCATTTCCGAACCCGACTCGCCCTTTGAAAGAACGTTCGTCGAATCGCAGACCATGGCGAGGACGCCTTCATCGCCGATCGCGCTAAGGGTCGGCGAATCCGTAACCGGGCCGAGGGTCGGCTCCGGATCGATTTTCCAGTCGCCCGTATGGAGGACGACGCCCAATGGCGTCCGGATGATGACGCCGTTCGGCTCGGGAATCGAATGCGTCAGCGTCACGAATTCGATGTCGAATGGCCCAAGTTTCAGTTTTGCGCCGAGACCAATGACGCGAAGATCGATTTTTACTTCCCTTTCCTCAAGCTTGCTTTCGACGAGCTTGGCCGTGAAGGCGGTCGCATAGACCGGACATCCAAGATCGGGCGCGAGCAGGCCGACGGCGCCGATATGATCCTCGTGTCCGTGGGTGAGGATCAGCGCTATCAGGTTTTCCTTCTCATCAAGGATGAAAGTCGGATCCGCGCAGATGAGTTCAACGCCCGGCGTTGAAAGGTCGCCGAACATGACGCCGCAGTCGATCATGATCCATTTGCGCGCATGCGGCGGTCCGAACCCGTAAAGGTTCATGTTCATGCCGATTTCGCCGGAGCCGCCGAGCGGAAGGAAGACGAGTTCGTCCTTCGCCATCATCCTCTCGCCTTCACGCGCTTGTGGATCTCGAAGAGCCCGCGAATGGTGAGGTCGGCGTCGAAAATGTCGATGCAATCGGTTGCGCCGTGAAAGAGCGCAGCGATGCCGCCTGTCGCGACGACTTTGAGCGGCTCTGGATATTCGTCCTTGATGCGGCGGACGAGCCCTTCGATGAGGCTGATATAACCCCAGAAAACGCCCGACTGCATGGCGCCGACGGTGTCCTTGCCGATGACGCGCGCCGGTCGCTCGATGGCGACGCGCGGCAATTGCGCGGCGGCGTCGTGGAGAGCCTGCATGGAGAGGTTGATGCCCGGCGAGATGATCCCGCCTTCAAAGCCGCCGTCCTTGCCGACCATGTCGAAATTCGTCGCCGTTCCGGAATCGACGACAACGAGCGGGCCGCCATAAGCGACATAAGCGCCGACCGCGTTGACGAGGCGATCGGCCCCCGCCTCCGACGGCTTCGGGATTCGGACCTCGACGCCCGGAACCGACGCCGCCGTCACAACAAACGGTTCGCAATTGAAATAGCGCCGCGACAGGTTGCGGAAATGAAACAGCGACTGCGGCACGACATTCGAAATGATGCAGTCGGTGATGGCGGAAATGTCGTAACCTTCCATCGCCATGATCTGCGCGAGCCAGGCGGCATATTCGTCGGCAGTCCGCGTCGAGGAAGTCGACGTCCGCCACTGCGCCAGCGGTTTCTCGTGATCGTAGAGGGCGATCACCGAATTCGTGTTGCCGACATCGATAGCGATCAGCATTCCGACCTCTCTTGCAGCCCCGCCGCGGTCATTTCGCACTCGCAGCCGGCAAAATCGCGCCCGCCGCGATCGTCCGCCGCTCGCCGCCGCAGTCTAGTATGAGCGCGCCTGCAAGATCGAGATCTGCGAAGACGCCTTCGACAATTTCGCCCGGAAGCTGCGCTCTGACAGGGCGCCCAAGACCCGACGCGCGGCGAAGCCATTCGCCGCGGACGCCGGCGAAGCCCTCCCGCTCCCATTCCTTGCGCCACGCTGCGAACGTCTCATCAAGCGTCACGATGAAGGCGCGCGGATGGGGCGGATCGCCCTCAATGAGATCGATCAGCCGCGCGGTCGGGTAATCGAGGCCGGCGGGCGCTGAAACGATGTTGACGCCGATCCCGAGCGCAATGTGCGGCGGCGAGGCTGCGCCGCCGATAAGTTCAAGCAGGATGCCGGCGATCTTGCCGCCGCCAGCGAGGATGTCGTTCGGCCATTTGAGCGCAAGATCGGCTTTCGGCGCAAAGCGACGGATGGCGTCGGCGACGCCGAGCGCGGCGACAAAGGAAAGCTGCGGCAGGACTTCCGCGGGCGCTTCGGGGCGAAAGAGCAGCGTCGCGGCGACATCGCCCTCCGCCTGCCGCCACTCCGATCCGCGCCGTCCGTAGCCGGAGGTTTGGCGAAGCGCGATGAACCAGACGGGGCCTTTATCGCCGGACGACGCGCGGCGCTTGGCCTCGAGGCTCGTTGAATCGAGCGTATCGAATATCTCAACGCGGGCGCCTGATGCGAGCGGCGTCTTCATGCCTCTAAAAGAGCGACGCGGCGGCGTTTCGCGCAGCAGCGAGCAATGGGCCCATGAAGATCAGAAACACCGGAAACATAAGCGCCGCCGAGCCGAAGGCGGTCAGGCCGAGGCGCGAGCCGACTTCGCGCTCGAAAGCGGGCGCGGACTCATTGAACCACATCAGCCAGATGATGCGGAGATAATAATAGGCGGAGACGACGCTCATGACCGCGCCGACGACGGCAAGCCAGACCATGCCCTCCTCGACCGCCGCAAGGAATACGAACAGCTTGCCGAAGAAGCCCGCCGTAGGCGGAACGCCCGCAAGCGAGAAGAGAAGAACGGTGAGGATCAGCGCAAGGCCCGGATTGGTTTTGGTGAGACCGGCGAGATCATCGATTGCTTCCGACATGCCGCCGCGCCGGCGCATCAGAAGGATGCAGGCGAATGCGCCGATCGTCATCACAATGTAAATCGACATGTAGACGAGCACAGACCCGACGCCCGCTTGCGTTCCTGCGGTGAGGCCGATCAGCGCAAAGCCCATATGGCCGATCGAGGAATACGCTATCAGCCGCTTGATGTTCGACTGCGCGATCGCCGAGAACGAGCCGACCGCCATCGATGCGACTGAGAGAATGGCGATGATCGGACGCCATTCGTCGATGACTTCCGGAAACGGCGTCACCAGCGCGCGGGCGAACAGCGCCATCGCGGCGAATTTCGGCGCCGCTGCGAAAAACGCCGTCACCGGCGTCGGCGCGCCTTCGTAGACGTCGGGCGTCCACATATGAAACGGCGCGGCGGAGACCTTGAAGGCGAGGCCGGAAATCAGGAACACGAGGCCGATGAGGAGGCCCGCCCCCGCCTGTTCCGCCGTAGCGACGCGCGCGATCGCCTCGAACTGCGTCGAGCCTGTAAATCCGTAGACGAGCGAAGCGCCGTAAAGCAGAAGGCAGGACGAGAGTGCGCCGAGAACGAAATATTTCAGCCCCGCCTCCGTCGAGCGGCGGCTGTCGCGGTTGAAGGCGGCGAGGATATAGAGCGCCAGACTTTGCGTTTCGACGCCCATGTAAAGCGCAATGAGGTCGTTCGCCGAAACCATCAGCGACATGCCGAGCGCAGCGAGAACGATCAGCACCGGATACTCAAAACGCCCGAGCTGCTCGCCGGCGAGATATTTGTCGGACATCAGGATTGCGAACGCCGCCGCGGCGGGGACCAGAATCTTGGCGAAAGAGGAAAAGGCGTCGATGCGGAAGGCGCCGCCGAAAAGATCTTGCGGCGGCCCCCCATTCATGGCGGCGGCGACGAGAAGCGCCGCGATGAGGAGGCCGATCGACGCAGTCGAAATCGCTCGAGCTGACTTGTCGCCGAGAAAGACGCCGACGATCAGGAGCGCCATGGCGCCGATGGCGAGCATCAGTTCCGGAACGATCCAGAAGAGAGTATCGGCGAAAGGCATTACGGCGCTCCCACAGCGCCGGCGAGCGCCGCATCAAAGTTGGTCGTCATGATCTCGACGGAAGGCGCAAAGACATCGAGCGCCGGCTTTGGATAGACGCCGAGGACGAGCGCGAAGACGAGAAGCGCGCCGAGCATCGCGATCTCCCGCGCGCTGACGTCGGAAATCGACGCAAGGCTCGACTTCGTGAGGTCGCCGTACATGACCTGGCGATAGAGCCGCAGCGCATAGGCCGCCGACAGGATGACGCCGAAGGCCGCGAAGAAGGCGATCCAGGTATTCACCTTGAATGCGCCCGCCATCGTGAGGAACTCGCCGACGAAGCCCGATACGCCGGGAAGGCCCACATTGCCCAATGTGAAGAACAGGAAAAGGAATGCATAGAACGGCATGCGGTGAACGAGCCCGCCGTAGGCGGCGATCTCGCGCGTGTGAACGCGGTCGTAAAGAACGCCGACGCATAGGAACAGCGCGCCGGAGATGAAACCGTGGCTGAGCATCTGGAAGAGACCGCCTTCGATCCCTTGTGTCGTGCCTGTGAAGATCCCCATCGTCACGAAGCCCATATGGGCGACAGAGGAATAGGCGATGAGCTTCTTCATGTCCTCCTGAGCGAGAGCGACAAGCGATGTGTAGATGATCGCGACGATCGAGAGCGCGTAGACGAACGGCGCCAAATCGGCGCTCGCGAGCGGAAACATCGGCAGTGAGAAGCGCAGGAATCCATAACCGCCCATCTTCAGGAGGATCGAGGCGAGCACGACCGATCCCGCCGTCGGCGCCTGGACGTGCGCGTCGGGGAGCCATGTGTGCGCCGGCCACATCGGCATCTTGACCGCAAAAGACGCGAAGAAAGCGAACCACAGCCATTTCTGCGCGCCCGCCGGGAACTCCGTCTCCTGCAGGGCCGGAATGTCGGTCGTGCCTGCAAAGCGCCACATCCAGAGAATGGCGATCAGCATCAGCACCGAGCCGAGCAAGGTGAAGAGGAAGAACTTAACTGCGGCGTAAACGCGGCTCGGCATGTCGACGCCGCCAAGGGTCTTTGTTCCTTTCGAGCCCCAGACGCCGATGATGAGGAACATCGGAATGAGGCTGCCCTCGAAGAAGAGGTAGAAGACAATAAGGTCGAGCGCGCAGAAAACGCCGAGAATGAGCGTCTCCATGATCAGGAAGGCGATCATGTATTCGGGGACGCGCTTCTCAACCGTCCTCGATGCGGCGACGCAGATCGGCATGATGAAGGTCGTCAGAAGCACGAACAGGATCGAAATCCCGTCAACGCCCATCTTGTAGGAAACGCCGCCGCCGAGCCACGCCGCTTCCTCAACGAGCTGATAGCCGCCGAGCGAAGGATCGTAATAGGCGAAATAGATGAAGACCGAAACGACAAACGCGCCGAACGTAAAGAGCAGGGATACATTGCGCGCGACGAGATCAATCTGCGCCTGTTCGGCGGCGCCGATTTCGCCGTTCGCGTCGCGCTTCGCCATCAATTGGCGGATCGCAATGCCGAAGGCGCCGACGAGCGGCATGAAGGTGAGGAGCGACAGCCAGGGCTGGCCGGCGAGACTTTCGGTGACGAGCTCGTTCACTGCGCGCCTCCGAGCCGGATGACGACGAAGGTGACGAGCATCGCGATGCCGATCAGCATGATGAACGCGTAGTGATACATGTAGCCGGATTGAACCTTGACGATGCGCTTGGCGCCCATGGCGACCGCGCCCGCAACGCCGTCAGGCCCGACGCCGTCGATCGTCTTGCCGTCGCCGTCGATCCAGAGGAAGCGGCCGATCGCAAGCGCCGGCTT
>JBMOOR010000207.1:7397-9959 GCA_049324555.1 Pseudomonadota bacterium | reverse complement strand
AAAAAAAACGCCGGGCGTCTCGCCCGGCGTTCCTCATGCGGATGATCCGCAAAGCCTATTTGAGCTTCAGCTGGGTCGCCGAGGTCTTGCCGCGGTCGGACGCGAGCTCATAGCTCACCGCCTGGCCGTCATTGAGGCTGCGGACGCCCGCCGCTTCAAGCGCGGTCGCGTGAACGAACACGTCCTTGCCGCCGTCATCGGGCGCGATGAAGCCGTAGCCCTTTTGGGAATTGTACCATTTCACTTTTCCAGTAGCCATTTTCGTCTCCTTTTAGACATGGCGCGATAAGACCGACGCAACGCACGCCGGCCCTTTGAACCGGATGTTTTGGAGGAGCGTAAAAAGCTTGGATCAGAGGCCTAATAGACGGCCCAAAATCATTGGTTCAGCCGCTATATGGGCCAGAACCGGGGCGGTTGCAAGGAAATCCGCCGAAAAATGGGCGCGAATGCCTGTCGGCGGCCTCTGAGCCCGCCCGCTACCCCTTTCTTCCGCCAAACGGAAACAGCATCGGCACACGCTCCATATAGCGGCGATAGTCGTCGCCGAAGCGGGCGATGAGGTCGCGCTCCTCATAGCCGATCGCGACGAGCATGTAGATCGTCAGAACCGACGCAAAGAGAAGATGGCCGGCCGTCATCGTCGGTGTCGCCCAGAAGGCGATCGTGAAGCCGAGATAGATCGGGTGGCGCGTCGCCTTGTAGAGCGCCGGCGTCTTGAACGGATCGTGCGTCGGCGCGGCGCTGCGAAACTTCTCCCAAACCTGCTTCAACCCGAAAAGGTCGAAATGATTGATGAGAAACGTCGAGACGAGGACGATGCCGAATCCGGCGAAGAGAAGAACGAGCATCAGCCTCGCCCAACCGCCCGTCATCGTCCAGACGATTTCAGGCATCGGCCGCCACCAGGCGAACATGAGAAGGAGAATGAGCGAGGCGACAAGCACGTAGACGGAGCGTTCTGCAGGCCAGGAAACGATCTTCACCCACCAACTCTTGAATCCGGGGCGCGCCATCACTGAATGAGAGGCGCCGAATAGAAGCAGAAGAGCTATGTTCTGCAAGGCCGCCGGCGCGAATGCGGCGGCCGCGCCTGCGTCGATCGTCTTCGGCGCGCCGAGAAAGGCGAGCGCATCGCCGCCGACAAAGACGATGAGGTAAAGGAACGTCGCAAAGAAGATTGCGTAACTCAGAACGCCGAAGATGAGTGTTGCAAGGCCCATGGCTGTGATCCTTTCGCAATCGATCGAAGAGAATACGCAACGGGGCTGACCGGCCGCAGCTTAATCCGCAGCGATGCGCCCTCCAACCCTTTCCTCCGCCCGGCCGGCGGGTTTCCTTCCGCAGCGCGCCGCTATAGAAGAGCCGCCCGGAGAAGATGCGGCCCCAGGATGAGGACGCAATTTCCGCAAAGAAGCGAAACGCCGGCCGGCCCATGACTTACAGATCCGATTTCCTCAGCGTTCTCGACGAACGCGGCTTCATCCATCAGGGAACGAACCTTGAAGGGCTCGACGCGGCGCTGAAAGCGGGCGCCGTCGCCGGCTATATCGGCTTTGATGCGACAGCGAAGTCGCTCCACGCCGGAAGCCTCATCCAGATCATGCTGCTCCACTGGCTGCAGGAGACGGGGCACAAGCCGATCGCGCTCATGGGCGGGGGCACGACCAAGGTCGGCGATCCGACCGGCAAGGACGCCCAGCGCGCGCTTCTTTCCGACGCCGATATCGCCTCGAACATCGAAGGGATTCGCGGCGTCTTCTCGAAGTTCCTAAAATTCGGGCCGGGCGCGACCGACGCGATCATGGTCGACAATGACGACTGGCTCTCAAAGCTCGGCTATGTCGAGTTTTTGAGGGACTATGGAACCGAATTCACGATCAACCGCATGCTGACGTTCGATTCGGTGAAGCTCCGCCTCGAGCGCGAAAGCCCGATGACGTTTCTTGAGTTCAACTACATGCTGATGCAGGCCTTCGATTTCCTCGAGCTCCATCGGCGCTTCGGCTGCATCCTGCAGATGGGCGGCTCCGACCAATGGGGCAATATCGTCAACGGCGTTGAACTTTGCCGTCGCAAGGACGGGGCTGAAGTCTTCGGCCTGACGACGCCGCTCTTGACGACGTCGTCAGGCAAGAAGATGGGCAAAACCGAAGGCGGCGCCGTCTGGCTCAACGCCGACATGTTCTCGCCCTATGACTACTGGCAATACTGGCGGAACGCCGAGGACGCCGATGTCGGTCTCCTCCTCGCGCGCTTCACGAAACTTCCGATGGCGGAGGTTCGCCGTCTCGCCGCCCTCGGCGGCGCCGAGATCAACGAGGCGAAAAAGATTCTCGCGACAGAGGCGACCGCACTTCTCCACGGGCGCGCCGCAGCGGACGAGGCGGCGGAGACGGCGCGCCGGACTTTTGAGGAAGGCGCGGCGGCGGAAGGCCTGCCGACGCTGATCGTCACGCAGGCGGGGCTTGAAGCGGGCGTGCCGCTGCTCGACGCATGCCTCAAGACGGACCTCATCGCCTCCAAAGGCGAGGGCCGCCGCCACATCAAGGCGGGCGCGCT
>JBMOOR010000207.1:0-7387 GCA_049324555.1 Pseudomonadota bacterium | reverse complement strand
ACGATGTTCCCTGCGCGGATGAGCGCGCGCTCACGAGGACTGATCTCGTCGACGGCGCGATCAAACTCTCAGTCGGGCGGAAGAAGCACGCGCTCGTTCGCGTCAGTTGACGTCTTCGGCGGGCGCGGGTTCTTCTTCCTCCGCCCGCCCGCCCTCAAACATCCGGCGGAAGACGCCGGGCGCAAGCGCCGAGAGAGGGTTGACGGTGACGCGCGGCTCGTTCGCCGGACCCGCGACATCATAGGAAAGCGCGAGGAGCCCCTCGCCCTTCCTGCTGACGAAGAGATCGCCGATGACCGGCGTCTTTCCGAGGAACGAATTCACCTGATAGGCAGGCGCGACGGCGCCCGAAAGTTCGACCGCGCCGCCGTCGAGCGGCAGGCGCCCCGCGGCCGTAATGCCGACAGAGGGGCCTGTCGCGCGCGCCTCGAAGACGCGGACGGCGCCGCCTTCGATCGAGAAATTCGCCATCGCGTTCTGAAGCTCGATGCCTTCCCCGTTCATGAGATCGACGAGCCCGGTCAGCGATCCCGCGGCGAAGATCTTGGCGAGAAGCGGCGCCTTTACGACGCGAAGATTGTGCGCCTCGAGCGTTCCCTGGCGCGACGCTCCCTCAGCGCTCGGCGTGAAGATGAAATCGAGCCGGCCTTCGCCGCCCCTGACGGAGGAAACGCCAAAGAGGCCTGCGAGCATTTCGCCGACGTCGGCGGACCTTGCTTCAATCGCCTGCTCGGCGCTTTCGCCCGAGGGCGTCAGCCGGATCGAGAGGGCGTTCTCGTCCGCATCGACCGCCGTGAAATTCAGAACGTCGATGCGGTCGGCGCTGCGGGCGAAATCGAGCGAGGCGTCGCGGAAAGAAGCCCCGCCGCGAAAGTCGATCGTCCTGATCGTCGCGTCGAGGGCGAACGGCGCTTTGGAGCCGCTCCCGCGCGCGCCCGTATCGATCAGGTTGCGGACGATCTCCGCGGCGTTGAGATAATCGCCCGTCGCCCTCATGGCGAGCGTTCCGTCCGCGCCGCGTTCGGCCGTAAGAGCGAGGTCTGCGGCGCCTTGAAGCCTGAATGTCGGAATGTCGAGCCTTTTGAGAGCGCCGTCCGCTGCGAAGGAAGCCGAACCCTTCACCGAAACGCCCTCACCCTCAAGCGAGAGTTCGCTGATTGTCGCAGCGCCTTCCGCGAATTCGAATTTGGCGGCGCCGCTTGCGGGCTTTCCTTGCGGCTTGATCCATCCGAGCGTTTCCGCGATCAGCGCGGTTTCGGTGAAGTCCGCTTCAAGCTCAAGCGTCCGGAAAGCGTCGACGCCGCCGACGGCTTTGGCCGTGAACGGAACGTTTCCCTGCGCCATTTGCCGGGTCGGCACGCCGAAGAGGTCGGCGATCGATGAATCGGCGGTCCCGGCGACGGTGAGGAGCGTCTTATCGCCGACGCCGTAAAAGCGCTGCCGCCAGTCGATCGAGACCGGCGCCTCGCCCATCCGCGCATCGGCCCTGATCGTCATACCCTCAGTCTTGAGATCGAGGCGCCCCTTGCCGCTCGTGAGCGAGGCGTCGCCGATGATGCTGTCGACCGCGAGATTGTCGAAGGTCGCAACGCCGGAATAGCGATAGGACTCGCGCGGGGCGATGCTGAGATTGGGGCGCTCTATCACCGCCGTGACTGCGGCTTCGCCCGAAAATTGTTCCGGCGCGAAATTCGTTTCGGCGAGAACCGCCAGCGGCTCTTCAGCGAGAACGCTAAGCATGTCGCCTGCGTCCCCCGTCGCGCTGAAGCGGAAGTATGCGGGTTCGCCCTTCGGCGCGATGACCGGAATGTCGACCTCGCCCTTCACGATGCGAACCGCGCCGACGGCGCCTCTGTTCGCATCGAAGCGGAAGCTGTTGCCTTTGAGAACGCCGGCGCCGGCGACGCCCTTCAGCGGCGTCATCCCGGGCGCATAGATCACCTCCGCATCCTCTGCGCGGAAGGAGAGCGTCATCGCCTCGTCGGGCAACGCGCCCTCGGGACCGATCGCGTCCGCCTTGAGGTCCATCCTGAAATCGACGCCGCTGAACCTCGCCCGCGGCATTCGCGTCGCGACGAAGTCGCGCGCGCCATGCGCAAGGCCTTTCGGCCATATCCTGAGAAGGGTCGGCGGATCGAGCGCTCCGTCGATTGTCGCCGCGGCGGAAACCGGAGGCGATTTCGCCGACTTTCCGCCTACGGAGAGCCTTCCGCCAAGCCTGACGCCAAGAACGCCGGCCGAGAATTCCGCAAGATCGAGCGTCTTGGTCCTCACGCCGTAGGACCCCGTCGCCGCCGCGTCCCCGATCGCGAGCGGCTCATCGTAAAAGCCCGGCTGAATGAGGGTGAGCCCCGCGCCGACGAGCGCGAAGTTGACGCGCTCGACGCCCCGTCCCGATGGGCCGGGATCGAGCGCGATGTTCCCGGCGACTGCGCCCTCGCCGACCCCGCCCCGCCATTCAAGGCGCTCGACGGTGAATTCATTGCGGCCGGGATCGAAGGCCGCGGAGGCGGCGAATTTGCTGATCGACGTCGACCAGCCTCCAAGCGTCAGCATTCCCTCTCCGGCGTGGAGGTCGATCTGCGACGAAAGGACCGTTCCATCGCTGCTGAGGTCGATCGTCGCATCGCCCGAAACCGGCGAGGTCAAAAGCTCCGCATCGGCGTTGAAAAAGACAGCGATGAGATCGCCGACCGGCGCATCGGTCAACGAAAGGCGCGATGAAATAACGTCCGTTGACAGATCATAATTTGAGCTGAACGTCAGCGACGACGCTTTGCCGCCGATGTCGAAATCCGAGGCGAGGCTCGCGGCGTATCCGCCGGGCGTGCGCACGACTTCCGCCTCGCCCTTGCGGCCGATCCAGGTCCGTCCGGAGCTTTCATCGACAAAGTTGATCGTCGCGTTGCGCAGGACGGCGCGTTCGAACGCTTCGCGGAAATAGGCGCCGCCGGTCAGCGATTGAAAGACCTTGGCGCGCGCGGCGGTCGGTTCGCCGAAATCGAGCTTCAGCTTGCGGTCGGCCCGCCTGACGACGCGAAGCGCGGCGCCGTCGATCAGCATCCGCCTCGGCCCCGCTTTTCCCGAAAAGAAATCCTGCGGATAGAATTCGAGTTCGACCTTAGGCATCAGCACGCTTGCTTCGGCCCGGCGCCGGCCGAGCTCCACGTCGGCCAGCGTCAGACGATAGCCGCCCTCGCCTGCCGATCGGGCGAGCGTCAGATGGTCGATCCGGCGAACAGCGCCGTCGAAGACCGCAGCGTTTGCGGCGGCGCGCGCGGCGGGCGCCGTCCAGTCAAGATCGACAGGCCCCGACTGAACGCGCCAGAAAATGAATGCGCCGAAAAGCGCCGTCGCAGCGACGACAAGCCCGATCGCCTCGGCGGCGAGCACTCCTGCGCGTTTGATGCGCGACTTCATGCGCGTGTCAGTTCGCCCCTTCCCCGCCCCGTCGACGCCGCCGGCCCGGACATCATGCGTAGTAACAATATAACGGGCAATCAAGCGGAGTCTCGATCGCTTCCCGGTTGATCGCGGCGAGAGGAGAGGGTTAGGTCGAAACTCATGGTAAGGAGGAAAAATGGTCGCTAAGTTCAAAGCCGTCGAAGAGGGATCAAAGGCGCCGCTGTTCGACCTCCCGACTGACGGGAAGGGGCGCGTGCGCCTCGCCGATCTCCGCGGGAAGACTGTCGTTCTCTACTTCTATCCGAAGGATGACACCGCCGGCTGCACCAGGGAGGCGATCGATTTCTCCGCCGCGGAGAAGTCGTTCAAGCGCGCTGGCGCCGTCATCATCGGCGTGTCGAAGGACAGCGCGGCGAAGCATGAAAGGTTCAAGGACAAGCACGCGCTTTCGATCAAGCTCGGCTCGGATGAAGCCGGCGAGGTCGTCGCCGCCTACGGATCTTGGGTCGAGAAAACCCTCTACGGCCGGAAATACATGGGGATCGACCGTTCGACCTTCCTGATCGACGGCAAGGGCGTCGTCCGCAAGGTCTGGCGCAAAGTGAAGGTTCCCGGCCATGTCGACGAGGTTCTTGCAGCGGTGAAGGCGCTTGGCTGACGAGACCTCATGGCGAGACCTTGCGGTCGCAGCGCTCGCCGCCGCCGCCCCGAAGGAAAAATGCGCCGCAGCGGCGCGCGCTTTCGAGGTCGTCTCGACTGGGAGTTTTCGCCTAGACGGCGAGTGGGTCGCCCCGCCCGACGCGCCCGCGAGGCCTGAAAGGCCGATCCTACTTCCTCCGCAGGCCGCGCCGCGGCGCCGGCTTGGAAGCCTCGAAGGGCGGATCGCCCTCCTTCATGCGCTCGCCCATATCGAACTCAACGCGGTCGATCTCGCCTTCGACATGGCCGCGCGTTTTGAGGGCGAGATCGCCGCAGCGGGCCTCGATCGCGCGGCATTCATCCGCGACTGGTTCGCAATCGGTGCGGAAGAGGCCCGCCATTTTGCGATGCTTGACGACCGGCTCAGCGAGCTCGGATCGGCCTATGGCGAGCTTCCCGCCCATGGCGCGCTGTGGGAGTCGGCTGCGCGGACGGCGGACAGCGTCCTTGCCCGGCTTGCGGTCGCGCCGATGGTTCTCGAAGCGCGGGGCCTCGACGTCACTCCCCAAATGGCGCGCCGCCTTCGTCTTGCGGGCGATGCGAAGTCCGCAGAAATCCTCGACGAGATCTACCGGGACGAAATCGGGCATGTCGCCGCCGGCGCCCGCTGGTTCGACAGGGTTTGCAACGCTCGGGGCATTGATCCGGCGACGGAATTTGCCCGTCTCGTCAGTGAGCGCTTCAGCGGCGGGCTGAAACCGCCTTTCAATCGGGAAGGCCGGAGCGCAGCCGGACTCCCTGAAAGGTACTACTCGGGCTGGAACGGTCCTTGCGAGGAAAGCAAGGCCCCCGAAGCGCAAAGTCGTTAAAAAAGTATGGTTATTTCATCACATAACAGTTGCGAAATGCGCGCAGATAGGCTGCAATATCTTAAGGGGTGTCATCGTAAAACGCTTCCGGGCGTTGATCAGGGGCGACTTTGAATGAGCCGCAAGAAATCCGGCCAGACGAAGCGTATTATCAGCCGGTGGTTCAAAGAGCGGCAGATTTACCATCGCTCTGACGGCGTCGTCCATTTCATATCGATGTCGACACGGACGCAGATCGCGCTCGCTGCGGTCATCGGCGCCGCGCTTCTTTGGGTCGCCTACGCTTCCGTCAACGTCGTCTTCAAGGAACAGATCATCGTTGCGAAGGAACGCGATCGTCGCGTCGTCGAAACGGTTTTCAACAAACGCCTCGCCCAGTCGCAGCGCGCTTATGACGATGTAAGTTCCCTCAACGTCATCATGCAGCAGGAGTTCGACGCCACGATGGCGGAGATTTCCTCGCGGCATCAGACTCTAAAGAGCATGGTCGAGCGCAAGGCGTCAGCGGACGTCGACCTTGAATCGCTGGCTAAGGGGCTCTCTGAGGCGGGCTCGCCGAACGGCCAGAAGCCCTCGAACGGCAATCGCATCATGATCGACGTCGCGCCGGCCGAGCCGACGCCGCGTCAGTCGCGCGTTTCCCTCCTCCGCCAGCAAGCGACCCGTGAGGCGAGCGCCCAGGGCGCGCAGGTGCCGCCGAACAGCCCAGCCGCCCCCGCCCTCATGCAGATGCGTTCGGCCGCCGCCGATCTTTATGTTGAGCAAGTTCTGCTCCTCGCCTCGCTCGAAGAGCGCGCCTCAAAGCAGGTCGACGAACTCCGCATGGTGCTCGCGAGCACTGGAGTGGGGGTTGAAAACCTCATCGCCGCGCCGAAGATCTCAAATATGGTTCTCGCCCAGGGCGGGCCGTTTATCGACGCCTCGAACCTGTCAAGCACGTCGTCGTCGTTCTTCCGCCACGCCAATCGCGCCGGCCTCATGGTCGATGAACTGCGCGACGTCCAGGACGCCGTCAATTCGATCCCGCTTTCCTCGCCTTTGACCGTTAGCCGCAAGTTCACGAGCGGTTTCGGCGTTCGCCGCGACCCGATCAACGGCCGCGCCGCGAGCCACCACGGCATCGACTTCTCCGCCGCATGGGCGGCGCCGGTCACGGCGACAGCAGCGGGCGTCGTCAAATACGCCGGCGTTCGCACCGGGTTCGGCCGCGTCGTCGAAATCGATCACGGCAACGGCTTCATGACGCGTTACGCTCATCTTAACCGGTATGTCGTACAGACCGGTCAGCGGGTTAAGCTGCATCAAAAGGTCGGCGAACTGGGCAGCAGCGGTCGAAGCACTGGCCCGCATGTGCACTACGAGGTTCTCTTCCGGGGCCAGCCCAGGAACCCTCAGCGTTTTATCGAGGCGGGTAGATATGTTTTCGAAAGCTAAGCAGAAGTCGCCGGGCGATGACCGCGCAAAGGGTCCGGCCCTCGAAGCCAATTCGACGTCGTCAAGTCCGGCGCCGCAGCAGTCTAAGCGCTCAAGCTCGATGCGGGCGGCGGGCGTCCCGTCGATCATTTCCGCCGATGTTGTCGTGCGCGGCAACATCAATTCAGCGGGCGAGGTTCAGCTTGACGGCTCCCTTGAAGGCGACTTGAAGGCCGCAATGCTGATTGTCGGCGAGAAAGCCTCCGTTAAAGGCGAGATCATCTGCGAGAGCGTCATCGTTCGCGGCCGCGTCGAAGGCGGCATCCGCGCGAAGCAGGTTGCGCTTGCTGCGACCGCCCATATCGTCGGCGACATTCTTCACTCCTCGCTCTCCGTCGAAAGCGGCGCGCATTTTGAAGGCAATTGCCGCCATTCCGACGATCCGCTGTCGGAAGCCTCCGCGAGCGATTTCAGGAAGTCGCGCCCGGGCGGCCCCGCGCCGCGGCCGATCGCGGCCCCGGTCCCATCGGAGGATTCGCGCGCAGCGGCGAACGAGGGCCCCTCATTCCTCAGTCAGTCGCGTTCGCCGCTTCGCTAAACGCGGCCGTCTTTCAAATCTATCAGACCATCAGGGCGCCTTCCGGCGCCCTTATTGTTTCGACCCTTGCGGCCTGGAGCGGCGCGGGCGCGCCCTTGCAGGATTTTGTCCGCACATCGCCGTTCATTCGTCGCCGGGGCGCCCCCACGATTCCAGCATCCATGCGGGTTTCAGAGGTTTTGTCCGTATTCTCCGCACAATCAGGATCGCCTGGCCGGATCGCCTGACGGCCTCATCGCCCGATCGGCGCGCGGGCGCCTTCGGCGAGAAACGGAACTCGCCGTCGGATTGAAAATTCAGCGCGCAGCGCACGTGCGCCGCAGGGCTGAACGACCGGACTTGTCAATGCGCCGGCGAGCGGCTTGCGCCGCCCTCGGCCTGACCGAGATGGGGCGCGCCGCGTCGCGTTCAAGCGTCGGTTTCGCTGTATTTTCGTCGCCGTTTTCCCGCGACGGGGGAACGC
>JBMOOR010000206.1:0-10006 GCA_049324555.1 Pseudomonadota bacterium | reverse complement strand
CGATGTTGACTGCGAATAGTGCGGATACATCGGGACGACGA
The DNA here is from genome assembly GCA_049324555.1 of Pseudomonadota bacterium. GTDB lineage: Bacteria > Pseudomonadota > Alphaproteobacteria > Caulobacterales > Parvularculaceae > Amphiplicatus. The sequence goes on along the minus strand of JBMOOR010000206.1, from coordinate 9,965 downwards.
GGATGCGGTCTGAGCCCGCCGCATGGAGGGCGATGATCCGTTCCCGGATGGAGGGCGCGCCGTATCTCATTGCGAAATCGACCCGCGCGCGGCCGTTCATGCGCTCGTTCAAGGCTTCCGCTGCGTTCTTCGCATAAAGACGCAGCGGCGATCCCTCGCGCGTCCATATCTTCGCGTAGGCGCGGGCCGATCTTGCGGGCCGGACATTGAGAATGATCCCGTAAAGGATCGGCAGCCAGAGCGCCCGCGGGTAATCGACGACGCGCCGGTCCGACAAGAACTCGGCGAGATAGCGGCGGACGGCCCCGGGCGTCGGCGCATCGGGCGTGCCGAGATTGACGAGAAGGACGCCGACGCCGCCATGGGCGATCGGCGGATGGCCTTCAGGCAGGCTCGCCGCCTTTGCGTGTTTTTCAGCGCCCTCGTCCATTCCGCCCAGATCCTTATCCCGTCCTTACGCGGAAGAACTGAGATCGGATGGCCGGGCGGCGAAATCAAGTCAAGGCGCCGGCGATCTGCATGCCAATGTAATAAAGAACGCCGGACAGGGTGATGACGACGGGGAGCGTGAAGAGCCATGCCGACGCGATCACCCCGATCGTCCGCCATTGCAGGCCCGAGCCGTTCGCCGCCATCGTGCCGGCGACGGCGCTGTTGAGGACGTGCGTGGTCGAGACCGGAAGGCCGAATTGCTGGGCGGCGAAAATAGTGGCCGCAGCGACCGTTTCGGCTGCAGCGCCCTGACCGTAGGTCATATGCGATTTGCCGATCCGCTCGCCGACCGTGACGACGATGCGCCGCCAGCCGACCATCGTTCCAAGGCCGAGCGCCATCGCGACCGCGAGCTTCACCCAGTCGGGAATGAAGCGCGTCGCAGCCTGCGTTTCCTTGACGACCGAGGCGAGGGCCGCCTTCTCGTCGGCGGCCATGTCAGTCGCCGACTTTGAGGAGAGCTTGGCCGCCTCGCCGACGATATAAAGATCGTTGCGCAGGAGCGCCGTCGCTTCCGGCGCGATCGCCTTCAACGATCCCGCGTCCTTGAGGCGCAGGGCGACATCGCTCGCGAGCGCGGCGAGCGCTGCGTCGGTTTCGGCGGGTTTGAACTCTTTGGTGCGCAGCGCCTCGCCGATCGTCTCGCGCGCGGCGTCGAGGTCCGGGGCCGGCGCGCGCCCCGCGCGCGCCGACGAAAGCGCCGACGCCTCTTCGAGCGTCATCACGATCGCGGCGACCTCCTTGTCCGGGAGAGCGCGGTTCAGCGCAAACGCCGCCGGCGCCGCGCCGATGAGGATCAGCATGATGAGGCCCATCCCCTTCTGCCCGTCGTTGCCGCCATGCGCGAAGGAAACGGCGGTGCAGGTCGTGATCAGCGTCGCGCGAATCCACCATGGCGGCGGCGCATCGGATTCAGGCTCCCTGTAAAGCTTTGGATTGCTGGCGACGACCTTGAGGACGAGAAGAAGGATTGCGGCGAAGACGAAGCCGACGAGAGGGCTGGTGAACAGCGACTTGCCAATCTTTTCCGCCTGGCCCCAGTCGACGCCCGACGTCGCGTAGCCGACCGGCGCCATCAGCTGGTTGGCGAGGCCGACGCCGAGCACTGAGCCGATGAGGCAATGCGAGGAGGAATTCGGGATGCCGAAAAACCAGGTGCCGACATTCCAGAGGATCGCCGAGGCGAGGAGGGCGAAGATCATCGCATAGCCCGCCGCGGTGCCGACCTGCAGGATCAATTCGACGGGGAGGAGGCCGATGATCGAATAGGCGACAAGGCCCGCCGAGGCGACGACGCCGAGGAAGTTCCACAGGCCCGACCAGATGACCGCGACCGTCGGCGGCAGGCTGCGCGTATAGATGACGGTCGCGACCGCGTTCGCCGTATCGTGAAAGCCGTTGACGAATTCAAAGCCGAGCGCCAGCAGGAGGGCCGCGGCGAGCGCAATGAACGCGCTGGCGGAAAGGATCTGGCCCGAGCCGTCGATGTCTCCGGTCAGTTTCGTCCAGAAGAAATAGGCGCCGCCGGCGAGAATGGCGAGGAAGACGATCACGCCGAGTGGATTGGGCCGTGCGGATTTCAGGCGTGAAGGCTCGGCGGCAGGCGCGGCGGCGTCGGATTTCACGGAAGGCCCCAATTCTCGGTCATCGGCCGGCTAGCCGATTATGATTTGGCGGTAAAGCCAGCCCCTCCTTAGGAACGAAGCTTGACGGTTTTGTGAAACGCGGCGTTCCGCCTCTGTTCGCGGTTATCGATGTGAACGCGTCTTGCAGTCATTCCGCCGCGCGTTTGAACGCCGCGTCCGTTGCGGGCGTCCCCGCCGTCTTCCGCGCGATGATGTTCGCCTCGATTTCGGCGAGGCGCGCTTGGCGGGCGCGCCGCTCCTCGTCGGTCAATCCGACGCCGTCCGCGGCGAGCCTTGCGACCGCGACGTAATCGAGCTTGCCGGTCCCGAGCACCGGGACTTCGGCGACGGTGACGATCTTTCGCGGCACCGCGATTTCCGGGACGCCGTGGTTCTGCGCCCAACCCAATAGCTGTGTGCGGTCCGGCGCCTCGCGATCGGTGACGAGGACGATCTGCTCGCCTTTCTTTTCACAGGGAAGGATGGCGGCCGCATGCATGTTGTCCGGCCAGACCGCGGTCGCGCAGTTTTCGACGACGGCGAGCGAGACCATCTCCCCGCCGATCTTGGCGAAGCGTTTCATCCGCCCACGGATCGACATATAGCCGTCCTCGTCGAAATGGACGATATCGCCGGTGTCGTGCCAGCCGTCCAAAGGCGGTTTGACGACGCCCGGCGCATCGGGCGTGATATAGCCCTTCATGATGTTGGGGCCCTTGACGAAGAGCCGTTTGCCGCCGGGAAGACCCTCGACATCCTCAAGCCGGCAGAGAACGCCAGGGAGCAGTTTGCCGACCGTGCCGGCGCGAATGTCGCCCGGCTGGTTCGCGGCGAGAACGGGCGAGGCTTCGGTGACGCCGTAGCCTTCGAGGACTTCAAAATCGAAGCGCCGCGCCGCCGCCTGGCGCGTCTCGTCCTTGACGCGTTCGGCGCCGCAGACGGCGATCCGGAGCGATGACATGCCGCCGTCCTCGCTCGCGCGCATATATTGCTGCAGGAAGGTGTCGGTCGCGAAAAGGACCGTCGATCCCGTCTCGAAAATCCTTTTCGGGATGATCTTCGTCTGCAGGGGCGAGGGGTGAAGGACGACCGGATAACCGTTCAGGATCGGCCACAAAGTGCCGGCGGTGAGGCCGTAGCAATGGAACGTCGGCAGCGGATTGAAGAAAATGTCCGAGGGCAGAATTTCGACGTGCTCGGCGATCTGGTAGATGTTGGAAAGGATGTTTGCGTGGCTCAGGGCGACGCCCTTCGGGTCGCCTTCCGTTCCCGACGTGAAGAGGATGATGCCGAGACTGTCGGGGTCGGGGCTCGCCGAAAAAAGACGCGGCAGCAGGGGGCCGAGAACGGCGCGGGCCTTGTCGATCGCGACGAGCGCCTCCTTCATGTCTTCGAGATAGAGAAACTCGACCGCGTCCCCGAGTTCTTCGATGAGCCCTTCGAGCTTGCCGATCTCGACGAACTTTCTCGCGGTGACGACTTTCGTCACTTCCGCCGCACGCGCCGCCGCCTTCAGATTGCGCGCGCCCGAGGTGAAGTTCAGCATCGTCGGCGTCCGCCCTTGCGAAAACGCCGCCATCAGCGCGATGACGGCGCCCGCTCCCGTCGGCAGCATGACGCCGACATGTTCGCCTCTTCGCGTCGCGCGCGCGAGCGGCCCGCCGAGCGCGAAACTCGCGCGGATGATGTCGCGATAGGCGAACTCGCGCCCGTCGCCGTCGATCGCCGCGACAGCGCCGGCGCCCTTGCGATGGGAAGCCGCCAAAAGAGCGTGAAAGATTGATTTTCTGGCCCGTCGCTCAATGCGGCTGAGGGTCTCGTCCATGAATTGCCCCTTGAGAAATGCGAGGCGGCTCCCCTCAGCCCCTCCGATCATGGTCAGCGATCGTCTTGTTGATAGGGTTTTCGATAGTCGCTGCGATGATCCGCCTTTTTCCGGCGCCGTCCCCTCAACCGGCGCACGCCTTGTTGCGCGATATTACAGGAAGGCAAGGTCGCGGCCAAGCGAAAGCGCGCTCGTTGCTCCATTGTGAGCGAGCGCTCGCTCATGCAGCGCGTGTCGCGGCAAATTGCAAGTGAGCGTTCACTCACAAGAAGGCCGCGCCGCAGCGAGAGGCGGAGCCGGGCCGATCTCCAGCGAGCGCCATCGTAACTGCGATTGCGAATTAGGTGCAGCCCCGCCAGCCTTCGCGCAGACGCGTCGCGCGCTGACGTTCACGCCTTGGCCGCGCGCGGTCCTATCGTCAGTCTACGGATAGAGCGGCGCAAACGCGCCAATGGCGCGCTTCCCCGAAACAGCGAACCGCACAGGGAAAACTCGCGCACGGAGTGTGATTTTCTCGAACATGTTTACATCGCAGATCATTGCGTTATTGATCTTCGCAAGGGCGGGGCCAGGGGAAATCGCGAATATGCAGCGGCGTTTGTCGATGTTCTCGGCGATTTTCGCGTCGACCGTCAGCTTGATGTTTCTCGAAATTTTTGCGGTGCGCGTCATCGCGATCTCGCTTGACGAACAGGTCATCTACTACGTCATATCGATCGCGATGCTCGGCATGGGATCGGCCGGCGCGATCGCGACGCTTGCGCCGGCGCCCGCCTCTTTTGAAGCGGCGGCGCGGCGCGCCTTCTGGTTCGCGGGCGGGGCATCGCTCGCAACGCTCCTTTTCTTCGTCGGCCTGACGGTCTTCGGCGGCGAGATGAATATAAGCCTCGACAAGGCGATCGCCGCCGACGCGGGACTTCTCATTCCATGGACAATCTCTCCGCATTATCTCGCAGCGCTTCAAAAGTTCGTGCTTGTAGGCACCGCGCTCGCAGGGCTGCTTCTCTTTCTTCCCTATTTCTTTTTCGGCCTGTTTCTGACGACGCTCTTCCGCGCGGCGGCGAAGGGCGATGTCGCGCGCATGTATGCGGTTGATCTGATCGGCGCCTGTTCGGGCGCCGTCATCGTCGTTCTTGCGCTTGAACACGCCGCGTTCGCCGTTTCGGTCGCGTTTGTGGTTCTCCTTCCGCTCGCCGCAGCAGCGTTGATCGCCTCCGTCGGCGGACGGCCGAAAATGGCGCTCGGCGTCGTCGCCGCGGCCGCCGCAATGGCGCCGGTCTTCGTTCCCTCCGGCGCATCGAGCCTCATCGAACCAAGGCCGCATATGGATTCGCTCGCGCGCACGCCGATCATGTATATCGGCTATGAAGCGCGCGAAGTGTTCAGGACCTGGACTTCCTACGGTCGGATCGCCGCCGTCGAACTCAAAAGCAAGAACGATCCGCATACCCAGTTTCTGATGGCGCATGGCGGCGGCGAAGGACACGCGCGCGTCTTTCCAAACGACGGCGATCTCGCCCGCCGGCCGGAGCCCTTGCGGATCGAATATGCGGTGCGTCTATCGATGGCGGGCTGCAAGCCGGAGCGCGTTCTCGTCCTCCTCGCAGGCGCCGGGGCCGACATGGTCCTTTTCGACCGCTACACGGGCGGCAAGGCCGAAATCGTCGGCGTCGAACTCGTTAAAGACGTCTTCGCCTGGCCGGCCGCGCAGGACGAATTCGGTCTCGGCGCGTTCTTCCGCCAGCCGAACATCCGCATGGTCGCCGCCGAGGGCCGCGAGTTTCTCGCCCGCGACAAGACGCTCTACGACTGCATTCTTTTCTCCTGGCCGGGCGCGAGCCGGGGCTATTTCACCGGCGTTTCGGCGGCGGCGCCCGCTTATCTCCAGACGCGCGAGGGGCTGACCGAAATTCTCGATCACCTCGCGCCGGGCGGGCAACTCACCATGCTCGCCGGCGATCGCGCGACGATGACCGCTTCGTTCACCAAAATCCTTAGGAAGAAAGGCGCCGGCGATCTTCATGACGCCTTTGCGGTCGCGAGCATGGCGCCGCCGCCAAACGAATACGAATATTATCACCCGAAAGTTTCAAACACGCAGTTCCTGATGGTCAAACCCGACGGCTTCACGCCGGACGATCTTCGCAATTTCGACGCCATTTCGGCAGAGTATGATCTCCACACTCTCTACCGGCCGCAGGACCCGGCGTCATCAGGCAACGTCTACGACAGGCTTATCGGCGCAAAGGATCCCTTCGCCTTCCTCAATGAACGGTTGCGCGAACACGGCGTCGCCGCCTTCTCCGCAAGCGATGACAAACCGTATGCGGACGATCCGTTTCCGGACTGGGCGTATTTCAGCCCGCGCTTCTGGTCGGCGTCCGCGGGCGACGTCTATGAAGGAAGGATCGGCCGCATCTGGTCGCTTCGCCTTTATCATGTCGGCGTCATTGCGGCGCTCGTCCTTGCCAGCTTCGTTCTCATCGGCGGGCCGCTTTTCCTGGCCTATCGGGGGCGTTCGCTGGGAGGCTTTGCGACAGCCTCGCATGTCGCCTATTTCGCAGCGATCGGCGCCGCCTACATGTTCGTGCAACTCGGCCTCATCCAAAAGCTGCGCCTGCTGATCGGGCATCCCGGGTTTACGATCGCGATCGTTCTCGCGTCGATGATCCTCTTCACCGGGATCGGAAGTTTCACGTCCGAACGCCTCTTCGCGCGCCGCGTCCTCACATTCCGCCGCGCCGCGCTCGCGGCCACGTTTGCAACCGTCGCATCGATCTTCCTCATCGACGCGCTGACGCCGCTCGTCGTCGGCCTGCCGCGCGCGGCGAAGATCGCGGTCGCCTTCGCCTTCCCGGCGGTTCCGGCCTTTTTCATGGGTCAGCTTTTCCCGCAGGGTCTTGCCGCGCTCGCGGGCGCGCGCGCCCGGCTCATCCCTCTCTGCATGGGCGTCAATTCGCTCGCCGGAACGATTGCGGCGGGGCTCGGCGTCGCGCTCGCTCCCATCATCGGCTTTTCGGCGATCATCTTCATCGGCGCCGGGGTCTATTTAGCGGTGACAGCGATGCCGCATCGCGCGCGGTCCGGCTGAGGAAGAGCGAAGGGCCGCGACAGGCGCTCTTCCCTCTTCTGTCGGGGGAGGGCGTCGTCGCGCGGCCAGCGCCTCCGTATACGTCTTATTTGCTTCTGACTGCGCGCGAACGATCCTGGCGGCGAATCACTCCTCGCTCGCTCAACCGCCGGGCGAAAAAATTCTTCTGTGAAAACATGGACTTCGCCTTTTCGGGCGAGGTTATCCCGCCACTTGTCCCACCCCTTCGCGGAGGGCTTAGGGTTTGGCTGTGTTTGAGCGGGCGGCGCCAGGAATGACGGAAAGGAGCAGAGCGTGCGCGGAACGATCATAGGACGGATGAAATCCGCCGTTTGTCTCGCGGCGCCGAAGGCGGCGGATTTCGTTCGCCCCGCGGATCGGCGAGCTTGCGAATTTTTCTCCGCGAGCGCGAATTTTCAAAGTGCGGATAATCCGCACAAAAACGCTGAAAGCGGCATGGAACAAGGACTCGTGGGGGTCGGCGCGCGCCGCTTCGCACGGAAAGTTCGCATAAAATTCGCCAGGGCGGCGAAGGGCGGCGCAAAGAAAAAGGGCGCCGCGCGGGCGCCCTTCAAATCGCAAAGCGAGCGCGATGATCTAACGGATCGCTTTCTTCAGCGCGTCGGAGAGATCGGTCTTCTCCCAGGAAAAGCCGCCCTCGGCGTCGGGCGCGCGGCCGAAATGGCCGTAGGCGGCGGTCCGCGCATAGATCGGCTTGTTGAGATCCAAATGCCGGCGGATGCCCGATGGCGTCAGGTCCATCGCCTCGCGGAGCGCGCGTTCGAGCGCTGCTTCATCGACCCGGCCCGTTTCATGAAGATCAACGTATACGGACAAAGGCTCGGCGACGCCGATCGCGTAGGAAAGCTGGATCGTGCAGCGGTCCGCCAGGTCGGCGGCGACGACGTTCTTGGCGAGATAGCGCGCGGCGTAGGCGGCCGAGCGGTCGACCTTGGTCGTGTCCTTGCCCGAAAAGGCGCCCCCGCCATGCGGGGCGGCGCCGCCATAGGTGTCGACGATGATCTTGCGGCCCGTGAGGCCGGCGTCGCCGTCCGGCCCGCCGATGACGAATTTGCCGGTCGGGTTGACGTGCCATTTGCAGTCGGCGGCGATCTTGAGATCGCCGAGCGCTTTGCGGATGTAAGGCTCGACGACCGAGCGCACCTTCGTCGAATCCCAACTTTCGTCGAGATGCTGCGTCGAGAGCACGATCGAGACGACCTCCGACGGCTTGCCGCCGACATATTTCACCGTGACCTGGCTCTTGGCGTCGGGGCCGAGGCGGCCCGCGTCGCCTTCGCCGCGATGGCGGGCGACGGCGAGCAATTCGAGAATCTTGTGGCTGTAATAGATCGGCGCCGGCATCAGCGCGGGCGTCTCGCGGCAGGCGTAGCCGAACATGATGCCCTGATCGCCCGCGCCTTCGGCGTTCGAATCCGACGCCTTGTCGACGCCCTGCGCAATGTCTGCGGACTGGCCATGAAGGAGGACTTCGACGACGGCGTCGCGCCAGTGAAATCCGGCCTGCTCGTAGCCGATGTCGCGGATCGCCTTGCGCGCAACCTCGATGAAGCGGTCGGCGACGACGCCCTTGCCGTTCATCAGCGTCTCCGGCGTCCGCACTTCGCCGGCGATGACGACGCGATTGGTCGTCGCGAGCGTCTCGCAGGCGCAGCGGACGTTCCAGCCGTTCATGCCTGTCGCTGCGGCCTCGCGATAGACGAGGTCGACGATCTCATCGGAAATCCGGTCGCAGACCTTGTCCGGATGGCCTTCGGAAACGCTCTCGCTGGTGAAAAGGTAAGACTGACGCGCCATGGACAAAGCCGCCCCTCATATAAGGAAAAGTTTATGCGTTCGGCGGCTTCTAACGAAGCGCCGCTTCCCTGTCCACCCAAACAAGGGCGCCTATCGCTACTCCGCCGCCATGCCTTCGCCGTCGGACAGCGATTTGACGAGTTCGAGCACGCGCTTTCTGATTTTCGGATCGCGAATCGAGGCGAAATGCTTGCAGAGCTGCACGCCCTCGGGCGAGTTCAAAAGCTCCATCATCGACGCCCCGTCGTCGGCCCCGGCTTCAGCAAAGCCGTAGGAACGGCCCGTCGCCGCATCGTAATCGTCGAAAAAGAACTGGATCGGCACGCCGAGCACCCGCGAAATCTCGAACACGCGGCTTGCCCCGATGCGGTTGACGCCCTTTTCGTATTTCTGGATCTGCTGGAAGGTCAGGCCCAGCGAATCCGCCAGCCTGTCCTGACTCATGCCCAGCATGGTCCTTCTGAGCCTCACCCGTCCCCCAACGTGAACGTCGATCGGGTGGGGCTTTTTTTCTTCAGTCATGTCGCCCTTCCTGCTTCGCCGCTATCCGTCAGCCCAACGGAACGATCGCAGCAAAGTCTCCCCAGGAATTTAACTATACGATACGGCGCGCAGCGCGCAATGGTTGCATCGCAGTTATCTGCTTGTCCGGCCGACGGAAAATCCGGCCGCGGTCGCCCCCGCCATTATCAGCCAGAAGAGGAGATCGCCAAATCGGGTGTAGAGCGTCGGGGCAAGCGCTTTCGGCAGGGCGGCGTCGATGACGCCCTGCCGGTAGAGCGGAATGCGCGCGCGCACCCGCCCCGTTCCGTCGATAAGGCCGGAGACGCCGGAATTGGCCGAGCGAGCGAGGGGAAGCCCGGTCTCGATGGCGCGCAGTCGCGCCTGGTCGAAATGCTGGCGGGGGCCGGAGGAGTCCCCGAACCAGGAATCATTGGTGACGGTCGCGATCCATTCCGGGCGCTTGTCCTTCGGGTGCATGCGGCCCGGAAAGATCGCCTCATAGCAGATGAGCACGACAGCCGGCGGCGCGCCGGGAATGACGAGGCGCGTCGGCGGCGGGCCTGCTTCAAATCCTGCGCCGATCCGCTGCAACGGCGCGATGTTGAAATTG
>JBMOOR010000205.1:1642-10051 GCA_049324555.1 Pseudomonadota bacterium | reverse complement strand
CCCCCTCACCCCCGGCCCCTCTCCCGCAAGCGGGAGAGGGGAGCGAACGCGCGGCCGCGATTGGAACCGCGATTTCGTACCCCTGCCCGACATAGCGCATGAACGCCGCGCGGGTTTCCGCCAGCGGCGCCGTTGGTTCGGCGGCGCGCACAACCGCTTCCGCTTCCGCGCGAAGCGTTGAGAACAGCGCGTCAACCTTGGCGCCGTCGAGCGCATCGAGGCGCATCGGCAGGCTGCGGATGATTTCGTAGGATGCGGGCGCCAGGAGGAAGCCGATCGCCGAGCCGACGCCGGCGCCCTCGGGAACTATGATGCGGTCAAGCCCGAGCTTTTCGGCGAGGCGCGCGGCATGCAAGGGCGCTGCGCCGCCGAAGGCGATCATCGTCCGCCGACGAATGTCCTTTCCCTGTTCGACCGCATGAGCGCGCGCCGCGGCGGCCATGGTTTCATCGACCATCTCGCTGACGCCGAAGGCGGCCGCTTCGGCGTCGAGGCCGAGCGGCCCGCCGATGCCGCTCTTCATCGCGATCGTCGCGGCGCGCTCATCGAGCGCAATCGACCCGCCGGCGAAATTTTCCGGGATGATGCGGCCCGATACGAAGTCGGCGTCGGTGACCGTCGGGCGCGCGCCGCCATGACCATAGCAGGCGGGGCCGGGCTCCGCGCCCGCGCTTTCCGGGCCGACCTCAATCCGTTTCAGCGCATCGACATGCGCGATCGATCCGCCTCCCGCTCCGATCTCGACAAGCTCGATCACCGGAATCCGCACCGGCATGCCGGAGCCCTTCCTGAACCGGTAGGAACGATCGACCTCGAAGACGCGCGCGGTCGAGGGCTCGAAATGATCGATAAGGCACATCTTCGCCGTGGTGCCGCCCATGTCGAACGACAAGAGCTCAGGGATGTCGAGCCTGTTCGCAATCGACGCCGCTAAAACAGCGCCGCCCGCCGGCCCCGATTCGACAAGCCGGATCGGAAATTTCGCCGCCGTCTCGACCGTGCAGAGGCCGCCGCCCGATGTGACAAGCAGGAACGGACAATCAAAGCCGCGCGACGCAAAAGCCTGTTCGAGCGCGCGGAGATAGCGCTCCATCAAGGGCCGCACATAGGCGTTGGCGACCGTCGTCGTCTGCCGCTCATATTCGCGAATTTCCGGGGCGACATCCGAACTCAGCGAAATCGAGAGATGCGGCAGCGCCTTCGCGATGATCCCGGCGGCGCGTTGCTCATGCGCAGGATTGGCGTAGGAGTGCAAAAATCCGACCGCGAGGGCTTCGACTTTTTCGGCCTCGAGCGACGGAATGACCGCCGCGACGCTTTGTTCATCGAGCGCGATCAGCGCTTCGCCTTTGGCGTTCAACCGTTCGCGGATCGGCAATCGCAGCCAGCGGGGAACCAGCGGCGGCGGCCGATCGATCATCACGTCATATTGTTCAAAGCGGTTCTCATAAGCCATTTCGAGGGAATCGCGATGACCCTCGGTCGTCAGCAACGCGGTTTTCGCGCCGCGTTTCTCGATCAGCGCATTGGTGGCGAGCGTCGTGCCATGAATGATGACGCCGACGTCGGGCGCCGACAGCGATGCCAACGCCAGCGCTTCCAGGACGCTTCTTATCACCCCCTCTTCCGGCGCATTCGGCGTCGTCAGCGTCTTGGCGGTGACCAGCGAGCCGTCGGCCTTTTCAAGCGCGACATCGGTGAACGTGCCGCCGATATCGACGGCGAGCCGCGCTCGTTTTCGTTGCGCGCTTTCTTTACGCGAACCGGTACCCGCTTCGCTCGAAAGCGCTGGGCTATTCATCGACCGGCACGGTGTAATTGAGCGCCGCGCGCCCGCCGTCGGCGAAGATCGTCTGGCCGGTGATGTAGCTCGCCATATCGCTCGCAAGAAACAGCGCGATCGAGGCGATCTCCGACGGCTCGCCAACACGACCCAAGGGCGTGCGCGAGAGAATCTTCCGTCGCCCCGCTTCGTCCGCCATCACCGATCGCAGGAGATCCGTCATGATCGAACCGGGGCCGATCGCATTGACGCGGATTCCGTACGGCGCGAGCCCGAGGGCGGAGGCTTTCGTCAGTTGCTGCACGCCGCCTTTCGACGAGACATAGGCGACCTGGTTCGGGATCGCGAGTTCGGCGTTGAGCGAGGACATGTTGACGATCGACCCGCGAATATTGCGTTCGATCATCGCCCGCACGGTCATCTGCGTCAGCACGAAGTAGGATCTGAGATTGATGTCCATCACGCGATCCCATTCCGATGGCTCAAGATCGAGGATCGTGCCGGGCGCGACGACGCCAGCGTTGTTGACGAGAACGTCAATCCGTCCGAATTCGTCGAGCGCGCGCAGGACAAGCGCTCCGCAGTCAGCTTCGCTTGCAACATTGCACGCGTGAGACACGCAGCGCGCGCCGGTGTCTATCGTGATGAGATCGGCTTCGTCCCGGTTTTTCGCTTCGTTGATGTCGGCGAGCACAACGCCGGCGCCGGCCGCCGCAAATGCTCGTGCGCAAGCCGCGCCGATCCCAGACGCCGCTCCCGTCACGATGATCGCTTTGCCCGAAAAATCGAGCGGGTTTTCCAAATGCTTCACCATGACGGATTTCTACAGCTTCAGCAGCGGAGATCAAACTGCGCCCTCAAGCGCGAAAACGCGGCCTTTCCGCAACTCACGACGGAGAACGGATCCGCCACCCTTGGGCGAACTGATTCGTCGCGCTGGCGTCTGCAGAACGCGCCGGGCGTCGGAGCGGGACGATGCTATTTCGTCTTGCTCCGGCGAAGGGCGCGAGGGGCATCCGCCGACTGGCGAACAACGACCTCATGGGGAAGCATCTCGAAACCGTTCGTTGCGCCCGGTTTTGCGGACTTCAGTTGCTCCGTGATGAGGTCAACAGCGCGATAGCCCATGTCCTTGATCGGCTGGTGAACCGTCGTCAGCGGCGGCCAGATCAGCGCCGAGATCGGCGTGTCGTCGAAGCCTGTAATGGACAGATCGTTTGGAACGGAAACGCCCATTCTGTGCGCCGCAAACAAGGCGCCGACCGCCATGTCGTCGTTGGAGCAGATGAGCGCAGTCGGCGCCTGCCGCCCGTTCAGCAGTTCAGGCGCGAGATCGACGCCGGATTTGAAGCTGAAATCTCCGCGCACAGATTTGACAGCCTTGCGTCCCAGGCCTGCTTCCTCCAAAGCGCGCATCACGCCGTCCCAGCGCTGTTCGGCGGCGAAGTGCCCTTCAAGGCCCCCGATGAAGGCGAAGCGCGCATGGCCGAGTCCGATCAGATACTTCGTGATTTCATAACCGGCGAGTTCGTCGTCGATGCCGATCGATGGGACCGATCGACGTCCGTCACGGCCCGGAGCGATGCAGACGAGAGCGCACCCGCGATCGCTGATGAATTCGCGCAATTCAAGATCGTCGGAGAAGGGCGGCGTCAGCACAATCCCTTCGCTCCTGTGCGTCTCGACAAGATCGAGCACCCAGTCCCTGCTATGCCAGAAATCCTTCGTTACGCGCCGGGTGAGAAGGTGGAACCCGTGCTGCGTGCAGGCGTGCAGCGCGCCGAGTTCGAGCGCCGATTCCCAATAGGAGTTTGGTTCCGATCCATCGGCGGCGGGGTGGACCAGCGTGAAAAGTCGGCTTCCGCCGCCGGCAAGGGTGCGCGCCTGAACATTGACGCGATAATCAAGCGCCTCGACCGAGCGGAGCACCTTCTGCCGCACCTCTTCGCGGACATTTGCGCCGCCGTTCAGCACGCGTGAAACCGTCACCCGCGCGACGCCGGACATCGCCGCGACATCATCGATGGTTGGCTTCCTGCCGGTTTTTGTTGCGGTCTTGCTTTTATTCACTGACCCTCATGGCGACTGGCGCTTGCAAAAAGCGATTTTCCGCATGCCTATAACACCTCTTGCGGCGCAATTGGTCGAGGTCGCTCGATTCACCATATAGTGAGCCACGGTCCGGCGTCCAAAGACAAGTCCGCGCGGCGCGCCGGTCGGGTCGTTCGGCACGGGCCAGGATTTACTGAGAAAGCGCCGAATTTGACGCCGATAACGCCGAAACCGCCATTGAAACCAGGATTCGCGCTGCAGTTCGCGCTCGCACATGCAGGCGCGTTTGCCGGGTGCCTGCCCGTGCTTACGATTCTTGTTCCACTTAAGGCCGCAGAAATCGATCCGGTCGGCAAGGCTTCGCTGCTGAGCTGGACCGTCCTCTACGGGGCCCTGGCGGCGAGCGTCATCAACATCGCCGCAGGAGCCCTCAGCGATGTCACAAAGTCCCGGTTTGGCCGGAGGCGACCGTGGATCCTTGCCGGCGCCGTTGCGACGGTAGCGACCTACGCCCTTATTCAGCGCGCGGACGCCGCCGCCGAACTCTTCATCGCCGTCATGCTGTTCCAGACGGCTTTCAATCTCTTTCTGCCCGCCCTCGTCGCCCTGCTTCCCGATCAGGTCCCGGACGAAAGGAAGGGCGTCATGGCGGCTTTGCTGGCCTTAGGGCCGCCAATCGGCCTCGGCGCCGGCGCGCTGATCGCGGGCGCAGAGGGTCTCTCAGACGCTGCACGCTATGCGGCTGTCGCCGCCATATTTCTTGGTTCGATCGCGCCTCTTGTCATCGCGTGGAAAGAGCCGCCGCAGTCGGCGGCGACGCTGAACGGCGCCGCCCGCCCGGTGTCCGAGCGTCCGTCTTGGGACAATTTCGCCCGCGTCTGGGTCTCCCGTCTTCTCATCCAGATCGCTGTCGCGACGAGCCAAGGCTTCATGTTGTTTTTTGTCGGACAAGCAATGTCGGGGCGCGAGGGCTTTCCCGATATGCCGCCGGAATCGCTCCTCGGCGCCGTCCTATTTCTCTCGACAGCAATATCGATTGCGACGGCGCTCGTCATCGGCGTCGTCTCTGATTTGATCGGCAGGCGGAAGTATTATGTCACCGCCTCCGGCGCGCTCATTTTTCTCGGGTTGGCGATTTTCGCCTTTTGGCCGACATGGCCTGGTCTTCTCGCCTGTCAGGTTGTCTACGGTCTTGGGATGGGCCTTTATTCCGCGGCGGAAGTCGCCCTCGCCGCCGAACTCCTTCCTTCGCAAGAGAACGCTGCGCGGGATCTCGCGATCCTCAATCTCGGCAACACGCTGCCTCAGGCGATTGCGCCGGCGCTGGCGCTCGCGGTCATCAGTCTCGCCGGCGGCGAATATCCGGCCCTGTTCATAATCGCAGCGACTTCAGCAGCCATCGGCGGCGGCGTTGCGGCGCGAATTCGATCCGTGCGCTGATCAGCGAAGGCGCGCTTCCCGCTTTTGCACTGCAGCATGATAAGCGTTCGCAATTTTCGCCATGGCGAAAATGCCACGGCCGCCTGCTGAATTCCTCGCGACATTTTTTTCAATTGACACAAACGCGTTATCAGGGAATACAATTGGAAGCGCTTCCAATTTCGTGCGGCGAGGCTGCAAGCTTGGACGGCGAGAAAAACAGCCGCGCAGGGCTAGAGCGCGGGGTGCATTGGGAGGTTATTGAATGAGCTACCGTCCAGCGGTGGGGCGCCGCGCGACCGGACTGCCCTCGTCAAAGTTCTATCTGTCAGCTTCCGCAGCAGCCTTGGCTGCGTTCCTGCCCGCAGCGACGATGGCGCAGGATGAGGACGCCGACGAGGTGAAAGACGAAATCGTCGTCACCGGCATCCGGGCCGGTCTTGGCCGCTCTCTCGATATCAAGAAAAATTCGACATCGATTGTTGAGGCTGTCTCGGCCGAGGAAATCGGAAAACTTCCGGACGTTTCGATCGCTGAATCGCTCGCGCGCCTTCCCGGTCTCGCCGGCCAGCGCGTCAACGGACGCGCGCAAGTCATCTCAATCCGGGGTCTTTCTCCCGACTTTTCGACGACTTTGTTGAACGGCCGCCAGCAAGCCAGTTCCGGCGACAACCGCGCTGTGGAATTCGACCAGTACCCCTCCGAACTTCTTTCGAGTGTTGTCGTTTACAAAACGCCCGATGCGACAGTCTCGGGAATGGGCCTTTCCGGCACTGCAGACCTTCGGACGGTTCGTCCGCTTGATTACGATGAGCAAACAGTCGTGCTCAACGTTCGCGGATCGATGATTGGCGGCGACAAGCTCAACGACGATGTCCGCACATGGGGCGGCAGGGGCACGCTCAGTTTTATCGACCAGTTTGCAGACGACACGATCGGCATAGCGCTCGGTTACGCCTATCTCGACGCGCCGTCGCAGAACAAGCATTTCAAGGCCTACGGCTACGAAGCATTCGGCTTCGCCGTTACGCCTGACAGCGCAGACAGCGCATTGATTCTTAACGGCCAAGAAATTTTCGCCTATTCGCGCGAGAACAAGCGTCATGCGGCGATCGGCATCTTCGAATGGGCGCCGAATGACCGCGTTCACTCAACCGCCGATCTTTATTACTCGCGCTTCAAGCAGCGCGAAACGATGCGTGGCGCGCAGTGGTTCTCAAACGGCTGGGCAGACGGCGCGACATTCACCAATGTTGAGACTGTTGATCGCGGCGGATCGCTTTTCGCGACAAGCGGCACGCTCAACAACTTCGTGCCGCAACTCCGGAACGACTACAACAAGCGTGACGACGAACTTTTTTCCGCAGGACTCAACTCGGAGTTTGACGCGACCGACCGTTTGAGATTTGTCGCGGATTTCTCCTATTCGAAGAATGATCGCGACGAGCAGATTCTCGAAACTTATGCGGGATACGGTCTCGGCGTCGGCGGCGTGACGGGCGCGACGCCGAATGTCGGCCGAACATTCGACACCATCGACTTTTCAATTCCGTTCGAGGGATTTCCGACTTACAGCGAGGGTCTCAATTACGCCGACGCCTCACAGGTCTCGCTCGGCGACCGGGCGCCTTGGGGCGGTTGGGGGCATGACGGCGCCATTCGCTTCCCGCATGTCGAGGAGGAAGTCATCTCTGTCGATCTGCGTGCGACCTATGAGTTCGACACATTCGTCGATAGCATTGACATCGGTGTGAACCGCACAGAGCGCGAAAAGAGCAAACGCGTTGAAGATAATGACGTCTTTCTTTTGAATGGACGTCAGCAAATTCTGGTCGATCCGCAATTCCTCGTTTCGCCGACATCGCTTGGTTACGCCGGATTCGGCAGCGTGCTCAGCGTCAATCTCCCCGCCGCCTTCGACACTTACTACACGACGTCGCCAATCCTTGACGCCAACTTCTTCGACAAGAACTGGGACGTGCAGGAAAACGTCCTTACCGGCTTCGTTCGCGCAAATATCGACGCAGGCCGTCTGCGCGGCAATATCGGTGTTCAGGTCGTCCGTCAGGAGCAGGAATCGGTTGGGGTTATCATCCAAGGAAGTCCGATCGTTCCGACGCAGATTGTCGGCGGCGCCAAATATACGGACGTGCTGCCGAGTCTCAATCTTTCCTATGAATTAGCTGAAGGGCATCGCATTCGCCTGTCGGCTTCGAAGACTATGGCGCGCCCGCGAATGGATGAGCTCCGGGCGAATATCACGCCGAGTTTTGGCCTGCCCTCTGGGCCTGTTGCGCCTGGAACGACGCTCAATCCGTGGACCGGCAGCGGCGGCAACCCGCAACTTGAGCCTTGGCGCGCGAAAGCGATCGATCTGTCCTATGAATGGTATATTTCCTCCGACAGCTATTTCTCGGTCGCCGGATTTTACAAAAAACTCGACAACTACATCTACAGTCAAACGCTTCCGTTTGATTTCACTGGCGTTCCGATTCCGACAGGCGCTGTCATCCCGCCGGGCGTGATCATCAGCCCGCTCGGACAGATGACGCTGCCCGCCAATGGCCAAGGCGGCAACATCAAGGGCGTAGAGGTTAGCGGCGCGTTGAGTTTCGGCCTAATCGCCGACATACTCGACGGGTTTGGCTTCATCGGCAGCCTGTCCTATTCCGACTCGAACATCAACCCGACATCGTCAACGACCGCGGCCGTTCGCATCCCGGGCCTTTCAGGCACGGTCTACAACATCACCGGCTATTACGAGAAAAACGGCTTCCAGGCTCGGATCAGCCAGCGTTACCGGTCGGCGTTCAAGGGAGAAGTGGTCCAGCTTTTCGCAACACGCGGCGTTACGGAAATCCTCGCCGATCGTCAGGTCGACGCGCAACTTGGGTACACATTCCAGGAAGGTTCGTCGCTCGAAGGTCTCGGCGTCCTCTTCCAGGTGAACAACCTCACCAATTCGCCCTATCGCACGCGCTTAGGCGTTGACGGAGGCGGCACCAAAACAAGCGACGGCGACTTTCTGCCCGAGACTTACGAGGAATACGGGCGGGAATTCCTGCTCGGTTTCAGTTACCGTTTCTAGAAAGCCTGGAGGGTACTCCAGACTCGGCTTTCTCGAACGGAAAAAGGGCGGATGCGTGATCTCTCTC
>JBMOOR010000205.1:0-1632 GCA_049324555.1 Pseudomonadota bacterium | reverse complement strand
GCGCGCATCCGCCCAAATTCAGCGACGCCCGCCTTGCCGTCGGCAATTGCGGGCGTTGCAGTCAATATGGGCCCCGCGTCGGGCCGCCTCGAATGTTTCAGTCGTGAGCGCTCTTCGCATGAAACCTATCAAGCTTGCTCTCAACATCGCTCTTATTCTCCTTGCCGGATGCTCGACAGCCGCGCTCAGTGACCGCGCAGGAGACGAAGGCGCTGCCGCGTTCGCGAGTGACTGGCCGATGCGCAAGTCCGCCGGAGGCGGCGACGCTGTCATGGAGGCGCGCATTGCGTCGATCCTCGCCGAGATGACGCTCGAGCAGAAGGTCGGGCAAATGACGCAAGCGGAAATCCGCTACATCTCGCCCGAGGAAGTTCGTCAGTACTATATCGGCTCTATTCTCAACGGCGGCGGCGCCTGGCCGCGCATGGACAAGCACGCCCTCGTCGCCGAATGGGCGGCGCTCTCCGACGCTTATTACCGCGCCTCGATGTCGACCGACATGAAGACGCCGGTCCCCATCATCTGGGGAACGGACGCGGTCCATGGTCACAACAACGTCGCTGGCGCGACGATGTTCCCGCACAATATCGGGCTCGGCGCCGCGCGCGATCCAGATCTCATCATGCGCATCGGCCGGGCGACAGCGAAGGCGGTCCGGGCGACCGGCATTACATGGGCGTTTGCTCCAACTCTTGCTGTCGGGAAAAACCAGCGCTGGGGCCGCGCCTATGAAAGCTATTCAAGCGACCCCGAGATCGTCGCGCAGTATGGCGACGCCCTCATTCGCGGCCTCCAGGGCGATCTCATCGGCGATGGCGACGTCATCGCGACGGCGAAGCATTATCTCGGCGACGGCGGAACCTTTAACGGCAAGGATCAGGGCGAGACCCGCGCAAGCCTTGCTGAAATGATCAACGAACATGCCGCTGGATATTACGCTGCGATCGACGCTGGCGTGCAGACCGTGATGGCGTCCTACAACAGCTGGAACGACATTCACGGCGGCAAGAATTACGGCAAGATGCACGGGAACCGCGAACTGCTGACTGATGTTCTCAAGGGGCGGATGGGCTTTGACGGCTTCGTCGTTTCCGATTGGAATGCGATTGAGCAGGTGCCGGGATGCGCTCGGGATCGTTGCGCGCAGGCGATCAACGCCGGCGTCGACATGGTGATGGTTCCGGAGGACTGGAAGACTTTCATCGCCAATACCGTGGAAGACGTGCGCGCCGGGGCCATTCCGACGAGCCGCATTGACGATGCGGTGACGCGCATCTTGCGTGTAAAAATGCGCGCGGGATTGTTTGACCGGCCACCGTCGGCCGGCGCCTATAACGGCCGCGCCGATGCGATCGAAGCGAGCGAACTTGCACGCGAGGCGGTGCGCAAATCCGTCGTCCTTCTCAAGAACGACGGAGGCGCCCTCCCCCTCGCACGCGATCGCAAAATTCTTGTCGTTGGCGCCAGCGCTGACAGTTTTTCGAACCAAACCGGCGGTTGGTCCCTGACCTGGCAGGGCGATGAGAACGTCAACGCCGATTTCATGACGGGCGAGACGCTGCTCGGCGCGCTCCGCAAAGCGCTCGGGGCCGGCAACATCGTCTACTCGGTCGACGGTCAGGGCGTCGAGCC
>JBMOOR010000204.1:0-10115 GCA_049324555.1 Pseudomonadota bacterium | reverse complement strand
GAAGGCGCGAGATGAGCGGGCTCGATCTTGATGCGCTTTTCGATGAAGACATGCTTGGCGATGATCTTGAGGCCTGGCTCGCCGAGTCGGTGCTGATGAAGCGCACTTTTCGCGATTGCGCCGTCATCGCAGGCCTTATCGACCGTCGTCATCCCGGCCAGCAAAAGACCGGGCGGCAGGTCGCGTTTTCTGCGGACCTTATCTACGACGTGCTCAAGGAACATGAACCGGACCACCTGCTGATTAAAGCCGCATGGACAGACGCGGCGCGCGGCTATCTAGACCTCGCGCGCCTTCAGGGGTTGCTGACGCGGGTGAAAGGGCGGCTGCGTCATGCGCGGCTCGATCGCGTATCGCCGCTTGCCGTGCCGGTGATGCTCGAAATAAACAAGGAGACAATTGTCGGCGAGGCGCAGGAAGCGATGCTGAAAGAAGCCTCCGACGCGCTGATTGCAGAGGCGATGACACGGTGACGACGGGCGCCGAGATTTCGGTCAGCGCAGAACGGTTGATCGCCGTCGCCGCAGGCGCCCTCTATTGGCCCGCGCGCGAGGCGCTTATCGTTTCCGATCTGCATTTCGAAAAAGGATCGCATTTTGCAACCAGGGGCGTGCTGCTGCCGCCCTATGACACGCGCACGACACTGCGCCGTCTCGCATCGCTTTTCAAAGCGCACCAGCCGAAGATCGTCATCTCGCTTGGCGATGCGTTCCATGACGACGAAGCGGAAGTGCGGATGGGCGAGGATGACGCCGCGACGCTTCAACAGCTTGTCGGCGCGTCGCAGTGGATCTGGATTCTCGGCAATCATGACTCCGAGCCGCCAGCGCGCTTTGCCGGCGGGGTCGAGCGAAGCCTTCGCCTCGGGCGGCTGCTTTTTCGGCACGAACCGGCGCAACGGCGAGAGACCGGCGAAATCGCCGGCCACCTTCACCCGGCCGCACGCGTGAGGGCGGAATCGCGGATTGTTCGCCGCCGTTGTTTTGCGACGGATGGGCATCGATTGGTAATGCCGGCGTTCGGCGCTTATGCAGGCGGTCTCAACGTCCTTGATGAGGCTTTTGCGCCGCTCTTCGAGGATCTCACCGCCTGGATGCTCGGCGCTTCCGGCGTTTACGCGTTCGCGCGCGAGGCGCTCATCGCCGACCAGCCAGATGCGTCACGCCACACCTTATAGTCTTCAAGGCGTCAACACGCTGAACCAGCCCGTATAGGCGCCGTTCGGAGCAGTTGAGCCGCCCGCAGCGACTGGGAAATTCGGCGAAACCGTGTGCCCGCCGAACGCGATCGCGCCGTCCGACGCGATATCGAGCGCGCGTGAGATATCTTCGTCAGAACCGCCAAAATACGAAATATAAGGTGCGCCGCGGAGGTCGCCAGTGAACCCAGCGATGATGGCGTCTTCAACGCCAGAGAAATTTGCGGCGAAGGCGCTTGACGTCGTCTTCAGACCTGACGATCGCGTGCCGCCTGATATATAGAGAAGTCCATCCGGTGCGAATTCAACGCCCTGGAAATCCTCCCGGCCGGAGCCGCCAAGGTAAGTTGACGCTACAAGGCTCGATCCGTCGGCGGACAGAATAGAGATGACTCCGTCGTAGCTGCCGCCGCCATAGAGCGGCTGATATGCGAAAGGCGTCGTTGGATAATTGGTCGAAGCGCTCGCCGACGCGATCGCAAGGCGGCCAGATCCGTCGACGGCGATGTTGTGCGTTTCGAGGTCTTCATTTCCTGATCCGCCAAGATAGGTTGCGTAGACGAGCTGGTCCGTGGCGCTGAAGCGCGCTATCAGAAAATCGTCGCCGCCTGCATTGTTGCGTTGATAGGCATTTGAAGTCGTCGGCGCGCCCGAGCCGCCTTCCTCGATCGCGACATAGACTTCGCGGCCCGGCGTCACCCATATGGACGGCGTGCCCGGCGTTGCGCCCGAGGGCTCGGTTCCGCCAAGGAATGTTCCGTATTCGAGCGTGCTCGCGTTCGCCGAAAGCCGCGCATAAACGAGATCGAAGGCGCCGCGGGCGGTCGGCTGGACTGCGTTCGCGGTGACGTGGGGAAAATCGGCGAAGCCCGCGCCGGCGACATAGACCTTGTTGTTTCCATCGACGGCGACATCGCGCAAAAGGCCGGACTGCGCGTCGCCCAAATAGGTCGACCACAGGAGCGCCGATCCGTCTGCGGAGAGTTTGGCGATAAATCCGTCCTGCTTGCCGTAGAGCGAATTCGGCGAAGCGTCACCGGCGAAGGCGGGCTGAATGACGCCAGCAGTCGTCGGGAAGCCTTCGCCCGCACGGCCCGCGATAATGACTCCGCCATCCGACGCCAGTTCGAGCGCGTAGGCGCGGTCGTAATTCGGCCCGCCGATGAGTGTCGACCAGATAACCTGACCAGTGCGGCTCACTTTCATGACAAAGGCGTCCGAGGGCCCAGCCGTTCCGGTGGAAGACCCGCCCGAGGCGAACGTTCGGTCATAGGCGCCGGCGGTCGTCGGGAAATTCGCGGAGAAGGCGCCGCCCGTGATGAACAAGTTTCCGGCGGCGTCAAACTCAACATCCCTCACCATGATATAGCTGTGCGCGGCTGGATCGATGAGCTGCGCGAGCGAGAGCGTCAGCATGTTCGGCGTCGTCACCGTGATCGTCGAACTCGCCCCGGAGAGTCCGGTCGCTGTCTCACCGCGCAGGAAATAGCGATAGGCTGTCGAAGCGGAGAGGCCAGTGTCGGTGTAAGTCGTTGAGGTCGTCGTCGCGATCTCAACGTCATTGCGGAAGATGTGAAAGGACGTGAAGGCGCTTGATGCGGTCCAGGAGAGACGGACTGACGTGCTATCCGGGGCGCTTCCCGAAAGGCCCGTTGGGACCGTTGCCGGAGGCGGGGGAGGCGGGGGAGAATTGCCGCCGCCGGTTGAACCGCCGCCGCTCGAGCACGCGGCGAGGAGAACCGCCGCTGCGGCGATCACGAGGCGCTTTAACGCAACCATACAAGAAACCTCACGCAAGACATTTTGCGCCTTTGCCCGCTGGAGCGCGGTAAATACAAGTAAATTCGCAAAAAGGTTCTAATTTGGGCAACGCTTGGTTGACAGGAGCGGGGCCCCAGCGCTATCCCCCGCGCTCCGAATTGACACCCAGTCTCTTAAAGCCTCGCGGACGTAGACCCATGAAAGTCAGAAGCTCATTGAAGTCGCTGAAAGCGCGCCATAAGGACTGCCGCGTCGTGCGCCGCAAAGGGCGGGTCTATGTCATCAACAAGACCCAAAAGCGGTTTAAGGCCCGTCAAGGCTGACTTTTCGCGTCCAAAAACCATTTGGTCCAAAACTCGCAGTCGGCTTATCATGACGCCGATGCGCGCTGTTTTCATTGCTGTAATTGCGAGCCTTTCCGCAGCGGGGCCGGCATTCGCCGACCAGACGGATCCTCTGCTCGACGCCCTCTTTGAAGAACTCCGGGCAGGCGACGGCGCGGGCGCCGATGCGACCATAGAGCGCATTCAGGAAATCTGGTCCGATAGCCAGAGCGACACGGTCGATGTCCTTTTTGAAAGGGCCGAGGCGGCGCTGGCGGCTGGGCGGTTCGATCTTGCCGGTGCGCTCCTTGACCATGCGATTGGTTTGAGCCCCAGCTTTGCTCAGGCCTATGCGCTTCGCGGCGCCGTCCGTATTGAGGCTGAGGACGCGGCCGGCTCGATCGCCGACTTCGCCCGCGCGATCGAACTTGAGCCGCGCCAGTTCGAAGCAAGGATCGCGCTCGCCGAAATCATGCTCGCCGGCGGCGACGAGCGCGGCGCCTATGACATGCTGCAGAAGGCGCTCGAATGGAATCCGCATGAAGAACACGCCCGCGAGCGTGCGAAAAAGCTGCGCGACGAATTGAACGGGCAAGAGATTTAGCGCGCATTCTGACGCGCCGCGCCGCCGCGTTCTCCCCAGCTTTCAATCTTTCCCCATGTGGAGGAATTCGCCTTGGACGCGGGCGCCGACGCGGGTTTACCTCGCGCCATTTACAGCAGGTGAGGCGCGTCATGGCGGATGGAACGGCGAACATTGGAGCGGCGGCGCATAAGGGCGCGGAGGGCGCGACGACGGTTGCAGCGGAGCGGCTGCGTTCTTTCCTTGAACGCGTCGAGAGGCTCGAAGAAGAGAAAGCAACGATCGCCGGCGACATCAAGGAAGTCTTCGCCGAAGCGAAAGGCGAGGGCTACGACACGAAGACCCTCAGAAAGATCATCCGTCTCCGGAAGATGGACAAGGCCAAGCGCGACGAGGAGGAAGCGCTGCTTGACCTTTATCTATCGGCGCTCGGAGAATAAGCTTCAGGTTCTGGGGTCTGGTTAGCGGAACGCCGCCCTTGCCGGCGCCGAAGATCTGGCGCGTAAAACCCAACACCCGGCGCCGACACCTAACCCGCCCGCTTAACTTCGAGCCCATGATCGCGGAGTTTTCTGTAGAGCGTCGAGCGGCCCATGCCTAGGCGGCGGGCGACTTCGGACATGCGTCCGTCATAAGTGTCGATCGCAAGCTGGATAAGGTCGCGCTCGATCGCTTCGAGAGTGCGCAGATGTCCGTCGCGGTCGAAAACGTCGACATTCTCGAACGGCGTTGATGAATTGCCCGCGAGCGGGCGAGCAGCCGGGGCGGCGACGGCCGTTGGCGTGTCATTGGCTTCAGCGCCCTCATCAATCATCGGCGGGCCCATATCGACGCCCGCCGCTTCAAATTCCGCTGCGAGGAGCGGGAAGTCGCGCGCCGACAGATACGGCGTCTCCGCAAGGACGACCGCGCGGAAAATCGTGTTTTCAAGCTGGCGGACATTGCCCGGCCAAGGTTGGCGCATCAGCACTTCGAGGACTTCGTGCTGCACGCCTCTGACGTCGCGCCGCTCTTCCGCATTATAGCGCTGGATGAAGTGATCGACGAGCGCCGGAATATCCTCGACCCGCTCGCGGAGCGGCGGGACGTGCACCGGGAAGACATTGAGACGGTAATAAAGATCCTCGCGGAAACGCCCGGTTTTGACCTCTTCGGCGAGATTGCGGTTTGTCGCGGAGATGACGCGGACGTCGACTTTGACCGGGCGTTTCGAGCCGACCGGATCGACTTCGCCTTCCTGCAGCACACGGAGCAATTTGACTTGCATGTCGGCGGGGAGCTCGCCGACCTCGTCGAGGAAAATCGTGCCGCCGTCCGCTTCCTGGAACTTGCCGACGTGGCGTTGGTGCGCGCCGGTGAAGGAGCCTTTTTCGTGGCCGAAGAGAATGCTTTCAACGAGATTTTCGGGGATCGCCCCGCAATTGACCGTGATGAACGGGCGACCGGCGCGATCGGATGAGCCCTGGATGGCTCGCGCGATCATCTCCTTGCCGACGCCGCTTTCGCCCGTGATGAGAATTGGGATGTTCGAGGCCGCCGCGCGCTCGCCGATGCGCGTCACATTTCTTAGCGCATTGCTTTGGCCGATGAGATCCTTGAACCCCATCGCGCCGTCGCGCTTTCTTTTAAGGCGCGAAACTTCGCCCTTGAGCGTCGTCAGGTTGAGCGCGTTGTTGATCGAAACGATGACGCGTTCGGGGCTTGCGGGTTTCACGAAGAAATCGGCCGCGCCGCTCTGCATCGCCTCGACGACTGTATCGATGCCGCCCTGCGCAGTCAGCACAATGACGGGAATATCCTCACGATAGGCTTTTGCGCGTTTTAGGGTCTCCATGCCGCCAAGACCCGGCATTCTGAGGTCGAGCATGATGAGGCTGATCTCCTGCCCCTGCTCGCTCTGAAGCATCGAGATTGCGCCTTCGCCGGATTCGGCCTGCAGGACGGGAAAGCCCGCCTTTTCGCACACGGCGCGCATAAGGCGGCGCTGCGTCGGATCATCGTCAACGATGAGGATGTTTTTTGCGGTCATTGAAGATTGTCCCTCGCGCCGGATCTGAATTATGAAACACGACGCCTATCGCGGCGGACTAAATATCGCGTTAAAAGCGTTTCATTCCGGGTCAGATCGGCGTCGGCGTTAGGTCTTTGTTCATGATGTTAAGAAGTGTTTCTCCGTCCTGCGCGTTCGGGTAAGAGCGATGAACGCTGCAATCGACGCGCGCCAAAGAAAATCGCCTCATGACTGAAACGAAGAACGACCACATCCGTCCGATTGAGCATCTTGGCGGCGTCAGGCCGCCGGCGCCCGCATGGTTCGATCGCGCGGTCGGCGCGCCGTCCGAGGAAGACGCCGTTGAAGTCGCCGGCGCCAAGATCCGCTATTCGGCCTGGGGTGAGCGGGGGCGACGAGGGCTCGTCTTCATCCACGGCGGGCGGGCGCACCGGAACTGGTGGCGCCCCTTTGCGCCGTTCTTTTCCGGTCAGTATCGCGTAGTCGCTTTCGACATGTCCGGCATGGGCGACAGCGACTGGCGCCCGACCTATTCGCTTGACCTTTCGGTCGATGAGCTTTTCGCCGTCATCGACGGATCGGGCGCGGGCGAGGGCGGCCGGCCCATCGTCGTCGGCCATTCCTTTGGCGGCTGGGTGACGCTCGCGGCCGTCGAACGGCGAGGGGAGCGCCTCCTCGGCGCCGTCGTCATCGATAGCCCGATCGGAAAGCCGGACCCCGACGAAGGCTACACGATCCTCCGGAAGCAGGACCCCAATAATCCGATCAAGGCGAACAAGGTCTATGCAACGATCGAAGAGCCGGTTGCGCGCTTCCGCTTCCTGCCGAACCAGCCGTCATCCGAGTATTACCTTGTCGATCATATAGCGCGTGAAGGCCTCATGAAGGCGCCGCGCCCGGAAGGCGGATCAGGCTGGACGTGGAAATTCGATCCCGCCCACGGCCGGAATTTCGAGATCCATTACGAACGGGACCTTTTTCTCGCAGCCCGCTGCCCGCTCGCTTTCCTCTATGGAGAAGAATCCGCCTTTGCGGCGGGCGAGGGTTTTGAGCACCTGCGCGCGCAAACCAAGGGCCGCTCGCCCTTCGTCGTCATGCCGGCCGTCCACCATCATTTGATGATGGAACAGCCGATCGCCTTAATTTCAGCCTTGCGCGCGCTCTTCGCCTGCTGGCCAGTGAGAGTGGGGGCGTAGAGGCGGGGCGGCCCTCGCCGTCATTCGCCGCATAGTTTCATCACCTTGTCGAAATGGCGTTCGGCTTCGCCGCAAGCCGGTGTCAGGGTCCAGGATGTGCCTGAATGATTTTTGGGAACGAAGGCGATGCAACTTGATCGACGCAAGGTGCTCTTGTCGGGCGTAATCGCCGGGCTGGAGGCGAACGGGGTTCGGGCGGAGGGCGCGTCAAAACCGTCCGCAAGGCTGATTTGCCTTCCGACACGCGTGTTCAAGGTCCCGGACCTGATACGCGAAGGGACTGAAACGTGGTTTGCGACTCTCATCGTGACGGCCGATGCGGAGATTGCGCTCGATCCGACGGAATTCGAGACGATGCTGTTCGCGAAGGAGGCCGAAATATGTCGCAGCCGTTACCCGGCCAGCGCTTTGCCCGCCATCATGCAGCGGGGGCCGGTGCAGAAGGAAGGCGAAGTCTGGCTGCTCGGGTTTCGGCTCATCGGGCGCGAGCCGGCGGCTGCAAAGGCGGACCGCATGCGCTGCACGGTCCGCTTTGCAGATCGCGGAGCGCTCAAAATGGACATTCCCATCGACGTTTACACTCAGCATACGGAGCTCATCTTCCCGTTTCACGGACACGGCGTCGTTTCCCAGGGTGGTGCCGCTAATGGCGGCCACATGAACGACAGCGGCCAATTCGCGATTGACGCGCTCGGCGCTGCGCCGAACTACGCTGTTCTGACGGGCTCGGATTTCGGGTCAAACAGCGACCTCGTGGGATTCGGCCGCGAGCTCGTCGCGCCGGCGGCGGGCGTCGTTGTTAAAGCGCGCGGCGATCGACCGGACCAGCCGACGCCCGGCGTCAATGATGAGCGTTATCTCGCGCCGGAGATAGGCGGCGGCGATCCGGGCAATCACGTCGTGATTGATCATGGTGACGGCGAGTTTAGCCTGATCGCCCATATGAAGGCCGGATCGCTGGCCGTCAGGAGGGAGCAGCGAGTGCGCCAGGGCGAACGAATCGGGCTGCTTGGCAATTCTGGCGACAGTTCCGCTCCGCATGTGCACCATCAATTGCAGGACGGGCCAGACTGGCAGACTGCGAACGCCCTGCCTTGCAGATACGCCAACATCAACGAGCAACGGTTGGAACGAGGCGTGTTCTTTAGGGCTGTATGATGGCGCGACGGAGCGCCATTTCAGGCCCTGTCCTATGTGAGAGTGTGCTCACACCCCGACCTCGGGACTATCGCTGAATACGTCGTGTCAACACCCGGTTAAGCTCGAGCCGACGCGTATTTCAGTCTTTTGATCTGATGGTCTGACGCATCCGCCCGCCGGCCGCTGATCGGCGCCGAGCATCCCAAAATCGGCGATAGCGGCCGCGCTTTCCCGCCGGAAGCTGCACCATCCGGTGTCGGGAGCCCAACTTTGGCATTTTGGTTCTTGTCGGTTCTTGGTGTGCTCCATGAGCGCCAGCACCGATCCTGTCCTCTTGGCGCATCGTGACGCATCAGGGCGCGCCCTCTTGCCCATCCCCATGAATTCAGCCAAAAAAAGCGCCCATCAGGCTTGGAGAAGACGGCTATGGCGACCGCCGACGAAGCAAAGCAGCGCGCACTCGACGCAGAAGAGCACCGCAAGATCTACCGCGGCATCATGAAGGCGACGGGCGAAGTCGCCGTACCGTTCTGCATGGGGCTCGCAATGTTCTTTGTCCAGCTCACGGCGAGGCATGGGCTCGGCTGGGCGGTCATTTCGTTTATCGCCGTCTACCTTTTGGCCTGGTGGGTGGTCAGGACTTTCTTCTCTCACTAGCCGCTTCGCCGCGCGGCGTTATTGGGCGACGCGCGCCTGTCTCGCTGCGGCGTTCTCCTTTCGCGGCATCTCCGGTGACGACCTCGCGCTCCGAACTGATGAGGAGGACTCATGAAGATCGCCGTCCTAAAGGAAACGCGGGCGGGGGAATCGCGTGTCTCCGCTTCGCCGGAGACGGTGAAGAAATTCGCCGCGATGGGGGCGGTCGTCGCGGTCGAGCGCGGCGCAGGCGATCTCGCAAATTTTCCAGACTATGCATTCCAGGACGCCGGCGCGACGCTGGCTGCAAGCGCCGCAGAAGCAACCTCGACTGCCGATCTCATTCTCGCGGTGCGTGCGCCTGACGCCGCCGCGATGGCGCAATTTGCACGCGGCCAGAAGATCGCCGCAATCGTGTCGCCGCACGGCAACCTTGACATTCTTCGGGCGGCGGCGGACGCCGGGATTGAACTTTTCGCCATGGATCTGATGCCGCGCATCACGCGCGCGCAGTCAATGGACGTTCTTTCCTCACAGTCGAACCTTTCCGGTTACAAGGCGGTGATCGACGCCGCCGCCTATTACGGGCGCGCGCTCCCGATGATGATGACAGCGGCGGGAACGATTGCGCCGGCGAAGATTTTCATCATGGGCGCCGGCGTCGCAGGGCTGCAGGCGATCGCGACGGCCAGGCGCCTCGGCGCCGTCGTTTCAGCGACGGATGTCCGCTGGGCGGCGAAAGAACAGGTCGAAAGCCTCGGCGCGACTTTCGTGACGGTCGATGAAGAAGCGATGAAAGGCGCTGAAACCGCGGGCGGCTACGCCAAGGAAATGTCAGCCGACTTTCAGCGGCGGCAAGCCGAGTTCGTCGGCAAGCACATCGCGAAGCAGAACATCGTCATCACGACCGCGCTCATCCCGGGGAGACCTGCGCCGCGCCTCGTCACCGAAGAGATGGTGCGCTCGATGGCGCCGGGATCCGTCATCGTCGATCTCGCGGTGGAGCAGGGGGGCAATGTCGCCCTCTCCCGCCGCGGCGAAGTGATCGATGTCGGCGGCGTCATCATCATCGGGTTTGACAACGTCCCCGGCCGGCTCGCCTCCGATGCATCGAGCCTTTACGCGAAGAACCTCTTCAATTTCGTATCGGCCTTCTTCGACAAGGAGAAGAAAGAGCTCATCGTCGACTGGAACGACGACATCATCAAGGGCGTCGCGCTGACCCGCGGCGGCGAGATCATTCATCCTTTGTTCGCGCCGCCGCCCG
>JBMOOR010000203.1:0-10117 GCA_049324555.1 Pseudomonadota bacterium | reverse complement strand
CCTTAGGAGCGCTCGAGAAAATCCGCGGCTTGACCTCTCGACGCTCCCGCGCTAGCAAGCCGCCTCTCATTAGAACCGGGCGGCAGAAACCGGGGTCAAAAAGGACGCTCGCGCCAATGAGGCGCGCACAGGAGTCGGAACATGTACGCAGTCGTCAAGACTGGCGGTAAGCAATACCGTGTCGCCAAGGACGACGTCCTCAAGATCGAACGCCTTCCGGGCGCCGAAGGCGACGTCATCACACTCGACGAAGTTCTGATGATCGGCAATGGCGCGGCGGTCACCGTCGGCGCGCCGCTCATCGCCGGCGCCTCGGTCGCCGCCGAAATCGTCGAGCAGGCGCGCGGGCCGAAGATCGTCATCTTCAAGAAGCGGCGCCGGCAGAATTACCGTCGCAAGAAAGGCCACCGCCAGTTGCTGACGGTCGTGAAGATCACGGATATTTTGACCGACGGCGCCAAGCCATCGGCGAAGAAAGCCGCCGCGAAAAAGTCCGCCGCCAAAAAAGCCGCCGCCCCGAAAGCGGAAGAGCAAGCGGCCGCACAGGAATAAAGGAGACGGATCATGGCGCATAAAAAGGCAGGCGGTTCGTCGAAGAACGGACGTGATTCAGAATCGAAGCGCCTCGGCGTAAAGAAATTCGGCGGCGAAACCGTCGTCCCAGGCAACATCATCGTCCGCCAGCGCGGCACGAAATATCACGCGGGACGCAATGTAGGCATGGGCCGCGACCACACGCTCTACGCCCTGTCGGGCGGGCGCGTTGAATTCGCGATCAAGGCGAAGGGCCGTCAGTTCGTTTCGGTCGCCGCCGAGGAATAGGCGACCGACCGCATACGGATCGATAAAGGCCGGGCGATCCCCGGTCTTTTTCATTCATCAGGAATGGACTTGCTCTTCTCGGCCTCATCGAGCTCCTTGCGGAGTTTTTCGACATCGCCCTTGTCGACAAGCGAATCGTCGCGACGAGTCCACGACGGTTCGGCTGCAGGCGGAACGAGATCGGGGCGCGATCCGGACGCCGGGTCTTGAGCGATGCCGGCATTGCCGAGGTCCTGCTTCTTCCGGAAGTCTTCGAGATCCTCAATCCGGCGCCGCTCTTCCGCCTGGCGCGCAAGCTCGGGACCAAACGTGACGTCATCATTGGAAAAATCGCCATGCTTGCGCCGATCTTTGAGGACGGCGGCGGCCTTTGAGAAATCCTCCCCCGAGGCGCCGGGACGCCAGCCTGAACGAATTTCGGGGCGCCCGGCGCATTCGGCGATCTTTTCCTTGTCAGTGAATTCTTCCGGGCAGTAGATCGCGACGACGCCCGATGTTCCGGGCACAGCGGAAGTCTCGCCTTTCGGGAGATCGACCGGCGGCAAAGCAAGGCGCCGGCCGTTGAAGACCGGCTCCTCATCGAACGCATCGTCACCCGCCAAAGGCTCCGCCGCTGGCGCCGGCGCTTGTTCGATAGCTTCCTGTTCGCCTACGGCGACTTCGCCGGCGCCTTCTTCTTCACCCTTCTCTTCCTCTTCGCCGACGTCCGTTTCGGCCTCGGCCTGGCGCGCCTCAGGCTCAATCGCAACAAGCGGCGGCGCCTCCTCCGCCGGCGCCTGCTCGCCCTCAACCGTAATATCGCCGGGCAACGGCACTTCGGCCGTCGCAATTTCGTGCGTCGCTTCCTCGTCCGGAATCATCGGCGCCTCTTCAACATCTGAAGGCGGCGCGAAGACGGGTTCGGGCGTCAGGTCGATGACGGGTTCCGGTTTCGGCTCGGATTCAGCCGGCGGCTGAGGCTCGGGCACGGGCTCTGGTTCGGGCTCCGGCGTAATTTCAGGTTCGACGACAGGCTCCGGTTCGGGCTCTGGTGCAATGTCGGGATTTCGGAGATCGAGCACCGGCGGGCTCGCCGGAAGGTCTACGTAGACGACGGAAATTGATTCTGCCGGCTTGTTTGGAACGAAAATCTGAACCCGGCCATAGATTGCGAGAATGAGAAGCATTCCAGCATTAAGCGCGACCGCGCCGGCGATCGATGCGCGCCGACGACGAACGGGCGTCTCGGCCAGCCGCTCGACGGCTTTGACGATCTGACGGTCTGTCGTCCGCAGCGCTTTTCGGAAAGTTCTAGGCGTCTTGAAGCGAAAACGGCGGACGCGCGGTGGGAACGGCAGGCGTTCTCCGCGCAGCGCGATGAACGTCTCATCCGTCGGCGCCGTTGTGCTTTCCGGCGTAGGGGCGGTCGCATCGGTCTCGGTGTCTGTCGGCATTGATCCGGTCCGGCGTGACGCCTAAACGCTTTTGATTGAAGGGAGAAGGTTTCTGTGAAGGTTCTGCTGGTTGGCGGCGGCGGTCGCGAACATTCGCTCGGCTGGAAAATCGCTCAAAGCCCGCTCCTTACGCGCCTCTATCTAGCGCCCGGGAACCCGGGCCTCAACGCTCTCGGCGAACCTCTGGGGATCAGTGCGGATAATCTCGACGGAATTGTTGGGGCGGCCCGTTCACGAAATATCGATCTCGTTGTCGTCGGACCCGAAGCCCCGCTCGCTGCGGGGCTGGCCGACCGCCTCGCCGCCGCGGGGATTGCGTGCTTCGGGCCGACCGCTGCGGCTGCGAGGCTTGAGTCGTCAAAAGCCTTCATGAAGGAGATCGCGACCGCCGCTGGCGTTCCGACTGCGGCTTTCGCCAGCTTTACCGATCCAGCCGAAGCGAAATCCTACCTTAAGACGCGCCGCGCACCCTATGTCGTCAAGGCCGACGGCCTTGCAGCAGGAAAAGGCGTCATCATCGCCGAATCCTTGCGAGACGCGGAAGGGGCGGTCAACGATATTCTCGGCGGTTCACTCGGTGCGGCTGGCTGCGAGATCGTGATCGAGGACTTTCTCGCCGGCGAGGAGGTGAGTTTCTTTGTCATCACCGACGGCGAGGCGATTGCTCCCCTGATCGGCGTCCAGGATCACAAGCGCGCCCATGATGGCGACACGGGGCCAAACACGGGCGGCATGGGCGCCTACGCCCCGGCTCCGGTTTTCACCGACGCGGTGCGCGACGAGGCGATGACGCGCATCATTGCACCGACAATCGCCGAAATGCGCCGGCGCGGAACGCCTTTCACGGGCGTTCTTTTCGCCGGGCTGATGGTCGGCGAAGACGGCCCGAAACTCATTGAATTCAATGCGCGCTTCGGCGACCCCGAGTGTCAGGTGATGATGCGCCTTTTGGAGAGCGACATTCTCCCCGTGCTCCACGCCGCTGCGACCGGCGCACTCGTGGACTGCGACCTTGAATGGTCGCACGAGGCCTGTGCGCTCGTTGTCATGGCGACGAGGGGCTATCCAGGCACCTATTCGAAAGGCTCCGAAATCAGGGGCGTCGAAGAAGCGCAAAAATGCGAAGGCGTGGTTGTCTTTCACGCCGGCGCGAAACAGAAAGATGGACGCCTGTTCGCCGACGGAGGCCGAGTGCTCAACATTACCGCCTGCGGTCGCACGATTCGCGACGCGGTCGAGCGCGCATATAGGGGGGTTGAACGAATCAACTGGCCGGAAGGCTATTACCGCCGAGACATCGGCTGGCGCGCGCTTAAGGCGCTCTTATGAAACCGATTGCGGCCTGGAAGAAAGAAGCGAAATGGCTGAGCGCTGGCGGCCGGCGACTCGCTTATTGGACAGCACACGAAAAAGATGAATCAAAGCCGCGGCTTCTCCTGATCCACGGTTATCCGACATCCTCCTGGGATTGGACCTTCATCTGGCGCGATCTTGCAAAGCATTTTCGCCTCGCCGCGCTCGATATGCTCGGCTTTGGCCTCTCCGACAAACCGCGCGACATCGCTTATTCCATTTCCACGCAGGCCGATTTCCAGGAAGCGCTGCTTGAGCATCTTGGCGTCGGCGAGGCGCATATCCTCGCGCATGACTATGGCGACACTGTCGCGCAGGAACTGCTCGCACGACAGAATGAAGGAACCTTGAGTTTTTCGATCAGATCGATCGTCTTTCTCAATGGCGGCCTCTTTCCTGAAAAACATCGCGCGCTGCCGATTCAGAAATTCGGCCTGACGCCTTTCGGATTCCTGATCGGGATGATGATGTCGCGTGCGCGCCTCAGAAAGTCCTTTGATGCGATCTACGGGCCGCAAACTAAAGCGACGGACGAGGAAATCGACGCGCACTGGGCGATGATCGCCGAGCGCGGCGGCGCGCGAATTCTTCACAAGCTGCTTCGCTATATCCCCGAACGCCTTGAAAATCGTGAACGTTGGGTCGGCGCGTTGCAGAAGGCGACAATCCCCCTGCGCCTCATCGACGGCGGCGCCGATCCGGTTTCCGGCGCGCATCTTTACTATCATTACAAGGAACTTATCCCGATGGCGGACGCGGTCCTCCTCGATGAGATCGGGCATTATCCGCAGATGGAAGCGCCAGAAGCCGTTGCCCGCGCATTCCTCGACTTTCACGTGCATTTGAGGACGATACCCGCATGAGGGTTTTTCTGACCGTCTTCCTGTCCGTTTTCTTCGCTGAACTCGGCGACAAGACGCAGCTCGCGACATTGCTTTTCGCTTCGAACAACGCGGCCTCGCCAGCGACGATATTCGCCGCAGCCTCGGCCGCGCTCATCGTCTCGACAGCAATCGCGGTGCTTCTCGGCGCTGCCGCGGAACGTTATCTCGCCTTCCTGCCGCTAAAGCTCATTGCAGGCCTCGGCTTTCTCGCAATCGGCGGCTTCCTCGTTTTCGAACACTTCGCCAGGGCCGCCTGAGGGAGCGCGATGACGCAATCGACGGGATCGGAATTCATCGGCGTCACGGAAACGCCCGAGCGACTCAAATTCGATGAAACTGCGCTCGATCGCTACATGAAAGCCAATGTTGCAGGCTTCAGAGGACCGCTGACGGTTGAGAAGTTCAGGGGCGGCCAGTCAAACCCGACCTACCTGCTGACGACGCCTGCGAAGAAATATGTCCTCCGCCGCAAGCCGCCCGGCAAGCTGCTTCCCTCCGCGCATGCGGTCGATCGCGAATATCGTGTAATGACGGCGCTCAGCGGTGAGGGGTTTCCTGTTCCGAAGACCTACACGCTCTGCGAAGACGCCAACATCATCGGCACGGCGTTCTTCATCATGGGTTTTGTCGAGGGACGGATTTTCTGGGACGCGAGCCTTCCCGGAATCGCACCTGAAGAACGGCGTGAGCTCTATCTAGAGCTCATCGATGTGATCGCGCGCCTTCACAAGATCGATTTTGAAAAGGCAGGTCTCGGTAATTACGGCAAGGCCGGCAACTATTTTGAACGCCAGATCGATCGCTGGTCAAAGCAATACAAGGCGGCGGAGACCGCAGCGATCGCTGATATGGATCGTCTCATCGCCTGGCTGCCGACAGCGATCCCGACAGATGACGCGGTGTCGATCGTTCACGGCGATTTCCGCTTCGACAATGTCATCATCGATCTCAAGGCGCCGAAAGTGCGCGCCGTGCTCGACTGGGAACTCTCGACGCTCGGCCACCCGCTTGCGGACTTCACCTATTTCCTGATGGTGTGGCACTTCCCGCCGACGATCCGCGGCGGCCTCGCCGGGCTCGATCTCAAGGCGCTCGGCATTCCCTCGCTCGAGGAAGCTTCTGCGCATTATTGTGAGAAGACCGGGCGCACATCGCTCGCCGATTTTGACTTCTGTCTCGCTTACAACATGTTCCGCCTCGCCTCGATTGCGCAGGGCGTTTATTCGCGGGCGCTGCAGGGAAACGCCTCCTCGCCTGAAGGCGTCAAGCTCGGCGAGTCCGTCGCGCCGCTCGCCGCGATGGCGTGGAGCTACGCGCAAAATGCGGGCGCCTGACGTCAGCGCGAAATCTTGAGGCGCTCGACGCCATCGCCGAAGAGAAGGCCCCATGGGGCGCCAGCGATGTAAAGCCGCTGCGTCGGATTGTAGGCGATCGGGCCAACGGGCGCAGCGCCGTGGGCGATTTCTACGCCGTCGAGAGTAATCGACATGGTCCCTGCGACGCCGTCGTAGGCCGCCCGGATATTGTGCGCGGCAAGATCGAGAAGCGCGCCGCCAACACCGTCGAGCCGTGTGACGCCCGCTGCCGTCCAGACTGAAAAGCGGATGCGGCTTCGGTCGATGCGCAGGTCATAGGAATTGGGAACCGCTGCAAGAAGGCGCCAGCCTGCAGCCGCATCAGGGAGCCTTGCGCGCGCATCCAATGCGATGCTGGGCGCGGCGGAAAGTTTCGGTGAGGGATCCGAGGCGTAATACGCGCCGCCCGACGCCACACTGACGAGCGTCACCGGAACGGGATCAGAGGCTGAGTCGGCGACGCCGTCGGCGAAGGCGAGATCCGCGATCGCGGCGGCCGGCGTCAGCGTGCCAGAGGGAGCCGAGGGATCGCCGGCCCAAAGATCGCGAACGTAGTTTCGTGCGCCAGCCGCGCCGAGCGGCGCATAGTCGGCGGGACCTGACGGGCCCGCCGGAGCCGCGAGGTGTGCGCCGATGAATGACGCGATCCATGGATTGAAGTAGTCCGCCGTCACATTCGCTGACGATGTCGCCCCTGCCGGCAGCCGATAGGCCATCGAGATGTTAGCCTCGACACTCACATTCGCGAACGGCGCGCGAATCTCAACGCCCGGATTGTCGAGTTCGTAATCATCCGGAATGACCGTATTGTTGCGGATGATGACCCCTTCGCCGTTCTCAACAGCGATGCCTTGCGCCATTGATTGCTCGATCACGTTGTGCTCGATGAGAAGATTGCGCGTCGCAATCTCCGGCGTCTTGATGAAAATCCCCTGCGTCGCGTCACCTTTACCGCGGCGTATGAGATTGCCGCGGATGACGACGTCCGCATTAGCTCGCGGCGCTTCACGCGACCATAGCTGAATTGCGTCCGGATGCTGAACTTCAATGTCGATGATGCCAAAATCTGCAAAGTAATTGTCGAGGACCGACAGGCCGACCGATCCGCGCGCGACGACGCCGTCCGACCCGGCTGCGAGAATGACGTTTCGGCTGATCTCTATGTCATCGGAATCGAAAACCGCAGCGCCGCGATAGACATCGTGGATGAGGTTTTCGCGCAGTGTTATGCGCGCGCTGTTGCGAATATTGACGCCATACGCGTCATTGCCGGCGTTTCCATCCGCGGCCGACACGATCTCCATTTTACTGAAATCGAGATCCGCTCCGCGAAGGATGTTGACGGCATAGCTCGACAAGGGCGCCTGCGTCTGGCCGTAAACGACCTTGACGTCCGAGAGGGAAAGCCCGCTAACATCCGAAAAATAGATTGACGTGAAAACCGGCGGCGCGTCGGGATCCGCCGGCGAAAGGCTGATCGAAGGCAAAAAATGCGCGTCGCTGAGACTGAAGGCGCCGTAATTTCCTGCGGCGACCAAGACGCGGTCGCCGGGCGCGGCGCTCACAAGCGCGCTTCGCAGCGATGCTGGGTCCGACGCGATGAGATCGGCTGCGACGCCCGCGCCCGCTGCGTGGCAGAGAGCGCACGTGACCGCCGCTATGTTGCGTGTCTGCATGATTGATGATCTCCCCCGCTGTCCCCGGAATCAACCTCAAATGACTCAATACTCGCACCAAGAAGGCGAACGGCGAAGTAAGGTTAATCGCGATTCGATAGTGGACATCGGGACGATGGCGTTCGCCGCCGCGCTGCGATAAGCAGCAATAGGGCGAGTTTCGCGTGCGACGATTGAGAGGCCGACATGAAAATTATGGTGACAGGAGGGGCAGGTTTTATCGGCTCATCCCTCGTGCGCTGCGCACTTGATCGAGGCTTCGAGATCATCAATTTCGACAAGCTCACCTACGCCGCGAACCTCGACAATCTTGCAGGTTATGACAGCCGCCCGGGATACGCCTTCGTCAAGGGCGACATCTGCGACGCCCCCGCCGTTCGCACAGCGCTCGACAAACACCGCCCTGACGCGATCATGCATCTTGCGGCGGAAAGCCATGTCGACCGTTCGATCGACGGCCCAGCCGCCTTTATCGAAACGAATATCGTCGGCTCTTTCACGCTGCTGCAGGAGGCGCGGCGTTATTTCAACGCGCTGAAGGGCGAAGCGAAGACGCGCTTCCGCTTCCACCATGTTTCGACCGACGAGGTCTACGGCACACTGGGGCCAACCGGTCTCTTCACGGAGGAAACGCCCTACAGGCCGAATTCACCTTATTCTGCGTCAAAAGCGTCGTCCGATTTCCTCGCGCGCGCCTGGTGCGAGACCTTCGGTCTTCCGGTCGTCACCAGCAATTGTTCGAACAATTACGGACCCTTCCAGTTTCCGGAAAAGCTCATTCCGGTTGCGGTCATCGCCGCGCTCGAAGGAAGACCAATCCCCGTTTACGGCAAGGGTGAAAACATTCGCGACTGGCTTTACGTTGAGGACCATGCGGACGCCCTGCTGACCGTGTTGCGGAAAGGAAGGCTCGGCGAGACCTACAACATCGGCGGGCATAATGAGCGGCGGAATATCGACCTCGTACGCCTCATTTGCCGGCTGATGGATGAAATGGCGCCGAAAAACCATCCGCATGAGGAACTCATCGAATTTGTCGCCGACCGGCCGGGGCACGACCTCCGCTACGCGATCGACGCGGCGAAAATCGGGAACGAGCTCGGCTGGAAGCCATCCGTCACCGTCGAGGAAGGCATGCGTCGCACCGTCAAATGGTATCTCGACAATCGCGCGTGGTGGGAGACGCTGCGCGCCGGCGGCCGGCTCGGTCTCGGGCAGAAGAACTAACCGGCAATCTCACGATAGAGTGCGGCGACATGCCGGGCGTAGGAATCAACATCGAACAGCGGCGCCGAAAGATTCGATTCGATAAGCGTGCCGCGCACATTCTCGCCCGCTTCGATCCGCGCCGCGAGATCGGCAGCAATCGAGATATAGGCATCCTCGTCCGAGGCGAGCCATTGAGGGCGGTTCGCCGCCGCGAGAAGGCTCGCGCCCATGCGTCCACAGAAATAGCGCCCCTCAAGCGCGACAACCGGGACGCCCATATAAAGCGCGTGTGCGCTCGTTGTGCCGCCATTGTACGGGAACGGATCAAGCGCAATGTCGATTTCAAGGTAGCGGCGCATCGCTTCTGCAAAGTTCTGCGGCGGCTCGAAGCGAAGCCGACCGCTCTCGACACCCTTCGAGGCGAACAGCACCGCCGCCTCGGCGGCGGACTGCGGTTCGGCGAAGGCAGCGCACTGGATCAGCAATTGCGAATTGGGCGTTTTCGAGAGGATCCGTGCCCAGACGTCGATGACGCGAGCGTTCATTTTTGGAAAATGATTGAGCGAACCGAAGACAATCGGTCCTTCCTTTCGGCGCGCGACCGGCGCGGGCATCCCCGGCGGCGAGGCGAAGGCGAGGAACGAATGTGGAAGTCGCGCCAGTTTTTCCGTGTAGAATTCTTCGGCGCCTTGTGGGAAAATGGCGGGATCGCCGATCAGCCAGTCGACGCCCTGAAACCCCGTCGTCGACGGATAGCCGATAAAACACGCCGTCGCCGGCGCCGCCCCGAGGCCAAGCAACGGAAGTCGCCGCCCGCTCGTGTGGCCGGAAAGATCGACAAGGAGATCAATCTCATCCTTGCGGATGAGGTCGGCGGCGCTCTCGTCCGAGAGACCTTCAATCGATTTCGTTTCAATGAGCGCACCCATTCGGCCAGCTGTCGCGTCCAAACGCGGCTTCGCATCATAGGCGATGCTTTCGATTGCAAATTCGGGCCGCTGATGACGCTCTACGAGCGGGGAGAGAAATTGTGCGACTGGATGTTGACCAAAAAAATCACCTGTCAGGTAGCCGACGCGCAGCGCCGCGCGCAAACATCTTTTTGCGGGGCGAGCATTGCGACAGGGCCATTCGTCGGTCAATCGCCGATGTTCATTGCGAATGAACCCCGGCGCAAGGTCCGGATCATAGAGGAGCGACATCAGATAGCTCGATGCGGCGGCGCGCCTTCCCTGCGGCGTTGCGAGCAACTTCGAAAGCGCATTTCGTGCATCTATGGGCTTCCCGATATTGACGAGGCAGTTTGCGATCTCGACCGGGATGATCGCGGCATCGCTCAATTTCGCCGCCGCTTCATAGGCGGCGAGCGATTTGCGGTAGTGGCC
>JBMOOR010000202.1:0-10123 GCA_049324555.1 Pseudomonadota bacterium | reverse complement strand
CGACGACGATCCAGAAGAAGGTCGAATGAACGCTGAACTGGGCGGCTCCGGGAAAACTCTCCTTAAAAAAAGGCGCGAGGAAGTCAGCGCAAAAATGCGCAAAGCCGGTCGCGCCGAAGCCGATCGCAAGGATGAAAATCAGGTCCTTGAGCGCGGGCGT
Source organism: Pseudomonadota bacterium (assembly GCA_049324555.1). Taxonomy (GTDB): domain Bacteria; phylum Pseudomonadota; class Alphaproteobacteria; order Caulobacterales; family Parvularculaceae; genus Amphiplicatus. Next base: position 9,963 of record JBMOOR010000202.1, on the reverse strand, counting down.
GCGCGCATGCGCCGCTTCATAGGCCTCCGCGCTGCGCTTGACTTCATCGACCGCTGAAGCGTCGGCTTTCAGCCATCGGTCGACTTTCGCGCTGTTGGCCGCTATCGCAAGCAGCGCCGCCATCCAGATATTCGCGACGATGACGTCAACGGCGACCCAGATCGAAAAAGCATCGGCGCCGGCGCCGAAAATTTCGCGGATCGCCGTCTGGTTCGCGGCGCCGCCGATCCAGCTCCCCGCGACAGTCGCCATACCGCGCCAGACCGCGTCCGGGCCGTCCCCGCCGACGAGACCGGGGGCGATGAGGCTCGCGATGACGAGCGCGATCGGACCGCCGACAACAACGCCCGCAGTTCCGGTGAGAAACAAGGTCAGCGCCTTCGGCCCGAGCCTTGCGGTCGCTGGAAGGTCCGCGACCATTGTCAGGATGACGAGCGCCGCAGGCAGCATGAAGCGCGAAGCAACAAAGTAGAGCGTTGATTCCTCGGGGTTGACGACGCCGAAGGACGTGAGGAGCGACGGAAGGAAATAGCAAAGAAGGAGCGGCGGAAAGATCGCGTAGAAGCGGTCAAAAAAGCGAATCTTGCTTTCTGACGACCAGAAGACGAAACCGAGCATCAGGGCGAGGATTCCGAAGATGACTGCGTCGTTCGCGAGCAGCGCCTGCTCCGCCATCACGTTCCCTCCTTCGCCCGTCGCTATTCGTTCTTGTAAACGACGCCTTCCTTCATCACGAAATCGACGCTCTCAAGGACGGCGACGTCAGCGAGCGGATCGCCGTCGACCGCGATGATGTCGGCTGCAAAGCCCGGCTTGATCTGCCCAAGGATTTTCTCTTTTCCGAGCGCTTCGGCGGCGAGGACTGTCGCTGAACGGATCGCCGCAGCCGGCGTCATCCCGTATTTCACCATCCATTGAAACTGCTTGCCGTTGTCGCCATGCGGATAGACGCCGCTGTCCGTGCCGTAGACGACCTTTGCGCCGGCCTTCACCGCCTTGCGGAAACTCTCACGCTGGATCTCCGCGATCTCGGCGTCTTTCCGGAGCGACTCCTCGAGCTCGCCGTTTTTGCGGCCTTCAGACTGCGTGTATTCGGTGTTGTAGATGTCCATCGCGAGATGGACGCCTTCGCGCTTGGCCATCGCGATCGCCTCATCGTCGAGATAGCTCGCATGTTCGATCGTATCGACACCGGCGCGGATCGCGTTCTTGATCCCCTCGGTTCCGTGGGCGTGGCTTGCAACCTTGAGCCCGCGCTGGTGCGCCTCGGCAACGATCGCCGCCATCTCTTCGATGGTGTTCTGCGCCGCGCCCGGAACCGTCCCCTTCGAGAAGACGCCGCCCGTCGAGCAGGTCTTGATGAGATCGACGCCGTGCTTGATGTTGACGCGAACTTTCGCCCGCATCTCCCACGGCCCCGTCGCGACGCCCGCGCCGAAATCGCGATAGTCCGCCGGCAGGAGATTGTTGTCGGAGCAATGCCCGCCAATGATGCCGACCGGCGGTCCGGCCGCAAGCATGCGCGGGCCCGGCACGACGCCGTCATTGATCGCATCTCTCAGGGCGACATCGGCGAAATTGTCAGAACCGACATCGCGCACGGTCGTAAAACCGGCTTCGAGCGTCTTCTTCGCATTGGCGACGCCGAATATCGTCGCCCGGTCGCGGGTCTGGCTCAGCGAGTTGTACCCGCCCACGGCGACATCGCCGAGAAGGTGCGTGTGCGCGTCAATGAGACCGGGTAGGATCGTCCTGGAGCCAAGATCGAGCGTCGCCGCGCCTTCAGGCGCAGTGAGCGTCGCTTTGGTCCCGACTGAGACGATCTTTCCTTCATCGACGATGATCGCGGGATCAGCGACCGCCCTCCCCGTCGCCGGATCGATCATCCGCACGGCTGTCACATAGGTCGGCGCGGCAAGGGCCGGCGTTGCTGCAAGCGCGAAAAGAACGGCGGCGTATCGCATAGGACCTCTCGACATCGATATGGGTTCATCGTCAACGCGTTCCGGCTTTGCCGTCAATGAGGAACGACATGGCAGGATGGCTGACAACGCGATGATCTCTGTCGGCCATGCGCAACCGACCAGGGAAAATGTGATTCAAGTTCAATCCCAACTTTACTTGAGGCCTTTTGACGCTTCTCTATAATCTTCCGCGCCGGTCTGCATGCGCGCGCTTCCTTATACCGCGATGGCTTTGGTTTTGGGGGACGGCTTCGTCAATTGCGGACAGCGACTGGAGCACAACAAAAAAGGGCACACCATGAAAAGATCGATACTGAGCGGAAAGCGCACGATTGCTGTCGCGCTGGCGGCGAGCGTCATCGCATTGGCGGGGACGCCCGTATTTGCAGGACCAAAGCAACTCGGACCGTCGGTGGCGGCCGGGCAGGCGCGTTATCTCATTGAGTATAACGCGGGCAACAAGCAGGCGGTTTACAACGCCATTTCTCAATATGGCGGACGCGTCGTTTACGACTATTCGGCGCTCTTCAACGGGCTTGCGGCGGATCTCTCCGACAACGGAGTGAAATCGCTGCGGACGAGCGGTCTTGTCAAAACGATCGAGGGCGATGTGGTCCGCACGCTGCACCGCGAGCCGGTTCGTCATGAGGAAGGCGATGAAGCGTTTCTCGCCAGACGCGCCGCCAAGCAAGTTCAATCCGCGGGCGCCGCGGCTGTTCAGAAGACCGAGGCCTCCGTTGTGAAATCGACGACAGCCTCCGCCTCGGCGCCGAAGTCGACAACGCAGGCGGCGAGCGCGTCCAGTCCCTCAGGCCCCACATCGAGCGTGGAAGTCGAGTTCGAGGACGGCGGCGTGCCGCAGGCCGCTCCCGACGCGCTTCCCGCGGGTTTTCCCGGACCGGCGGCGTTCTCGGAATTCGTGGGCTGGGACCGCGACCGGGCGGAAGCCGACGTTGTGTGGAGCACCGGTCCGAATTTCGGTCCGGCGGACAATAACATTGCAGCGCCTGATGTCGCGGCCGGCTCGGTGACAGGCGCAGGCGTTGTCGTCGGCGTCCTCGACACCGGCGTCGATTACAACCACCCGGATTTCTGGACCGGCGCAGTGGGCGCATCCTCGACCAACATCGTCAATGACTGCGGCAGCGGGACCGTCCGGGACTTCCTCACCCTCGACGATTGCCCGGCGGACGACACTTTCAACGGGCACGGCACCAGCGTCTCCAGCGTCATCGCATCGCTCGACGACGGAGAAGGGCTGATCGGTGTCGCCCCTGGGGCGATGATCCGTCCCTATCGCGTGTGCGACGGCAGCTGCCCGCTGTCGGCGATCATCGGCGGCCTCGTTCAGGCGACCGTCGACGGCGTTGACGTCATCAACATGAGCTTTGGCGGCGGCGCCGGCAAAAACTTCGAAGCCTCGGCGATCCAGGCGGCGGCTGCGGCCGGCGTCGTGCTCGTCGCATCGGCCGGCAACGACGCCAGCCAGAAGATCCACTTCCCGGCCGGCTACGGCCAGGTTCTCGCGGTCGGCGCGACCGACATCAATGACAATGCCGCAAGCTTCACCAATTTCGGCGGCTGGGTCGATCTCGTCGGTCCCGGCGTCAACAACCCGACGGCGACCTGCAGCGGCTGCGTGACTGAGGGGGTGGTCGATGAAACGTCGCCGGACAGGCCCGCCTTCCAGGCCAATGAGATGACCAATTCTCCGATCACCACTGTGACTGGGCAGGAAGTCGTCAATGTCGGCCGCGCCTGCAGCTCTCTCGGCGATACGCTGGCGACCAATCCGTCAGGCAAAGTTGCGCTGATCACGCGCGGCAACTGCTCCTTCGCCGAGAAAGTGGCTTTCGCCGAAAGCGCCGGCGCCATTGCGACGATCGTTCGCAATAACGCCGCCGGCAATTTCTTCGGCACGCTCGGCGCCTATTTCCCGGCGGGTCCGTCGGTTTCGATCTCACAGGCGGACGGCGCAACGCTCGCTGGGGATATCGCCGGCGGGACGACGACAGCGGACGTCGGCATCATTCGCCGCTTCGACATCGGTTACTGGCTGATCAGCGGCACATCGTTCTCCGGGCCGACGGTCGCCGGCGTCGCGGCGCTGGTGCTTGACGCCAATCCGAACCTTACGGCGGATGAAGTCCGGCATCTTCTCGTGAATACGGCAGAATCGTTCGGCAACCAGAACCTCTTCGGCGCCGGCATGGTTCGCGCCGACAACGCGGTGACGGCGGCGCAGCCCTAAACCGCTCGACGGAGCAAACAAGCATCTGCAATCAGGGGCCGAAGGGCCCCTGATTTTTTTGACGCTGCGCCCAACGCCGGACGGCGACGCCTGCCCAGATCGCTTCGACAAGGCCGAATGGCCAGGCGCCCTGCAGGAAGCCGTAGATTGATCCGAGCACGCATGCGCCAGCGAACACGAGCGTCCACACGGACGCTCGTTCTTCGAGCGCATAGGCGACGAGCATCAGCGTGACGGCGAACAGGCCAAACGCCGTCAGCGCGTCCATACGATCACCGCGTCAGCGGTTTGTATTTGATCCGGTGCGGAATGTCGGCGTCCGGGCCGAGGCGGCGCTTCTTGTCCTCGATATAGGCCGCGAAGTTTCCTTCGAACCATTCGACATGGCTGTCGCCTTCGAAGGCGAGGATGTGCGTCGCGATACGGTCCAAAAACCAGCGGTCGTGGCTGATGATGACGGCGCAGCCGGCGAAATCTTCAAGCGCGCGCTCAAGCTCCCGGAGCGTGTCGACGTCGAGATCGTTGGTCGGCTCGTCGAGAAGGAGAAGGTTCGCTCCCTCGGTCAGCATCTTGGCGAGGTGAACGCGGTTCCTCTCCCCGCCTGAGAGATTGCCGACTTTCTTCTGCTGGTCGCCGCCCTTGAAATTGAACCAGCCGACATAGGCCCGGCTCGGCATTTCGCGGTTCCCGAGCTTGATGACGTCGAGACCGCCGGAGATCTCCTCCCAGACGTTCTTGTTCGGCGAAAGATCGTCCCGGCTCTGATCGACATAGCCCATTTTCACCGTCTCGCCGACGCGCAAGGACCCGCCGTCCGGTTGTTCCTTGCCCGTCAGCATGCGGAAGAGCGTCGTCTTGCCGGCGCCGTTCGGGCCGATGACGCCGACGATGCCGCCGGGCGGCAGTTTGAACGAGAGGCCGTCGATGAGGAGTTTGTCTCCGAACGCTTTCTTGAGATTGTCCGCCTCGATGACAACGCCGCCGAGACGAGGCCCCGCCGGGATCTGAATCTGCGCGGTTCCGACCTCCTCCTTGCCCGCTCTCGCGAGCAGTTCCTCATAGGAGTTGATCCGGGCCTTCGACTTCGCCTGCCGCGCCTTCGGGCTTGCGCTGATCCATTCGGATTCGCGGTCGAGCGTTTTCTTGCGGTTCTGCTCCTCGCGCTCTTCCTGCTCCATGCGCTTCCGCTTGGCGTCGAGCCATGAGGAATAGTTTCCCTGGTGCGGGATGCCGCGGCCGCGGTCGAGTTCAAGGATCCAGCCCGTCACATTATCGAGGAAATAGCGGTCGTGCGTGACGAGGATGACGGCCCCCGGATAGTCTCGCAGATGGCTTTCGAGCCAGGCGACGGATTCGGCGTCGAGTTGGTTCGTCGGCTCGTCGAGAAGCAAAAGGTCAGGCTTTGAGAGAAGGAGCCGCGCAAGCGCGACGCGGCGCTTTTCCCCGCCCGACAGTTTATCGACTTTCCAGTCGCCAGGCGGGCAGCGCAGGGCCTCCATCGCCATTTCGATTTTCGAGTCGATGTCCCAGCCGTCAGCAGCGTCTATCTCCTCCTGAAGTTTCGACATCTGCTCCATCAACTCGTCGGAATAGTCCTCCGCCATCTGGGCGGAAACAGCGTTGAAGGCGTCGATCTTCGCCTTGATGGGCCCGAGCCCCTCCATGACGTTTTCAAAAACGGTCTTTGAATTATCGAGTTGGGGCTCCTGCTCAAGGAGGCCGACCCGGGCGCCATCCGCCGCATAGGCTTCGCCCGCAAACTCCTTGTCGCGCCCCGCCATGATCCTCAGGAGGGTCGATTTCCCCGACCCGTTGACCCCGACGATCCCGATCTTGGCGTCGGGAAAGAACTGCAAATGGATGTTTTCCAAGACCTTTTTCCCGCCCGTATAGGCTTTGGTCAGGCCCTGCATGAAGTAGACGTACTGATATTTAGCCATTCGCTCCTACGCCCTCCGCTTACGCCGACGGGCGCTCTTTCCGGTTGCAGTCGTGTCTTCAGTGAAACAGGCGCGGGTCTTATCGCGCGTTCCGCAGCGATTCAACGCCGCCAAGCGCTTTCCTCGCCCGCTCGCGTCTCTATATAGTGATGCGGCAAGCGGGGCGGTATCGGGAGGGGATTGGCATGGCCGGATATGTCCAGAAGACGCTGGCGCCGGATGAAAAGCTCATTCACGACATCGATTTCAACTGGACCTTCAGCTTCTTCCCGGTGCTCTGGTTCGCCTTCGGTTCGGCCCCGATCGTCATGTATTCGATGATGGTGTTCGGGACGATCGGCGAAAAAGTCGCCGCCGAAGAGCTCAGGGTCGGCTGGTGGTTCGTCGGGATCAGCTTCGCGATCGGCCTCATCATCCTCGTCAATCACCTGATCGTCCTCTGGACGACCGAGATCGCCGTCACCACCTACCGCTTCGTTTACAAGACCGGACTTATCGCCCGGCACACCCAGGAAGTCTCGCTCAACAAGATCGAGGAAATAACGCTCGAACAGTCTGTCTGGGGGCGGATTTTCGGTTATGGCAAACTGATCCTGCGCGGCACCGGCGTCGGCGTCATTTCGCTGCCCAATATCGACAACCCGATCGGCGTCCGCCGCATCATCGAACAGGCGCGCGCCGATCTTCGCCGCAACGACCGCGACGAGCGGACGGGCGACGCCGATTAGCCCGACTTTGCCGATAACCCTTCGCGACTTCATCCCATCGGCGGCGGACAGCGCGTTCGCCGCGCTGATCGATCTCACGCCGTGGGCGGTCACCTCGCGCGCCGACGCAATCGTCCGCAACGCGATCGCCTCTCTCTCCGGATACAGCGTCCAGGACGGCGTCGCGATCCACCGCAAGGCGATGATCGAGCCCGGCGCTATCGTCAAGGCGCCGGCGATCATCGGCGCAAATTGTTTCGTCGCCGCGAGCGCCTATCTCCGCGGCGGCGTCTTCCTCGATGAGGACTGCACCATCGGCCCTGCCTGCGAGCTCAAATCGACCCTCATGCTGATCGGATCGAAGGTCGCGCATCTTTCTTTCGTCGGCGATTCAATCATCGGCGCCGGCGCCAATATCGAGGCCGGGGCGATCATTGCGAATTACAGGAACGAGCGCGAGGACAAGCGTATCCGCATCCTCTTCGATGGAGAAATCATCGACACCGGCGTTGAGAAATTCGGCGCTCTCATCGGCGACAACGCGCGGATCGGCGCAAACGCCGTCATCGCGCCTGGCGCCCTCATCCGCCCCGGCGAGATAGTGCCGCGGCTGGCGCTTGTCGATCAGGCGCCATAACGGGCGAAACTGTCGCGAAGGATCGCCTCAAGCCCCGTGCGGTCTTCCGCATCGAACATCGCCTTCCTGTCGCTGTCGACATCAAAGACAGCGATGAGCCGCCCCGCTCTGTCGAAGACCGGAACGACGATTTCCGATTCCGACCGCGAGTCGCAGGCGATGTGTCCGGGGAATTCGTGCACGTCCTTGACGATGACCGTCTCGCGCGAAGAGGCGCAGGCGCCGCAAACGCCCTTGCCGAAGGGGATGCGAAGGCAGCCGAGCGTCCCCTGATAGGGGCCGACGACGAGTTCGCCGGGCTTTTCCGGATCGACGATGTAAAAACCCGTCCAGAAAAAGTGATCGAACGCGTGGTGAAGAATATTCGAAACGCTCGCCATGCGAGCGATGAGGTTCGTCTCGCCGTCGATGACGGCGGCGATTTCCTCAGCGAGTTCCATGTAGCGTGCGCGCTTTTCGTCGGGCTGCATGATCATTCCTGAACAAACATCGAAAAGATAATGGCGTTCATGGCGAGATTGAAGCCCGAATGGGCGGCGACCGCCGTCCATATCGATCCGCTCGCACGACGGATCATCGAGAAAAGCACGGAGATTGCAAAAGTCTGTGCGAACCAGAGCGCCCCGGGCGCGACCATGAAGGACCAGCCCCCGGCCGAGCGGAGCAGTCCGTGGTGCATGATATGGAGGGAGGCAAAGACAACGGCGCTCGCCGCGACGCCGGCGAGAGGTCCTGCGAGATTTTCGCCGAGGCGCGCGATGACGCCCCGGCAGAAGAATTCCTCCCCGATCGGGCTGAAGATGAGAGCGGGCCCGGTGAACAACAGAAACTGCCCGAATGGCGATAGCGGCGGAATGACGCCGCTGAGAAAGCTGTCGCGAACGCTCGCAAACGGATGGCCCGCGCCCGTTCCATAAAGCGCGAACGCCGACGCAAAAACGATGAGCGATATAATCACTCCGTAAACGAACGCGCGGGCCCACCATCGCGGGCCGACGGGGCGAAAGAGACCGATCGCCTGTCGGTCTTCGCGCGTAAGAAAGAGAAACGGCGTGACCCAAAGCAGGAGAAAGCTTCCGAGAATAAGGGGACGTTGGTCAGGGGGACCGAACAATCCGGCCGCACGCATAACCGCATGGACGACGAGAATGACGCCGGCGCCGACGATAGCGGGCGCCGCGACGCGTCGTGCGTCCGCTGGTCGATCCGCATAGCGATCCGTCATTGGGCGCCTCCCGCCTTTCGCGCCCGGCGGAGCGCAGTTCGTCTTTAGACAACGCCGATCGCCTGCGCCTCAATCGATCGAAAATTCAAGCGAGGGCAGCGGCCCAATAGTCACTTCGACGCGGTCTTCCCGCGCCAGCGGCCCAACGCCTTCCGGCGTCCCGGTAAAAATGAGATCGCCCGCTTTCAACTCAAAAAGCCGCGACAACGCCATGATGATCTCAGGAACACTCCAGATCATGGAATTTAGCGAAGCGCTCTGTTTTTCGGCGCCGTTGACGGTGAGGGCGAGGCGCGCGTCGTCGAAGAGGCTCTGCGGAAAATCCTCGATCCGGGCGATAAGGCCGATCGGAGCTGAATTGTCGAAGCCTTTCGACGCGTCCCATGGCGCGCCCGCCTTCTTCGCCGCCGCCTGAAGATCGCGGCGCGTCAGGTCGCAGCCTGCCGCCTGTCCGAAGATGAGCGCTCCCGCCTCCTCCGCCGTCTTGACGTCGCGACCGCCTGTCTTCAGCGCGACAACAAGCTCGCCTTCATAATGAAGATTCTGCGTCGCCTGCGGGTAAGGAATGACGGAGCCGGTCGGAACGATCGCGTCCGCTGGTTTTGTAAAGAACACCGGCGGATCGGATTTCGGGTCACCGCCCATTTCCTTCACATGCCCGGCGTAATTCTTCCCGATACAGAAGATACGCCGCACGGGAAATTCTCCGCCGCCGAGGACGCCGGCGACCGGCTGCGGCTGAGGCGGAAAAACGAGGCTCACGCCGAGCACCCCTTTTCCTTGACGACGCGCTTCGCCGAGGGCGGGTATTTCGCGAGCTTGGCGGCAGGCCTCACGGGCCGGCGGACAAGCTCGCCGCCGCAATTCGGACAGACGCCCTTGAGGATCTCATCCGCACACGTCGGGCAGAATGTGCACTCGAAGGTGCAGATGCGCGCCTCGGCGGCGGGCGGCAGATCGCGGTCGCAACATTCGCAATTCGGCCGAAGCTCAAGCATGTCGATCCCTCATTCGTCGGCGGCGTCGATGTCTTCCGGCTCGCGAGGCGGGGCGGCGTTTTCCGCCGCGCTCCTTTGCGACGTCGGCTTTAGCGCTTTCTCGCCCGGATACGCCCGGATGTGAATGTCCTGCTGCGGAAAGGGAATTTCAATCCCGTCCGCTTTGAAAGCCTTGAATATCGCGTAACGAAGGTCAGTCCTGACCTGAAGTCCCTTGGCGATATCGCTGATGAAGGCGCGA
>JBMOOR010000201.1:0-10124 GCA_049324555.1 Pseudomonadota bacterium | reverse complement strand
GCATGGCGCTTCTCGAGCCGATCATGAAGGTCGAAGTCGTGACGCCGGAAGAGTTCACCGGAACGGTCATCGGCGATTTGAACTCTCGCCGCGGCCAGATCCAGAACCAGGAGATGCGCGGCAACGCCAACGTCGTTTTTGCGATGGTGCCGCTCGCGAACATGTTCGGATACGTCAACACGCTGCGTTCGCAGACGCAAGGTCGGGCGAACTACACCATGCAGTTCGACCACTACGAACAGGTTCCGAAGAACGTGCAGGAAGAGGTTCAGGCGAAGCTGGCCGGGTAAGGCCAGCCAAGCCTCGCAACGAAGACAAGATAGTCGTCAGGAGACGGAGAAAGTAAAATGGCAAAAGCTAAGTTCGAACGCACCAAGCCGCATGCGAACGTCGGCACGATCGGTCACGTCGACCACGGCAAGACGACCCTGACGGCGTCGATTACGAAGTATTTCGGCGAATTCCGCGCCTACGATCAGATCGATAACGCGCCGGAAGAACGCGCGCGCGGCATCACGATCAACACCGCGCACGTCGAATATGAATCGGCGAACCGTCACTATGCCCACGTCGACTGCCCGGGCCACGCCGACTATGTCAAGAACATGATCACGGGCGCTGCGCAAATGGACGGCGCGATCCTCGTCGTTTCGGCCAATGACGGCCCGATGCCGCAGACCCGCGAGCACATCCTCCTCGCCCGTCAGGTCGGCGTTCCGGCGATCGTCGTCTTCATGAACAAGGTCGACATGGTCGACGACCCGGAACTCCTCGACCTCGTCGAAATGGAGATCCGCGAACTTCTTTCGAAATACGAATTCCCGGGCGACGACATCCCGATCATCCGCGGCTCGGCGCTCGCCGCCATGGAAGGCCGGGATCCGGAAATCGGCGAGCAGGCGATCCGCAAGCTGATTGAAGCCGTTGACGCCTACATCCCGACGCCGAAGCGCCCCGTGGACCAGCCGTTCCTTCTTCCGATCGAAGACGTGTTTTCGATCTCCGGCCGCGGCACCGTCGTCACCGGCCGCGTTGAGCGCGGCGTCGTCAATGTCGGCGACGAACTCGAAATCGTCGGCATCCGTCCGACAACGAAGACGACCTGCACGGGCGTTGAAATGTTCCGCAAGCTCTTGGATCGCGGGGAGGCTGGCGACAACGTCGGCGTTCTCCTGCGCGGCATCGAGCGCAACGGCGTCGAGCGCGGTCAGGTTCTCTGCAAGCCGGGCTCGGTGACGCCGCACACGAACTTCCTCGCCGAAGCCTACATCCTGACGAAGGAGGAAGGCGGCCGCCACACGCCGTTCTTCACCAATTACCGCCCGCAATTCTACTTCCGCACGACGGACGTGACGGGCATCGTCACGCTGAAGCAGGGCGTCGAGATGGTCATGCCGGGCGACAACGTTGAGCTCAATGTTGAGCTCATCGTGCCGATCGCAATGGAAGAAAAGCTGCGCTTCGCCATTCGCGAAGGCGGACGCACCGTTGGCGCGGGCATCGTCGCGAAGATCTTGAAGTAACGAAGGATGAGGGCGCGGAGCCGTCGCTGGCTCCGCGTTTGTCGAGAAAAGAAGTCCGGACAGAAGCGAAGATCAGAAGGCCAATCATGCAACAAAATATCCGCATCAGGCTCAAAGCCTTCGATCACCGCGTGCTCGACGCCTCGACGAAGGAGATCGTCAATACAGCCAAGCGCACCGGCGCGCAGGTCCGCGGGCCGATCCCGCTGCCGACGCGTATCGAGCGCTTCACTGTCAACCGTTCGCCGCACATCGACAAGAAGAGCCGCGAACAGTTCGAGATGCGCACGCACAAGCGCGTGCTCGATATCGTCGATCCGACGCCGCAGACCGTGGACGCGCTGATGAAGCTCGACCTTTCGGCCGGCGTCGACGTTGAAATCCGTCTCGGCGCCTAGAGGGAAGAAACCCATGCGTACAGGATTGATCGCACGGAAGGTCGGCATGACCCGCGTCTACGGCGGGGAAGGCGAGCACATCCCGGTGACGGTGATGCAGCTTGAAGGCTGCCAGGTCGTCGGCCAGCGCACGAAAGAAAAGAACGGCTACACGGCGCTCCAGCTCGGCGCCGGCGCGGCGAAGGTGAAGCGTCTCGGCAAGGCCGACCGCGGTCAGTTCGCCAAGGCAAATGTCGAGCCGAAGGAAAAGCTCGCTGAGTTCCGCGTGTCAGACGACAATCTCGTCGATGTCGGCGCTGAACTTTCGGCTGCGCATTTCCTCGTCGGCCAAAAAGTTGACGTGACGGCGGCGACGATCGGCAAGGGCTTCGCCGGCGCGATGAAGCGTCATAATTTCGGCGGCCTTCGCGCGACGCACGGCGTCTCGGTTTCGCATCGCTCGCACGGTTCGACCGGCCAGCGCCAGGATCCGGGCAAGGTTTTCAAGAACAAGCGCATGGCCGGTCATATGGGCGACGTTCAGTGCACGACGCAGAACGTTGAAGTCGTCCGCATCGACGAGGATCGCGGCCTCATCCTGCTCAAAGGCGCCGTTCCAGGCCCGAAGGGCGGCTGGGTCGAAATCCGCGACGCCGTTCGCACTATTGCGCCGAAAGATTTGCCGAAGCCCGCCGCGATCAAGGCGAAAGCTGAAGACGCGAGCAAGGGAGCCTAACGATGAAACTCGACGTCGTCAGTTTTGACAAAGGAAAAGGCGGGTCGATCGATCTCGCCGACGAGGTCTTCGGCCTCTCGCCGCGCGGCGATATCCTGCACCGCATGGTCGTCTACCAGCTCGCCAAGCGCCAGCAGGGCACGCACAAGTCGAAGCCGCGCAACGAAGTCAAAGCGACTTCGAAGAAGATGTACAAGCAAAAGGGCACCGGCGGCGCCCGTCACGGCAACAAAGCGGCCCCGCAATTCCGCGGCGGCGGCACGGCGCATGGCCCCCGTCCGCGCAGCCGCGCGATCGGCCTGCCGAAAAAGGTCCGCCGACTCGCGCTGAAGCACGCGCTGTCGGCGAAGCAGGCCGCGAACGAATTGATGATTGTCGACACGCTCGCGCTCGACGCCGCAAAGACAAAGGCGCTCATTGAGCGCTTTGAAAAGCTCGGCATCGCTAACGCGCTCATCGTCGATGCGGAAGTGAACGACAATTTCGGCGCTGCTGCGCGCAACATTCCGAATGTCGACGTGCTGCCTGCGATCGGCGCCAATGTTTACGATATTCTCCGCCGCGAGAAGCTCGTGCTGACGAAGGCGGCGGTCGCCAGCCTGGAAGCGAGGCTCAAATGAAAAAGCCGGCGTCTCAATCGAAACCGAAGAAGGCCGAAAAAACCGGCGGCGCAGAGCGTCATTACAACACGCTGATCGCGCCGGTGATCACGGAGAAATCAACGCTCGCGTCCGAGCACAATCAGGTCATGTTCCGTGTGCCGCTCGAAGCCTCAAAGCCTGAGATCGCGGAAGCGGTCGAGGCGCTTTTCAAGGTCAAGGTGAAGTCGGTCAACACGCTTCGCAACAAGGGCAAGAATAAGCAGTTCCAGGGCCGCCCCTATACGCGGTCGACGGTGAAGAAAGCGATCGTGACGCTCGAGGATGGGCATTCGATCGACGTGACGGGCCGGATTTAGGGCTCAGGAAACAGGTTGAACGGCCATGGCGCTTAGAAAATTCAATCCGACGACGCCGTCGCAACGCCAACTGGTGTTGGTCGACAGGAGCGAGCTCTGGAAGGGGCGTCCTGAAAAGACGCTCACGGAAGGTCTCAATTCGGCAGGCGGGCGCAACAATCTCGGCCGCATCACGATGCGCCGGCGCGGCGGCGGAGCGAAGAAGCTTTATCGCGTCATCGACTTCAAGCGCCGTAAGTTCGACATAGAGGCGAAAGTTGAACGCCTTGAATACGACCCGAACCGCACGGCGTTTATCGCGCTTGTCAAATATCTCGACGGCGAACTCGCTTACGTGATCGCGCCGCAGCGGCTTAAGGTCGGCGACAAGATCATCTCGGGCGAGAAGGTCGACGTGAAGCCCGGCAATGCGATGCCGATGCGGTCGATCCCGGTCGGCACGATCATTCACAATGTCGAGCTGAAGCCCGGCAAGGGCGGTCAGATCGCGCGCTCGGCCGGCAATTACGCGCAGCTCGTCGGCCGCGACGGGGCGATGGCGCAGATCCGCCTTCAGTCGGGCGAAGTTCGTCTCGCCCCGGCGGAGTGCATGGCGACGATCGGCGCCGTCTCGAACGCCGATCATCTCAATGAGACCGTCGGCAAGGCGGGCCGCCAGCGCCACAAGGGCAATCGTCCCTCGGTGCGCGGCGTCGCCATGAACCCGATCGACCACCCGCATGGCGGCGGCGAAGGCCGCACCTCGGGCGGCCGTCATCCGGTCACGCCGTGGGGCAAGCCGACCAAGGGCCGCAAGACGCGGAAGAACAAGAGAACGCAGAAAATGATTCTGCGCTCGCGCCACGCGCGCAAAAAAGTGAATTAAGGGCCAGGAGATCTCGCTATGTCACGTTCAGTCTGGAAAGGCCCGTTTGTCGACCGCTATCTCCTGAAGAAAGCGGACGAGGCGCAGGGTGGCGGCCACAAGGGCGGCATCAAGACCTGGTCGCGCCGGTCGACGATCCTGCCGCAATTCGTCGGTCTGACCTTCAACGTCTACAACGGGAAGAAGTTCGTGCCCGTTCATGTGACGGAAGACATGGTCGGCCACAAGCTCGGCGAATTTTCGCCAACGCGCACGTTCTTCGGCCACGGCGCCGACAAGAAGGCGAAGAGGGCTTAATCATGGGGAAACAAAAAAATCCTCGCCGCGTCGCCGAGAACGCCGCCATGGCGAAAGGCAAGCTTTTGCGCACTTCGCCGCAGAAGCTGAACCTCGTGGCGCAGCTTATCCGCGGCAAGAAGGTTGATCGCGCTCTCGCCGACCTCGAATTCTCGCAAAAGCGGATTTCGAAAGCGGTCAAGCGCGTCCTCGAAAGCGCGATCGCCAACGCCGAAAACAATCATGATCTCGATATCGACGCGCTCGTCGTCGATCAGGCCTTCGTCGGCAAGAACATGGTGATGAAGCGCTGGACCCCGCGCGGCCGCGGCCGGATGGGACGGATCTTTAAGCCGTTCTCCGAGATCACCATCGTCGTGAAACAAGTTGAGGAGGCCGCTTAATGGGCCAGAAGGTTAATCCGATCGGTCTCCGCCTCGGCGTCAACCGGACGTGGGATTCGCGTTGGTTCGCCCCAACGGGCGCCTACGCGGATCTCCTGCACGAAGACATCAAGATCCGCGAGTTTCTCAATGAGAAACTGAAGCAGGCTGGCGTCTCGCGCATCATCATCGAACGTCCGCACAAGAAGTGTCGCGTCACGATCTACACGGCGCGTCCGGGCGTCGTGATCGGCAAAAAGGGCGCCGATATCGAAAAGCTGCGCGCGGAACTCCAAAAGCATACAAAGTCGGAAACGGCGCTCAATATCGTCGAAATCAGAAAGCCTGAGATTGACGCGACGCTGGTCGCCGAAAACATCGCCCAGCAGCTCGAGCGCCGCGTCGCGTTTCGCCGCGCGATGAAGCGCGCAATGCAGACGGCGATGCGCATGGGCGGGCTCGGCATCCGCGTCAACGTGTCGGGCCGTCTCGGCGGCGCGGAGATCGCGCGCATGGAGTGGTATCGCGAGGGCCGCGTGCCGTTGCATACGCTGCGCGCCGACATCGACTACGGAACGGCGACGGCGAGGACGCCCTACGGAGCCATCGGAGTCAAGGTTTGGATCTTCAAGGGCGAGATCATGGAGCACGACCCGATGGCGCAAGAGGCGCGCATCGTCGAGGCTCAGACCGGCGGCGTTTCGCCTGCCCGTCGCGAAGCGCGCTCGTAAGGGATTGGTTGGAGAGCAGGCATGCTGCAGCCCAAACGCACAAAGTACCGCAAGCAGTTCAAAGGCCGCGTCAGCGGCAATGCGAAGGGCGGAACGGAACTCAATTTCGGATCGCACGGCCTCAAGGCCGTCGAACCCGAGCGCCTTACTGCGCGGCAGATCGAAGCCTCGCGCCGCGCCATCACGCGCGGCATGAAACGCGCCGGCCGGGTGTGGATCCGCATTTTCCCGGACGTTCCGGTTTCGAAGAAACCGACCGAAGTCCGAATGGGTTCGGGCAAGGGCGCGCCGGAACTCTGGGTCGCGAAAGTGAAGCCCGGCCGCATCATGTTTGAAGTCGACGGCGTGACGGATGAAATCGCGCGCGAAGCGCTCATGCTCGGCGCCGCGAAGCTTCCGATCAAGACGCGCATCGTCAAGCGTCTCGGCGAATAAGGAGCAAGGCGATGAAAGCTTCAGAAGCGCGCGACCTGACCGAAGATCAGCTGAAGGACCGGCTCCTCCAGCTCAAGAAAGAGCAGTTCAACCTGCGATTCCAGCGGGCCTCCGGCCAGCTTGAAAAGACGGCGCGGATTGGCGAAGTGCGGCGCGACATCGCGCGGATCAAGACTGTGATGCGTCAAATGACGCTCGCGGCGAAATAGGACGAGGACGAAGCGATGCCCAAACGCATTCTGCAAGGGACGGTCGTGAGCGACAAAGGCGCGAAGACGGTCGTCGTCAGCGTCGAGCGGACGTTCAAGCACCCGATGCTGCAAAAGACGCTGAAGCGCTCGAAGCGGTTTCACGCGCATGACGAGAAGGACGCTTACAAGGTCGGCGATCTCGTTCAGATTCAGGAATGCGCGCCGAAGTCGAAACTGAAGCGTTGGGAAGTGATCGGCGTCGGCTCGAAAGGCTGACGGCGGAAGGCGAAATTGGTTGGCGGCCTTCAAAGCCGCGAAAGATGAAGAGGACGGACGACAAGTCCGTGGAGGGTCGAAATGATCCAGATGCAGACAAATCTCGACGTCGCCGACAACTCGGGCGCCAAGCGCGTCCAGTGCATCAAGGTGCTCGGCGGCTCGAAACGCCGCTACGCCCGCGTCGGCGATATCATCGTCGTCTCCGTGAAGGAGGCGATCCCGCGCGGCCGCGTGAAAAAAGGCCAGGTCATGAAGGCCGTGGTCGTCAGGACCGCCAAGGACATCAAGCGCCGCGACGGATCGGTCATTCGCTTCGATCGTAACGCCGCCGTGCTGATCAACAACCAGAAAGAGCCGATCGGCACCCGCATCTTCGGGCCGGTGACGCGCGAGCTGCGCGCCGCCAACCACATGAAGATCGTGTCGCTCGCGCCGGAGGTGCTCTAGTCATGGCTGCGAAGATCAAGAAGGGCGATAAGGTCGTTGTCCTCGCGGGCAAGCACCGCGGCGAGCAGGGCGAAGTCGTGGCGGTGATGCCGAAAGACGACCGCGTCCTTGTCAAGGGCGTCAACGTCGTCGCCAAACATGAGCGCCAGACGGCGACGTCACGCGGCGGCATCGTGCGCGAAGAAGCGCCAATCCATGTTTCAAACGTCGCGCTCGTCGGCAAGGACGGGAAGCCGACGCGGGTCGGCTTCAAGGTCGACGAAAAAGGCAAGAAGGTGCGCATTGAGCGCCGCACGGGTGAGGTCGTCAATGGCTGAGGCAGCTAAATACACGCCGCGGCTGAAGCGGGACTATAACGAGCGCGTGAAGGGCTCGCTGCAGAAGCAGTTCGGCTACAAGAACGCCATGATGACGCCGCGGATCGAAAAGATCGTCATCAACATGGGCGTTGGCGACGCCGTCAACGACCGCAAGGCCGTCGATCAGGCGGCCGTCGAACTCGCGAAGATCGCGGGCCAAAAGCCCATCATCACCAAGGCGAAAAAGTCGATCGCGAGCTTCAAGCTGCGCGACGGCATGGCGGTCGGCTGCAAGGTGACGCTGCGCAAGGACCGGATGTATGAGTTCCTTGATCGGCTCGTCACTGTCGCGCTGCCTCGCGTACGCGACTTCCGCGGCCTCTCGCCGAAGAGCTTTGACGGGCGCGGCAATTATGCGCTTGGCCTCAAGGAACACATCGTGTTCCCGGAGATTAATTACGACCAGGTCGAAAAGGTGCGCGGCATGGACATCATCGTCTGCACGTCGGCGAAATCCGACGAGGAGGCGCGCGCGCTGCTGACGGAGTTCAACTTCCCGTTCCGGAAATAAGGGCGGGGATAAGGGTTTTGATAGGCAAGGTCCGATGCGTTCGGAAACCAGCCTAACGGAGGACTGAATGGCGAAGAAATCTATGATCGAACGCGATCTGAAGCGTCGCAGGCTCGCCAAGAGCCTCGAGGCGAAGCGCGCGCGCCTCAAGGCGATCGTCAAGGATCAGACGAAGGCGGCGGAAGAGCGGTTCGCCGCTTCTTTGAAGCTCGCCGAACTGCCGCGCAATTCGTCGAAGACGCGGATCAGGAACCGTTGCCTTGTGACCGGGCGTCCGCGCGGGTTCTACCGTAAATTGAAAATGTCGCGCCTTTCACTGCGGCAACTGGGTTCTGAGGGTAAAATCCCCGGCCTCGTCAAGGCGAGCTGGTAAGGAGAGTTCCGCACATGGCGATCAATGATCCTATCGGCGATCTGATCACGCGCATCCGCAACGCGCAGATGCGTCATCACAGTTCCCTGACTGTTCCCGCCTCGAAAATGCGCGGCCGCGTTCTCGACGTTCTCGCGGATGAGGGATATATCCGCGGCTATTCGCGCGTCGAACAGGAAGGCAGAAAGCCTGAGTTCGAAGTTGAACTCAAATATTTCGAAGGCTCGCCGGTCATCACGAATATTAAGCGCGTGTCGAAGCCTGGCCGCCGCGTTTATTCCTCGGTGTCCGACCTGCCGTCGGTGCGCAACGGTCTCGGCATTTCTGTCGTCTCGACGCCCAAGGGCGTGATGTCGGACACGGCCGCTCGCGCGGCCAATGTCGGCGGCGAAGTTCTGTTCCAGGTCTACTAGGCCGGTTGAAGGAGACGTGATCGATGTCACGGATTGGTAAGAAGCCGGTGCAGGCGCCTAAGGGCGTGACCGTTTCGGTCGCCGGGCAGACGGTCACCGCTAAGGGTCCGAAGGGCGAACTCAAATTCGTCGTCAACGACCTTTGCAGGGTCGCTCTTGACGGAGACAAGGTCGCCGTCACGCCTGTTGACAAGGCGTCGAAGGAAGCGCGCGCGCAGTGGGGCATGAGCCGCACGATGATCGCCAATTTGATGTCGGGCGTCACTAGCGGCTATTCGAAGAAGCTTGAGCTCGTCGGCGTCGGCTATCGCGCGGCGCTCAAAGGGACGGGCCTTAATCTTTCGCTCGGCTACAGCCACGACGTCGAGTTCTCGGCGCCGGCCGGCATCAAGTTCGAAACGCCGAAGCCGACCGAGATCATCATCACCGGGATCAACAAGCAGCTCGTCGGGGAGACAGCCGCGAAGATCCGCGCATTGCGCCCGCCCGAGCCCTATCAGGGTAAGGGCGTTCGTTACGAAGGCGAATTCATCTTCCGCAAGGAAGGCAAGAAGAAGTAAGGCGCGCTTTCCGCGCGAACAACGGGAATTGGACCATGGCGACCAAGGCAGTCCAGAAGAACAAGCGATCGCTCAGGAACCGCGCCAAGATCAGGGCGGTGTCCGGCGCGCGCCCGCGCCTTTCGGTGTTCCGGTCGTCGAAAAACATTTCGGCGCAGATCATCGACGACAACGCCGGCAAGACGCTTGTCTCGGCTTCATCGCTCGACAAAGCGCTGAAAGACGAGATTGGTAAGGGCGCCGACAAGGAAGCGGCGACGAAAGTCGGCAAGGCGCTCGCCGAGCGCGCGATCAAGGCCGGGATCAAGGACGTCGTCTTTGATCGCGGCGGATACATCTATCATGGGCGCATCAAGGCGCTCGCAGACGCGGCTCGCGAAGCCGGTCTCAATTTCTAAGGGTTCAAGGAGAAACGAATGGCGCGCGAAGACAGACACGAGCGAGGCGAGCGCGGAGAACGCGGCGACCGTCATCGGGGCCGCGGGCGCGGGGCCGCCGAGCGCGAAGAGCGTGACGAGTTTGTCGACAAGCTCGTCGCCATC
Source organism: Pseudomonadota bacterium (assembly GCA_049324555.1). GTDB lineage: Bacteria > Pseudomonadota > Alphaproteobacteria > Caulobacterales > Parvularculaceae > Amphiplicatus. The sequence goes on along the minus strand of JBMOOR010000201.1, from coordinate 165 downwards.
AATCGCGTCGCCAAGGTCGTGAAGGGTGGCAAGAACTTCGGCTTCGCCGCGCTTGTTGTCGTCGGCGACCAGAAGGGCCGCGTCGGCTACGGCAAGGGCAAGGCGCGCGAAGTCCCCGAGGCGATCCGCAAGGCGTCGCAGGAAGCAAAGCGCAGCCTCGTCCGC
>JBMOOR010000200.1:0-10177 GCA_049324555.1 Pseudomonadota bacterium | reverse complement strand
CCTGATCGCGCGCGTTGGGATGTCGAGATTGGCCATCGACACCATCTGCTCAAGGCGCGAGAGCGCGTCGCGCGGCGTATTGGCGTGGACAGTCGTGATCGATCCGTCATGGCCGGTGTTCATCGCCTGCATCATGTCGAACGCTTCCCCGCCGCGAACTTCACCGACGATGATGCGGTCGGGACGCATGCGGAGCGCGTTCTTGACGAGCTCTCTCTGCGTGATTTCGCCCCTCCCCTCGATATTCGACGGGCGGGTCTCCATGCGGCAGACATGACGCTGCTGGAGCTGGAGTTCTGCGGCGTCTTCGATGGTGACGATCCGCTCCTTTTCGCCGATATAGCGCGAGACGGCGTTAAGGAGCGTCGTCTTGCCGGTGCCGGTGCCGCCGGAGATGAGGAGATTGAGCCGGCACCGCACGATGCCCCGCAGCACGTCCGCGCACGCCTTCGTCATCGACCCGACCTCGACAAGCCGGTCGAGGTCAAAGGGAATACGCGAGAATTTCCGGATCGAGAGGAGCGGCCCGTCAAGCGCGACCGGCGGAATGACCGCATTGACGCGGGAGCCATCCGGCAGACGCGCGTCAACGAGCGGCGTTCCTTCGTCGACGCGGCGCCCGACCTGAACGACGATGCGGTCGATGATGCGCAGGAGATGCGCGTCGTCCTTGAACTTGACGTTGGTTTCCTCAAGAACGCCGCGCCGTTCGATATAGACGCTGTGCGGCGTGTTGACGAGAATGTCGGCGATTGAATCGTCCGCGAGAAGCGGCTCGAGCGGCCCGAAGCCCATCAGCTCATCAACGAGTTCGTCAATGATCCGCTCGCGCTCCTGCGTGTTGAGCGGCTTGTCTTCGCCGGCGAGCAGGCGCCCGATGGCGCCGCTGATTTCGTGTTTCAGGTCGGCGCGGTCGACCCGGTCAAGGACGCTGAGATTGATCTCTTCGATGAGGCGCTGGTGCAGGCGAACCTTGAGGTCGAGATAATCCTGCGAAGCGTCATGATGGTGATAGCTCGCCTCCGGCGCGGCCGGGGCGACGGGCGACGGAGCGCCGATCGTCGGCTCCTTTCGGGCGAGAGGGGCGGCCCCGGGGTCGTTCTCAGTCGACCGCTTGCTGCGAAGGTCGGCGAACCGGAAATTCATTGCGTGCGCCCCTTTAACCCTAATCGTCCCCCGAGAATGCGCTCGAGCGCCGGCGTCGAAGCCGGCAGATCTGCAAATGTAAGGCCGAGCGCGGCGCCGATGGCGCGCGCATTGGTTTCGAAGTCCTTCGTCGCCGGCGATTTCGGCGCGGCGTCGGCGAAGAGGAGCCCGCGATCGCCCGCCTCAGCGGCGGCCTTCGCGTCGAGACGGACCGCGCCGCCGGGCTTGGTGCGGAATATTTCGCCGATCCTTTTTGCGCGCTCGTTGTTTTCGATCGTCTTCTCATACTTGTTGATGAGAAGGTGCAGATTGAGCTTGGCGAGGCCGAAATCGACAAAGCTCTGCGCGATGCGAGCGGCGCCGGCGGCGCTCCTCACCGAGGCTTCGGCGACCGGCGCGGCGAGATCGGCGCGGTCAAGCGCCTCGCCGATCCACTGCGACCAGGCGGCCGGGACTTCGACGACAGACACGGCGGCGATCGAACGAAGGTTTGCAAACAGCCGCTCGACGAACTGTTCATTGATCGCCTCGAGCGGCGTGATCTCCGGAGGGGCCGCGAGAACCATAACGCCGCTCGAATGCGCGTGCGTCGTCGAGGCCAGGAGCGTCGGATCAAGGCGCGCACCGGCGCGGACCGCATCAAGCACGGTCATCCGCGGCTTCAAATCGAGGGCCGTTGCGATCTGGCCGAACTGGACGTCGAGATCGACGAGAGCGACGCGGCCCGTCTGAAGCGACGCGAAAGACCCGGCGAGATTCGCCGCGACCGTCGTCGCGCCGACGCCGCCCGCTGTCTTCAGCACCATGACGATCTTGCCTTTTGGCGCCCCTTCGCCGGCCGAGCGCACAATCGCATGGCGCCCGCGGGCGGTGTCGAGCGCCGCGACGAGTTCGACCGGCATGACCGGCGTCGGCAGAACATCGGTGACGCCTGCCCGGAAGAGGCGCCGGACGATGTCCGCCGTCGGCTCTTCCATGATAACGATGAAGGAGCCGCCGCGCGTCACATAGGCGCAAAGCTGTTCGAGCGCTTCAAGTTCGGCCTGATCCGCCTTCCCCGCCTCGATGACGACGATGTCGGCGCCGCCGTTGATGAGCGAGGGGGCATCGGCGATCGCCGCATCAACGATCCTGATGTCTGCGGCGATTTCAGGCGTCGCCGCGCAATAGGCGTCGATTTCGGCGGCGATCTCAGGCGAGCGGACGACGGCGACGAGGCTCTTCATATGCGGGGGGACGTTGATCATGCGCCGCTCAGATCTTCCGCTGGGAGGGTTGTGGTGAAAGGGGGGAGCGTGATGTTGCTGAGGCCGAAGGCGCCGAGCGCGATGAAATTCGCGGTGACGCCGGAAATCGTGACGGTGACGGTCGGCACCGGTTTTCCAAGGCCGACAAAGCCGAGGCCGGAGGGGCCATAGGTGATCGAAAAATTCGAGGCCTGCATTTGCGGATAGACGAGCCGCATTTCCTGAAGGATGCGCGCGAGAAGCGTCGCGTTGCAATTCGACGCCGACGAATTGCCCGCACAGGTGACCGGGGTCCATGTCTTCGAGCCGGAGATCTGGCTGCAATAAGTCCCTGCCGTTCCCGTCACGCCGACGCCGCAATCGGGAATACCCGTGATGACCGGCCCCCTCGTCGCCGCCATCCGCGCAGCGAGCGCTGTCGCGGCGTTGAGTGATTGGAACTGATAAAAGATGACGCCGAACTCAGCGATGCCGAACGTCAGGAGAAACAGGAACGGCGCGATCAGCGTGAACTCGACGAGCGTCGCTGCGTGGTCATCGCCGAAGAAGGATTTGCGGATGCGCTTTGTCATAGGCCCGTCCACATTTCGGCGTGCGCAGCCGTCAAATTGAAGGACGAGAGGCCGAGGAAGGAAAGAAAGCCGACGCCGGCGTAAGGAGCCGAGGCGGTCACCGTGATGACCGGGATGTTGCTTCCCGGCGCAGGGCTGACCAACGTTCCCGGCGCGACGCAGGAATCTGCGACGGTCACCATCGAGGCGTTGTTCCACGTCGAAAGAAGAAACGGCGCGCTGGCGTTGATGGAGCCCCGCAGCGCGACATTCGTCGTGTCCGTCACGAGCGTCGCCCATTCCGGTTGCGCGTTGAGCGGACAGGTCTTGAAAGCGACGGGCGTCCTCGCTGCATAACGCGCCGCATCGCGCACGCTTTTTGTGATCACCTGCTGTTGATTCAGCATCAACCCGAACTCCGAAAGGCCGGCGGCGAGGAGCAGAAGGAGCGGCAGCACAAGCGTGAATTCAACGAGCGCTGCGCCGCGCTCGTCGAATCTGAAAGTCAGTATGCCGTAGAAGCGCCTCACCGAACGAGCTCCACCCATTCGCGAAGCTGGATCGGAACGAGGCCGCCGCCGCCGTTGGCGTCGTAGCCGACGATTTCCATATAGACGTCCCCGTTCGTCTGACCTTGGGTGCCGGCAGGCTCCGTGATGAACATTGACAGATACTGCTGCACCGGGACATTCGGCGTGTTGCCGTTAATCGAAACAGTCGTGCAGTCGACGCCGGCTACCGTGAAGATCCTCCGATCGTTGATGCGCTGCGTCGGCGATGTCGGCGTCGGCGGAATTGGCCCGCCTGTGTAGCAGATCGGGCTCTGCTCCGCCGGGTCCCCGGTTTCCTCATTCGGATTCGTGTTGTTGTTGGTGAGATCGGGGATAAGCCCCTTGTTGGGCAGGGCCGTGACCTCGTGAAGGTACATTTCATAGCGCGTGAGACCGCCGGTCGAAGAGCACCCCGCCGGCATATTCACGGTGTCGCCGGGATGGGCGTTGTTCCAGTATCCAAGGCAGTCCCATTGGCCGTTGCCGAAACGCGTAGCGCCGTTGCTGCTGATGATATCGGCGTCGCGCGGCAGCTTGGTTGGCGTAGCCGTATTATTGAAATCAGAACAGTTGGTGTTCGTCCGTATCTTGCCCTTTGTGACATTCTCCGCAGGCGGATAGCCCGCCGTCGTCCGGTAATTAACGTTTCCGGGCAGATTTTCATACATGTCGAGCCGCACGTTAAACGCCGGCGAGATCGACGCCACATTTCCGGGCTTTGTATCGACGCCGGTTCCGATGCATTGCGGAAGGCCATTGGTCCCGGCGATCATGCTTGCAAGCGCTCCTGCGCTTTGCGAACCGCCGGGCGTATCGAGCAGACCCCAATTTCCATTCGTCCAACTGTTCCCCTGCGCCGCTTTCATCAGCACCTGATGGCCGATCCACAGCGTCGGATCGAAAGCCGCGCCGCCCGGAAGGCACATGAAGAGCGGCGTCACCTGACAGATCGCCTGACCCTTTCGCGCAACCGCCGTCGAGGAGAGCGTGACGGTCGCCGGGGCGCCGAGAGCGCGCATCAGGAGCGTGTTCTGGACGACGCCCGTCGTCGTCACCCCGATATAGTCGTATGGCGGCGCGTTGGCAGTCAGCGCTGTATCGTCGTCTGCCGGAACAGAACTGTAGAACGCCGTCGACGCAATCGTGACGGCGCCGGAGGAATTGCCGAATTTCTGGTTGTTGACGACGACGGCGTTGCGGGCTGCAAAATCAGCCTGCACCGACCCGGCCGCCGTCCCGTCAAGCTGCCAGGCGCCCGCGAGCGCGGCGGCGTCGGCGGCGTTCTGCATTTCGTGACGAAGCGAAAAGAGGCGCCCGCTGTCGAGCGCGAGGCCGGCGATGCCGACCAGCGCGACCATCAGGATGCTTACATAGATGAGCGCGGCCCCGCTTTCATCCCTCCAGAATCGCATGTCCCTCTCCCCATTGCGGCGCGCCCTTACTGCGGCGCCTGTCCGCCGCTCGATTGAACGCCCGGCTTGAACTGGCCGGACGTCGGCGGTTTCACCTTGTCTGTCTTGTAGCGGATCGTCGCCAAATCGACGGCGGCGCCGTCGCCTTGGGGCGCGCCTTCGGCGGCGACGGGATCGACGATCTCAGCGGTCATATTGGCGCTATAAGCGGCGCCGAAGGTCTCATCGAGATCGTGTTTGTTCGAGACGCACCCTGAGGAAAGCGCGACGATTGCAGCGAGAATGAGCTTCTTCATGGGTTCGTCTCCTATTTCACGACAAAGCCGACAGGGCCGTCGACGCCGGGTTCGGCGCTGGCGACGCCGCCCTTGTCGTCCGAAACGCGCCTCGCCGCCGGTTTGCCGCCGAGCCATTCGGCGCCTTCCGTCCGTCCAAGGAGGAAAATTTCAAGCTCATGCGGCAGGACGAGATGATCCTGCGGAACGGTCAGTTCCGAGAGGTTCGACGGTTCGACGAGATAGGCGGTGATGATGATCGCAAGCTCTGTGTCCTCGCGGCGATAGGCGGCGCTTCTGGCGAGCGCGCCGAGAACCGGCACATCGCCGACGCCCGGCATCTGGTCGATCTCGTCGATGAACTTGCGCTGCAGCATGCCGGCGATCGAGAAGCTCTGGCCGTTCTTGAGATCGACCGTCGTCTTTGTGCGCCTCGTCGTCAGGCCCGGGATGACGATGTCGTCGACGACGATGCCGTTCTGGCGGTCGAGTTCGCTCACTTCCGGTTCGACGACGAGGTTGATCGTCTCGCCGATGACGGTCGGCGTGAAACCGAGGCGGACGCCGAATTCCTTGAATTCGATGCCGATGCGACCCTGCCCGTTGCCTGAATCGACATTCACCGGAACGGGAAACTCGCCGCCCGCGAGAAAGCTTGCGGTCTGACCCGACACGGCGATGAGGTTGGGTTCGGCGAGGATTGAAATGATCCCCTTCGTTTCGAGCGCGTCGAGCAGGAGATCGAAACTGAAATCGCCGAGCGCGAACTTGCCGAACACCGACCCGAATTTGGCGGGATCGGCGATGACATCCTGGATGAAGCCGTTCGTCACATTCGGCGTCGGGATATAGTTCTGCGCAATCTGCCGACCCGTCTGGAACGCGCCGACTTCCTTGCCGGAGTTAAAGAAGACATCGGTCGAAATGCCGACTTCCTTCAGCGCCGAGCGCGAGACTTCGGCGAACCGCACGGCGAGCATCACCTGCTGCGATTGCTTGACCGTCATCAGGTTGACGACGGCGCCTTCCTTGCCGACGAAGTTCGCCGCAAGCGTTGACGCCTTGGAAGAGACCGCGCTGTCCGAAGCCGACCCGGAGAGGATGATCGCGGGGCCGTCGGCGCGGACTTCGATCTGTTCGGCCGGCATCATGTCATAAAGCCGTTTCTTGAGGCCGAAGAGATCATGCGTCACGTTGAGATCGATGACGCCCGCAAGCTGCTTGCTGCGGGCAAAGAGGGTCAGGCTCGTTCCGCCGACCGCCTTGCCGATGACATAGATGCTGCGGTCCGTCAGCGGGATGATATCCGCCGTTTCAGGATCGCCGACGAGAACGTCGGCGATCGGACGGTCGAAGCGAAGGACCGCGGATTTTCCGACCGCGACCGAGACATCCGCCATCGCCGGACCGCCTTTCGCGGAAAGGTCGATAACGTCCTCGCGGTCGGCCGCCGCCGTCTCGCCTTGCGCCGCGCCAAGCGCCGGCGAAAGCGCGAGCGCAATCGCGCCGATCGCTGCGAAAGATTTAAGGCCCCCAATACGCATACCGCTCTCCCGTTAATCCCTTTTTTTCTTAGTCGCCCGTCGGCGCCGCGATTTTCAGCGTCGACGCTGCCGCCTCCGCCGAACTCGCCGCATCCGTCCGGAGCGATGACGCAGCCGCCCCGAGCGAGGCCTGTGAGTGCGAGGCCTGCGAGCGCGAGCCTTCGCGCACAACGCTCGCCTTCGTTGATTCAACGCCGCGCGTCACATTCATCGTCGCATAAGGCGAGACCGGCGCCGCGCGCGGTGCCGCCTTCTTTTCTTCCGATAGAGCCGGCCCGAGATCCTTGTAGCGGATCGGGCGGTTGATCGCGTCTTTCTCGCTTTCCGCCGCGGCGAGCGTATTGCGAAGCGAGAGGCTCAGCGTGCCGATCGTCGAGGCGAGCGCGATCCTTTGCGCGTCTTCGGGCTTGACCTCGACGGTCGCGGCCTTCGCGACAATGGCGCCGCCGGTCGATTCGTCCGCCTCCTGATCGATAGCCAGCACGCGGACGTTTTCAAGAAGGATGTTCGTCAGCGTGTCGAGCTTTTCATTCGTCGGCGAAATCGTCAAAAGAACGTCGACGCGGTCGCCGGGGAGGATGAAGCCGCCGGCCCCCGAAACGTCGGTGATGCGCACGGCGACCGCGCGATAGCCTTCGAGAATCACCTGCGACAGGGCGGCGCGGCCGCCAAAACCGGAAACCTTTTCCTTGAGGACCGGCTCGCCGACGGCGATCGAGCGCAGGGCGACGCGGCGTTCCGCGCCGACAACCTCGTCGATCTTGGTAAAGGCGCCTTCCGGAATGGCGTCGGCCGGCCATTCACGTTCCTGCAGCGATTCCGCTGAAAGCTCATTGCCGAATTCAAGCGGCTTCCTCGCGACAACGACGGTCGTCATTGCGACCTTCGCCGCATCGCCGGCCGATCTCGCCGCCAGCATCGCCTGGACGCCCGCCACGGCGAGGAGGCCGAGAATGACGGCCGCGACGAGAACGATGATTGACGTACTGCGCATGAGTTCCAGTCTCCCGGCGCCGACCGTCAGTGCGGCAGTGCGCTCATTCCGAATTTCTCGCGAAGCTGGAATCGCATTGTCCCAACCTCACATTCCGTCCTTTTTCGACCGACAGGCCCAGCAGCGATTGGACCAAGCAAATCGCGAGCCGAATGCAGCGGCTGCGTCAGCCCGCTGCGGCTTGGGCGACGATGCCGGCGAGCGTCGACCAGGTCGTCGCGAGATTTCCCGAAATCGCCGCGATTGATGCGACGATCCCCAGCGACACGAGACCGGTCAGCAGACTGTACTCAATCAGCGACGCGCCGCGTTCACAGGATCTGAAAGCGCCGACAGCCGAGAACATGACGGACCCCGCGTTGAATGCGAATCGCCCCTCCCAAAATGCGGGAGGAGCGACTCCATTGGATTAGCCGGCCGCTTGCCCCATGACGCTGGCGAGTGTCGACCAAATCGTCTTGAGGTTGGTGCTGATCGCAACAATTGATGCAACGATCACAACCGAGATCAAGCCGACGAGAAGGCTGTATTCGATGAGCGAGGCGCCTTCCTCGTCTTCGCGGAATTTTTTGATGAGTTTAAGCATGTTCGTCTCCACCTGTATTCGAAGGTGAAGGCGCTCCCCCCGGCAGTCGAACGGAAAGTTCCCCGCTCTGACCCTGCTTCCTACGGCGGGTTTCGATTTACGATTCGCCGCCGCACGCCAGGCCCCAAGAGCAACCTTACCCAATCGTAATCATATGGCCTGTGGAAAAATGACGCCACTTGTCTTTTGTTTGGACAAATCGCCGAAAGGTTGTTCTATTTTTAGACGAAAATGATAAGATTCAAACGGTTAGGCCGTTTCGGCCCGTTAACGAATATTAACAACTAACCTTAACGGCGAAAAATTCGTCGTTAAGGAATAGAGTTAATTTCGGCGCACGCAGCGCATGCCGATCCGCGCATGGCATGTGAGAGCGATTCTCGTTCGCGCTATTCCGCGCTGATCAGCACGAGGCGCACGTCGCCGCACTTGCGTCCGAGCTGCGCATAAGCGGCATATAGGCTTACCGGCGCGCCGATCAGCGGCCCGATAACGCCGGCCAGCCGGCGGATTTCGTCTTCGCCGCCTCCGGTCGAGGCGACTGCAACCCCGATGACGATGGAGGCGGCGATGGCGCCCGCGAACCCGAGCGCCAGCGCGCGAAAGGTGATTGACAGCCAGATCATGAGAACCCGCTTCAACGTCGGCTGAACGATGGTCATGCAAGTCCCTCATCTGGATCGACGAGGGGACGTTAGAGCGATCATGGTTTACCGGCGCTTAATATCGCCGGGTTCCAGCACTCACCGAGGTCTTACTTAGCGCCCAAGGCCCTTGAGCCAGGAACGGCATCCGGCGCCGATAAGTTTTCCTTGCGAGCGCGCATTCCACCCCGCGGTCCAGGCGTCGCCGCCTGCGACGCCGAACACGGCGCGGCACTGCACGAAGCCGGTTCTATACTGCGATGAGAGGACGCTGACGCCGGTCCCCGCAAGCGCGCCGCCTTCGCGATAGCACTGGCAAATGTCCGTGAACGCCTGACCGACCGGCGCAAGAGCGACAGCGCCGCTCGCGGGGGGGGCGGCGACAGCGCTTCCTCCGCTCGATGGCTTCGGCCCGTTGAATACGCCCCCATTAAATACGCCCATGACGCCGGCGATCGCCGCCCCAAGAACGACGAGGGCAAGTACGCCGCCGAAGAGAAGTTCAACGTTCGGCAGCGCGATCGGCCGGCCTGGAACCGTCGATCCTGCGCCTTCACCCGGCGCGCGGCTCGGCTTGAACTGCTTGATCCGTTCGTAAGAGTGGCCGCAGTCCTTGCAGCGCTCAATCGGCGTGAACTGGCGGCTGTCGCAACCCGATTTCTCGCAGCCGAGCGCGCCGCAATTGCCGCACTTGAAGACCGGCCCGCCGCACTCTTTCCCCTTGCGCGTCCCCGTGCAGGTTTCCCGTTCCATATTCCCGTACTCACTCACCCCGCTTGCGCCCGCTGGCGCGGCCCCTCCATTAACGATGCGGCGGCGCGCGCCGCTTGTCAAACGGGCGGCCTCTGTCCGGCCGGCGCGCTGGACAGGGCGGCGGAAACGGCCCTCAATCGGCATGCGGGAGGCGGTCGTGACGGAGGCGGAGGAGGAATGAATGGCCGGAAACAAAGGGGGCGGGCTCAACCGCCGCAAACTGGTCGCCGGCGCAGCCGCGCTTGCGAGCGTCGCCGCGTGCTCGAAGGGCGGCAAATTGGCTAACGTCGCCGTCATCGGCGCCGGCATGGCTGGATCATCGGCGGCGATGCGCCTCGCCAAGCGCGGCGCCGAGGTGACGCTATTCGACCAGTTCCCCTTCGGCCATGAAATGGGCTCATCGCACGGCGCGACTCGCCTCTTTCGCACCGCCTATTTCGAGCATCCGAATTACGTGCCGATCCTTCAGCGCGC
>JBMOOR010000199.1:6236-10211 GCA_049324555.1 Pseudomonadota bacterium | reverse complement strand
TCCGCGCGCCGAGCGCTTGAGCTACCTGACGGCTCTGCGCACGGCGCGCTCGCCAAACCAAAATCCATGAGGTATTCAGCAGCAGGACTCTCTGAATAAACGCGGGAGCCAAAGGGCTCACATCAGCCGATTTGAACCCGGCGAGGTTCACAAATTCGTCGTTCGTGGTCTCGATAAACATTCGCAACGCTCCTATTGTTTGGAGCGTGCACAGATAACCACAAGAGGGGTTAGGACAATTCGCGTAAGGGGGTTAGGAAGACTTTTCGGCGGGCTTAAGCTTTGCCCACAACAATCTATAATCGTTGGCGGAGTCTTTTGATTTGGGGTAGCAGTTCAACGTTTGAGCGGTTTTGAAAAGCGCTTCTTTCTTCGATAGACCCTTTGCCTTGTGGGTATTGAAAGATGTGAGAAAGCGCTCATTTGAAACTCGCGGCTTGGGTCCGCCACGTTTGCCCGAATTCTTTGAGGCAATCTTGCGCCCAAGCTCCACTTGCTTAGCTAACCTATCGTTAGGGTGCAGTTCCGCCCATTCGGCAAGAAAGTCCAAAACTGAGATAGTCTCTTTCACCATACGCTCACACCTGCATTAATCATACCAAGATCACCCGCCGAACCGTTTACCTGCGGCGGGTGAGTATTTGATTTCAAACGCATCAATTTTCAACTGTTTACGGCGTATCGTTTTGATACGGTTGGACAATTTGCCCGATTCATAACCCTGAGGTCGGCGGTTCAAGCCCGCCCCCCGCTACCAGCCTTCAAAAATCGTGTTTCCAGTTCGCCGAAACAGTCTGGTCGCCGTCCTGGCGCAATTCGGTTTCGACGGTGAAGGAATCGTCAATTTCATATTCGATGCGGACGGAGCCGTTCTCGCCGCGCGCGTCCTGCGTCGCTGAGACAAAGAGGCCCTCGGCGACATATTTGCCGACCGTCAGCGAGCTTGCGGCGCTGTCGGCTTGATCGATGTCGAAATTGAGGAGGTCAAGGCCGAGCGCGCTTCGCGCCGAGCCCGTAAGCCCGCGTCCGCCGAAGGGGCCGATGCCGCCAAGCTCGGCGAGGCCTTCGGCGACCTGCAGCGATTGCAGTGCGGACAACTCCGTCGCCGGCTTGTCGAAGAGAACGAGCGCCATCACGTCTTCCGGCGGCAGGACGGGCGATGACTGAAGCGCGATCTTCGGCGTCCGGCTGCGGCCGGTGATGACGATCGCGGCGGTGGTTCCCGATCCCGTTTCGCGTTCGGCGCGGATGTCGAGAGAAGGATCGTTCGGCGAAAGCCGGTCGAAGGCGATTTCACCCCGTGTCATTTCAAAGCGGCGGCCTGCGAATATGATTTCCCCGCTTTTCATCGTCATCGTCCCGAGAACGATCGGCTTGTCGGCGCGTCCGATGATTTCAGCGTCGGCGCGCCACTCGCTCGTGAGGCCGCGTCCGCGCACGAAGATGCGGTCATCTCCCTTGAGGCGGATGCGATAGGAAACCGCCGCCGACGCTGCTTTCGCCGCGGCGCGCTTTACGGGCGCGCCGTCGCCATTGATGGCGACAACGTTGATATCGACAAGACCCGTCGTTTCCGGCGTGAAGACCTGCGCATCAAGGCGCGGGATGGCGATATCGCCCTCCGCCCTGAGGTCCTTGAAAGGTCCGGAGAGAGCAATTTCGCCTGACGCATCGGCTTCGGTGATCGGGCCGGCGGAGATGCGCGCATTCGCAAGCGTAATCGTCGATGAAAGGCTCGGACTGTCGCCAAGCGTCATGGCGCCTTTTGCGGTGATCGTCTTTCCGCTCTGACCGGCGCCCGCGCCCGCCGCGGCGAACTCGATCCGCGAGCGATTGGCGGCCGCATCGGCGCGCGCCGTCGCGTCGATGTCGACAATGCTGAGGCCGGTCGAAAGCTCCGTATAGGCGCCGTCGGTGATCGTCACCGATCCTGAAAGCGCCGGATCGGCGAACGTGCCGCTGGCGGCGCCGCTGAATGAGAGCGCACCCTCGATCGACTGCAGGGCGGGCGGCAGGAAAGCGGCGATCGTTTCAACGCGTCCCTCATAGCGCGCCGCTCCGCTCAAAGGCCCCGTCATATCGATGCGCAGCGACGGCCCGCGGATGAGCCGCGCGGGAAGCGCAAGAGTGATATCGATCGCTTCGGATGCTCCATCATCGGCGATGGATATGATCCGCCCGTCCCAGGCGAAGACGCCTGCAAGGCTTGTCGTCTCCTCGTCCGTGAGGAGCGACGTAAGCGTGAATGCGCCGTTCGCGATGGTCTTTCGATCAGTGTCAAGGTCAAGGTCGAGATCGACGACAGACGCAGCGCTGACGATCGGCGCCCGCCGCGCGCTGAGCCTGCCCCGCCAGCGGGATTTTCCAGCGGCGCCGTCGAAGGCGAGCGATCCGCGCCGGCCGATCTCGGCGCGGAAATCGCCGATTGCGACGCCGTCGTCGAGACTGATTTCGGCGGCGCGGGCAAGCCTGATCGGCGCGCCCGCGATTTCGGCGCCAAGAGAGCGAACGGTGAGGCGGACAACGTCGCCGGGATGGGCCGTCATCTCGGTCGACACGCCCGAAATCGGCGCTGCGCCGCGGATCGTGATGTGGTCAGCCGACACCTTGACGACGAGCTCCTCGAACGGACCGTCAACAGTCGCCGCAAGCCCCGCGATCGCCAGATTGCCTGTTGAAAGGGCGTCGGCGCGCAGGGAGAGCCGGTTCGCAGCCGCGCCGCGCGCGATTTCGCCTTTCGCCTCAAGCGCGCCCGCGAGCGTGACGCCTGGGAAAGGTTCAGCGCTCTCCCCGCCGCTGTAGGCGAGGTCGACAGCGCCTTCATTACGGCGCGGATTGAAAGCGGCTGATCCTTTCAGCGCAAAGTCGCGCCCGGAATAGTCGACGCCGCGCAGGCGCCAGAGTCCGTTTTCGCTTTTCGCAAAATTGGCGCTGAGGCGCCGCGACCCGTCGAGCGCGCGCGCGGAGACTTCGCCCGCCGGCGTTGATGGCATGTCCGTGAAGGCGATAGCGATCCGCGACGCCGGCAGGGGATGTTTGTCGAAGAGGATCGGCGGCGTCGTCGCGACGATCCGGCCGGAAAATTTATCCGTCTCGCCCCTTATGTCGATCGCCGCGCTCGCAATGCGGGCCGCGTTGATTTTGGAATTGAGGGCGGCGAGCAATGACGGCGGAGCGGACGCATCGCCCTTGACGATGAATGCGCGCGACTGAAATTCATAAAACGCATCGCCCGTGAACGCGCCGCTGTTTGCAGTTTTCAGCGCCACAGGCGACGCCCAAACTCCTTTCTCAAAAACGAAGTCGAATTCGCCTGCAGCGTCCGCACCCTGTTTGAACCCTGAGGGGAGCGCATCGTTCTCTGAAAGTCGAATTTCGACGGGGCCGCGCGCGAAGGTTTCAAGATCCGTTTTGATCGCCCGCAGTTTGCCCTTGAGCAGCGCGGCGTCGATGTCGCCTGCCGCGATGTAAGCCTTGCCGTCAGGCTCTATTTTCCCACGCACAGCAAGGCGCGGACCGATATAGCGCTGCAAGTCCGGGCGCCATTGTTCGTTGAATACGGCCTTTACAGCGACGTCGACGCTTGCGAGCGCGCCGTCGCGATTGCGCCATTGCGCCGTTCCGTCGACAAGGCCAAGTTCGGATTGCAACCGGGACAGCGAAAGCGCGCCGCCGTCGTCTTTCGGCGCAAAGACTCCATTGATCGCCGCCGAACGGCCGACATATTGGGCAAGCTCCGAGAGGCGCTCGCCCAATTGCGCCTCGGCCCTGAAATCGATTTGTTCGAGGCGCTGAAGGTCGGCGCTGAAGTCGCCCTTGAACGAGGCGTAGGCGCCAAGGGTTGCTGCAGCATTGAGGCTATAGTCGTAGAGGGGTCCCTGGCCTTCAGCCTCGACGTAAATGGGGCCGCCAAGATCAGCCACAGCGGCGATGGCTCCGTCTGCGCGCGACGCGAGGGTGACATCGGAAAGAAGC
>JBMOOR010000199.1:0-6226 GCA_049324555.1 Pseudomonadota bacterium | reverse complement strand
AAGAAGCGTATCGCCATCGCGGACGATCCGCACGGAGATGTAGTCGCGCTCGCCGCTGCTCGTCGCGTGAAGGCTTATGTCGAGCGCCCGTCCTCCCATCAGGACGGCGCCAGCGCCGTCGAGCCGGACCGGCGATCCGGAGATGGTTTCCGCAACCTGAAAATCCGTAACAATGAATTGTCTCACGGCGACTGAGGGCAGGCGCTCAGGAAGTTCAAAGCCGCGCGGCTTCTCGGCGTCGCGATCTCGTCGCGGCGGCGCATTGAGAAGTTTCGCGCCCTCAATCCGTGCAAGGTCGATCTCGATCCTGCGCCCAAGGAGCGCCAAGGGCCGCCATCTGAGTTCGGCCTTGTGGATTGCAAGCCAGACGCCGCGTTGGTCCATGAACTGGAGATCGCCGAGAACGATCTCGCCGGGAAGCGCGCCCTTGATCGCGCCAATCCTGACTTCGCCGCTGACGGCATCCGCGAGGGCGTTTGCAATGACCGGCTTCAGAACGGCGCGTCCTGAGGGCGTCCGAAACAGGAAGGCGAGCGCGGCGGCGAGCGCGAGGGCCAACGCGAGAACCGCAATTACCGTTATGCGGAATGCGCGCGCCATCAGAATGGCTGCCCCAGCGAAATATAGACCTGAAAGTCCCGGTCGGTGGGGCGCTTTTCGAGCGGCGCTGCGACATCAAGACGAATGGGGCCAATGGTCGATAAATAGCGCGCGCCGACGCCCGCGCCGACAAGATAGTCGCCTGTGAAATCGGGGAAACTCTCCGCATAGACGGCGCCGGCGTCGACGAATGCGGCGAGTTGCACGCGCGTCATGATCCGCGCGCGAGCCTCGATCGCGGCTTCAACGGCGGAGCGTCCGCCGACCGGCACGCCGTTCGGATCGAGCGGTCCGACCGCCTGGTAATCATAACCGCGGACGGACGATCCGCCGCCGGAGTAAACGCGCTTGTTGACGGGAAGCGTGCGCAGCGCTTCGCCTGCGGTCGCGGCGACGCGCGCCCGCGCCGCAATCGTGAAACGATCGTCGCCGCCGAAATTGACGCGGCTTCTTGCGACCGCCTCAAGCCGCGTGAACTCATCCGACCCGAAATAGGGCGTTGCAAAGATCGATGCGCGCACGCCTTTGTTCAGCGTGAGCGGATCGTCTTCGGTGTTCCACGTCGCTGACAGGGGCGCAGAGACATAATAGGTTCGCTCTTCTCGGATCGTCGATGTTCGCGTCAGTTCCGGCTCGACCTTTGACGTCTCGACCGCAACGCCCGCCCGCGTTTCGAGCCGATCGTCGAGCCAGTTCTTCGCAAGGCCGCCGCCAAGCGCGATCGATCGCGCCTTGAACGCATCGGTCGTCTCATTGGTGAAATCGAAATTAGCGAAAGCGGTTCCGGGAAATCCGGGAAGGGGCCGTGCGACGTCGAAGGTGATGGCTTGTCTGACTTCGGACCCCTCGATCTCTGCGCGCGCCCGTTCGCCGTGGCGGAAGAGGTTGCGGTATTCGAGGAAGAGCCTGCCGCCGGGGCCTTCTGACGTCGAATAGGAAACGCCGGCGCCGACCGTGCGGCGGTCTCGTTCGACGACTGTCACGCGCACCGGCGCGACGCCGCCTTCTTCAACGGCGCCCGGCGCGACCTCGATCGAGGAAAATATCCCTGTCTCAGCGAGCCGGTCGCGATAGTCGATGAGCTTTGCGCGGTCGAAGAGCTCGCCGTCTTTCCAGGTCTTGAGCTTTGCCAGGAATTCATCGTCCGTATGCGTTGCGCCATAGATCTCGACGCCGTTGAAGGCCGCGCGCGGCCCGCTCTCGAATGTGTAGACCGCCTCGGCGGTTCCATCCGAAAGATGCGCTTCGGCTCGGCGTGCAATCATGCGAGCGGCCGGATAACCTTTAGCCCAGAGGGCGGAGAGAAATTTCTGCTGGTTCTGTTCAAGGCTCGCGCCGTCGGCGTTGTCGGAGGTCGCAACGCCCGCCGCTTCAAAGGTCGTCGGGCGTTCTGCGTCCCCCGCGTCCTCGAAAACGATCATGTGCTCAGTGATGCGGAAGGCGCCGCCGGGCTCGATCTCGAAGATCGCTTTCAGCTTCGCGCCCTTGTCTCGTTCGCCCTCGACGCGGAACTCCGCTTCGGCCGCGTAGTAGCCCGCCGCGGTCAGGGCCTTCTTCACGATCTTGAGGTCTTCAGCGCCAATGCGCCTGACCGCCGCAGCGGTCGGATAAGGTCGGCGTTCGAGCGAGAGATTGGTCAGCTTCCTGAGCTTTTCTTCGAGGCCTGGCGGAGCGCCGTCGTAGACGACGACGTAATTTTCCGCTGCGCGCGCTTCGATAAACGGCGCAAGAATGGCCGCTGCGCCGAACGGCGTCATCAAGGTGCGGCGAAGGCGCTTCACGGAACCCGGCTAATCCACTGACATTGCGGCCTGACGCGCAACCGCCTGAGCCTCGCGCAGCCTGCTCAACGAAGCGTTAACCATAGAGAAGAATCCGGTGCAAATTGAGGCGCGCCGGAGGCGCTAGCGCCAATATTCCTTCAAGCCCCGATTCGAACAGCCCGCCGGCCTCTCAAAGCGCCGAGTTTTCCGGTCAGGACCGTTTGCGGACGACCACGCGCGGCGAGGCGCAGCCGGTCGATTGCTGCGTCCTTGATCGGCAGGACCATGCCCGGCGCCAATTCGATCATGGCGCCGATGGTCGCCGGCGCGACGCCGAGATTGGCGTCAAGCGCGATTTTCGTCTTGAGCGCGATCGCCTCAAGGCGCTCCGACCAGTCGGGCGCGTGCTGGCCGGGCGGCGCTTGTCGCGCCTTCTCTTCCGTTCCAATCCCGCAGATGATTTCAACACGGTGCGAAGGCGCGAGCGGAATTCCTTGCGCTTCAAAAAGCTCAAAATGCGCGGCCGTGTTGTCGAGTTTGAGATCGCCGGCGAGAGCGGCTGCGGAGATAAGGTCGATTTCCTCGGATGGAGGCGTAAGCGCGGCGGCGATTCTCCGCGCAAGCGCCGAGGCGATCCGGCGGTCGATCGCGGTCGGCGCCGAAGCGCTCGCACCCGCAAGCGGGCGCAGCAGCGCGGCGTTGACCGCCGCTGCAATAAGCGCGTCGTCGAGCGCGACGATGATATCGGTATCGCTGCGGCGGAAGCGAAACCATCCGCCGCGCAAGGAAAGTCCAGATACGCGCGCTTTGTCGAGCAGGCGACAGCGCAGCGCGGAAGGTTTCAACGCGACGCCGAAATAATTCTCAAGGACGCTCGCAAGCGCGGTCCCTGCGTCGGCGCCGCGGGCGCTTTCCGCCATCGCGCGCGCCTCGGCCGCCGCAACCTTCCGGCGCAGAATTGACCGCTGCGCTTCCATCATCGCCAATTCTTCCGACCTCATCGGCTCCGCAGCGTAAACAACTACAGATAGTTGATATTTTCGTTAACTCGTAATGGTTGTTTCAGGATTCTCGCCTAAATCTCCGCTTCCGCTCGGGAAAGACGGATCATGGCGGGCCGCGGTGAGCCCAACATCATCATCAAGCGCAAGAAGGTCGTCATCGAAGGCGGCCATCACGGAGGCGCGTGGAAAGTCGCTTACGCCGATTTCGTCACGGCGATGATGGCGTTCTTTCTCCTGATGTGGCTGCTCAATGCGACGACGGAAGACCAGCGAAAGG
Source organism: Pseudomonadota bacterium (assembly GCA_049324555.1). GTDB lineage: Bacteria > Pseudomonadota > Alphaproteobacteria > Caulobacterales > Parvularculaceae > Amphiplicatus. The sequence continues at coordinate 2,582 of JBMOOR010000199.1, read as the reverse complement.
GTCTTGCGGATTACTTCAATCCCTCGATCCCGGTCAGCCGCATTTCAGGCGGCGGCTCCGCGGCGCTCGACGGATCGTCGGTTGTCGCAGGCGAGGAAATGATCAGCGACGGCGCAGGCGCCGCCGCGCAATACGTTGCGCCCTCCTTGCGCGATGACGCTGTTGATGAAGAGACCGGCGAGACCGAAAGCGAAGAAGAACTAGCCGCGCGAGAAGCGCTCGAAGCGCTTCAACAGGAAATCATGGACCGGCGCGACGCGCTTGAGAGCGATGATCTCGCCGATCACATTGAAACTCGCATGACGCCGGACGGGCTTGTCGTCGAACTGATCGACCGAGAAGGCTCGCCGCTCTTTGAAGTCGGTTCCGCGCGCCCATCCGCGCTTCTCGGTCAGCTGCTTGAAGTCGTGGCGCCGGTCCTTGCGACCGCCGAAAACCGCATGCAGGTGATCGGACATACGGACGCGCTCGCTTATCAGGGCGGCGCCGACTATTCGAACTGGGAATTGTCCGCAGACAGAGCGAATATTTCCCGGCGTCTGCTGATCTCGCACGGGCTTCCCGAGGACCAGATCGTCGCCATCATCGGCAGGGCTGCGATGGAACCGATTTCAGCGGACCCTTTTGCTTCGCGGAACCGGCGGATCGCCGTTCTCCTCCTCGCTGAAGAGCGCGTGAAAGGGCCGCTGCGTTAGGCAACCCTTAACGTTCGATCAATACAACCATAGATAGTATACGGTATTTGTTGCTATCAAGGGTGGGTCATGGGAATTTCTTCCTCGCTGAACGCCGGGGTCACCGGCCTTGCGGTCAATGCAGTCAAACTGGCGACGATTTCAGACAACATCGCGAATTCGCAGACGATCGGCTACAAGCGCGCCGACGCCGAATTCGCCGATCTCGTCCTGCAGCAGGAGAGCGGCGCCTATTCCGCCGGCGGCGTTCGCGCGACGACCTATCGCGACGCCGGCGCGCAGGGCGCGCTCATCACGACATCGAATTCGACCGACATTTCGATCAGCGGCCGCGGCCTGTTGCCGGTCACCGACATCGGCGGCGCCGTTTCGACGAGCGCCGACCGCGAGCTCCTTCTCACCGCAACCGGCTCGTTTTTCACCGATGAGAACGGATTGCTCCGTACGCAGAGCGGACTTTTCCTTCTCGGCTGGCCTGTCGACGCGAATGGCAGCGTCGGTTCGCCTGCGCGCGATTCCGGGGCCGCGCTCGAACCCGTCCGCATCAATCTCAATCAGTTTTCCGCGTCGCCGACGACGGCGGTCCGTCTCGGCCTCAATCTTCCGGCGTCGGATACGGTCGCGGGCGCATCGGGCGCGCCTTATGATTTGCCGCTTGAATATTTCGACAATCTTGGACGGGCGCAGACGCTGGATTTCACGTTCACGCCGGTTGTTCCAGCGACGGGCGCAAGCAACGCGTGGTCGGTTTCGATCATTGACAATGCGGGCGATCCCTTGACGCCGATCGCGAGCTTCGACGTCACCTTCGATACGACCGCCGCGGCCGGCGGATCGGTGGCGAGCGTTGCAGCCGGCGCGGGCGCTTCATACGATCCTGCGACGGGCGATGTGACGATCACGACTGTCAGCGGCCCGCTCACGGTGAATATCGGTTCGCCCGGCGGCGGCTCGCCCTTGACGCAGCTCTCCGCGACTTTCGCGCCGCTTGCCGTAACAAAAAACGGCGCGCCGATCGGCAATCTTTCAACGATCGAGATTGACCAGTCCGGCATGCTGACGGCGGTCTTCGACACCGGGTTCAGGCGAAATCTTTTTCAGGTGCCGATCGCGGACGTTCCAAACCTGCGCGGTCTCAACGCCGAAGGCAATCAGGCGTTCTCGCTCTCGCAGGACAGCGGCGACGTCTATTTCTGGAATGCGGGCGAAGGGCCGGTCGGGGTGACGCTCGGCTTTTCCTTGAGCCAGTCGACGACCGATGTTGCGGAGGAGTTGACCAATCTCATCCAGACGCAGCGCGCCTATTCCTCGAACGCCAAGATCATTCAGACCGTTGACGAAATGCTTCAGGAGACAACCGACATCATCCGGTGATCGGTTTAGGGAGGGGCGGTCATGTCATTATCGCAGGCGCTGTCGAACGCGACGTCGGGTCTTGCAGCGGTCTCGCGACAGGCGAATGTCGCTTCGCAGAACATCGCCAACGCGCTGACGCCCGGCTACAGCCGCCGCGAAGTCTCACTCGCTGAGCGGACGCTTGGCGGGGAAGGCGCCGGCGTGCGCGTCGCCGGCGTTGCGCGCGCCGAGGCGCCGGCGATCGCGGCGGAACGTCGGCGCGCCGAAGCGGACGCCGCACGCGACGGCGCGAGGGCGGCGGCGGCGGGCGAAATCAGCCGTCATCTTGGCGGGCCGGAGGACGCAAGCTCCCTCTTCGCAAAATTCGCCGCCTTTGACAGCGCGCTCCGCGCGCTCGCGAACGCGCCGGACAACGCGGCGGCGCAGAATGCCGCGACAACCGCCGCATCCGCGCTTGCAGGAGGCGTCAATGCGCTCGCCGATTCCTATCAAGCGCTTCGCGCCGGCGCCGACGGCGATATTGCGGCGGGC
>JBMOOR010000198.1:0-10228 GCA_049324555.1 Pseudomonadota bacterium | reverse complement strand
AGGCGCCGCCGACTGCCTGAAAATCGCGAACCGAAAGCCGGCATTCCGCACACAAAGTCAGATGCGTCGCGATGACGACGCCGCGCGCTTCATCGAGATTTCCAGCCGCAAAGGCGGCTAGCGTCTCCGCTTTCGGATGATGGCGAATGTCACTCAACGCTGTCACCAATGTCCTTTCGGATTTTTTCAAAGGCCAGCCTCAATCGGGATTTGACGGTTCCAAGCGGGAGAGAGAGCCGCTCGGCGATTTCGGAATGGGCGAGGTCTTCAACGAAGTGGAGACGCACCACTTCATGCTGCGCTTCGGGGAGAGCGCTGAACGCCGCCCTGATTTTTTCATCCCGCGACGAGCGGTCAATCACAATATCCGCAGGCGGCTCGCCTTCCGGAACAAAGGCGGGGTCATCCGGATCGAGGTCGGGCTTTGCGGCGCGCCTGGCGGCGTCGATCCGCAAATTCCGCGCGATTGTGAAAATCCAGGTTGAGGCGGACGCTTTAGCGGGGTCAAAGAGCTTCGCCTTGCGCCAGACTTTCAGCATCGCCTCCTGGGCGAGATCGTCGGCGAGGTCGGCGGCGGCGCCGAGTTTCATCAGATAGCTTTTTATCCTTGGCGCAAAGAACAGGAACAGCGCATTAAACGCCTCACGGTCGCCGTCCGACGCCACGCGATCAAGCAGGGCGTTCATACGGTCCGCGCCGTCGACTGTTTGCAGCTTCGTCGGCGCAGCCATCGTTCTCGCCAAGGCTCCAAACATCCCGCCGCCTCAAGCCGTTACAGTCTTTATACGACAAGCGCGCGATATGGATCACTTCTCATATCTGAGATTAACCCGATCGCCGCCGCTAATCCATGGAGGGGCGGCCTGCGTAACACTCGCCATCGGGAAAGATCGCCAGCCAAGATGAAAGCGAGACCGCATGCCATTCGACGCCATGGGCCGCAGGGCCGCCAATCAGAGGGTCGGCAGGCGGCTTCGGGTCGCAGTAATTGGCGGCGGAATATCCGGGCTTTCAGCGGCTTGGCTCCTGTCGGGCCGGCACGAAGTCATCGTCTATGAGCGGGACAGGCGGCTCGGCGGGCATGCGAACACCATCGATGTACCGTTGTCGGGGAAGACGGTTGCGGTCGACGCCGGGTTCATCGTCTTCAACAAGCGGAATTATCCCAACCTAACGGCGCTTTTCGAAGCGCTTGGCGTTGCGGTCGAGACTGCCGACATGTCGTTCGCCGCTTCGCTCTGCGACGGCGGCGTCGAATATTCCGGACGAGACCTTTCCGCGATCTTCGCCGATCGGAAGAGCCTCGCTTCGCCCTCGCATTGGGTGATGCTCGCCGACATCGTCCGGTTCAATCGTGAGGCGAAGAGCGCTCTGGAGCGCGGCCTCGAAGATAGCGTATCGCTCGGGGCCTTTGTCGAGGAACGAAAATTTTCGCACGCTTTCGTCAATCGCTTCCTCGTTCCGATGGCTGCCGCAATCTGGTCTACGCCGTCGATAAGGATACTCGACTATCCCGCAGCATCGCTGTTCCGCTTTTACGCCAATCACGGTCTCTTGCAGACATCGAACATCCCGCAATGGAACACGGTTAGCGGCGGCTCACGCACCTATGTCGAACGCATTTCCGAGCGCTTCCATCATCAGGCGCGACTTTGCGTGGGCGTCGTTTCCGTTGAGCGTGCGAGCGGTGCGGTCATTGTTACAGACGAAAAGGGCGCCGCTGACCGCTTTGACGAAGTCGTCATTGCAACGCATGCGGACCGCGCTCTCGCAATGCTGAAAAATCCGACGGATCGGGAACGGGCGCTGCTCGGCGCCTTCGCCTATCAGCCGAATCGCGCTGTCGCACATTTCGACAAGAGCCAGATGCCGATAAGGCGCCGGGCCTGGGCGAGCTGGAACTACCTCGGCGGCGACGGCGCCGCTGCGGTCACCTACTGGATGAATCTTCTGCAGAATATCAAGTCCGACCGCGATATCTTCGTGACGCTTAATCCTCTGACGCCCGTCCGCGACGAAGACGTCATCGCTGAATTTGAATACGACCATCCGATGTTCGATATCGAGGCCGGCCGCGCGCAAAAGGAACTCTGGTCGCTGCAGGGCGTCGGGGGCGTCTGGTTCTGCGGCGCGCATTTCGGAAGCGGCTTTCATGAAGACGGGCTGCAGGCCGGTCTCGCCGTGGCGGAAGATCTCGGCGGCGTCCGCCGGCCGTGGACGGTCGCGGGCGATTCGGCGCGCATCTGGCGTCAGTCGCCGCCTGTCGCAGCGGCGGCGGAATGAACGAGGCTCCCGCATATCTTTATCATGGGCGGGTTGCGCATCAGCGCCTGCGTCCGGTCAGGCATCGCTTCGCCTATAGCGTTTTCTCGATGCTGATCGACATCGATCGCATTGGCGAGACGGCGCAGCGCCTGCGGTTATTCTCGCACAATCGCCTAAACCTGTTTTCATTCTTCGATCGCGATCACGGCGAAGGAGCAGGCGTCGATGTGTCGCTGCAAATTCGCGCAATCCTGAAGGATGCCGGATTCAACGGGGACGGAAAAATCCTGCTCCTCTGCTATCCGCGAATTCTCGGCTATGTGTTCAATCCGCTCTCGATCTACTATTGCCAGGATGGAATGGGGCGGCTCGAAGCGGTGATGTACGAAGTTCGCAATACTTTCGGCGGCAAGCATTCCTATTTGATCGGCGTTGAAACCGATGCCGACACGGTTCGTCAGTCAGCAGACAAAGCCTTTCACGTGTCGCCCTTCATGAGCACGGATCAACGATACGATTTCACCCTCGCGCGGCCATCCGAAGGCCTGTCAATTTTCATCCGTCAGAGCGACGCCGACGGTCCCATCTTCAACGCTTCGTTTGCAGGGACCCGTGAAGCGATGACGGACCGGGCGCTTCTTTGGGCTTTTGTCCGCTACCCGCTGATGACGCTGAAGGTGATCGTCGCCATTCACTGGGAGGCGGCGAAGCTTTTCGCCAAGGGCTTGCGGCCCAAGAAGCCGGCGCAAGAACCATCCGGGCCAGTGACGCTTGTCGCAAATCCGCTCACGCGCTCCAGAGCGGCCTGAGCCATTTCGTCCAAGTGGACCTTCGCGCGCAATTCGTCTAACGACGGACCCCGCGAAGGGAGGCACCATGGACAAGATTTACAAGGATGCGCGGTCGGCTCTCGACGGGCTGCTGTTTGACGGGATGACGATCATGGCCGGCGGATTCGGCCTTTGCGGAATCCCTGAGAACCTCATCCTCGCAATCCGCGATTCGGGCGTAAAAAATCTCACGATCATTTCGAACAATGCCGGCGTCGACGGTTTCGGCCTCGGCATGCTGCTTAATACGCGGCAGGTCAAAAAGATGATCTCCTCCTATGTCGGCGAGAACAAGGAATTTGAGCGCCAGTTCCTCTCAGGCGAGCTTGAACTCGAATTCAATCCGCAAGGAACGCTCGCGGAGCGGTGCCGCGCGGGCGGGGCGGGCATTCCGGGCTTCTACACGAAAACCGGCGTCGGCACGGTGATCGCCGAAGGCAAGGAGCACAAGGTCTTCAACGGCGAAACCTACATTCTCGAAACCGGGCTTGTCGCCGATCTCGCAATCGTCAAGGCGTGGAAGGCGGACGCGGAGGGCAACCTCGTCTACCGCAAGACCGCACGCAATTTTAATCCGATGATGGCGACGGCCGGCGAGGTGACGGTCGCCGAAGTCGAAGAGATCGTTCCCCTTGGCGGAATCGACGCTAACTTCGTGCACACGCCCGGAATTTTCGTCAATCGTCTCATCAAGGGCGCATTCGAAAAGCGCATCGAGCAGCGCACCGTTCGCCAAAGGGAGAAGGCCTGATGCCCTGGGATCGCAATCAACTGGCGCAGCGTGCGGCGAAGGAGCTCAAGGACGGCTTCTACGTCAATCTCGGCATCGGCATTCCAACCCTCGTCGCCAATTACATTCCTCCCGGCATCCATATCACGCTGCAGTCGGAAAACGGCATGCTCGGCATGGGGCCTTTCCCCTATGAGGACGAGGTCGATCCGGACCTCATCAACGCCGGCAAGCAGACGATCACGGAACTCAAAGGCTCGTCCTATTTCTCATCAGCCGATTCCTTCGGAATGATTCGCGGCGGGCATATCGACCTCTCCATTCTCGGCGCCATGGAAGTCTCGGAGAGGGGCGATCTCGCGAACTGGATGATCCCCGGCAAGATGGTGAAGGGCATGGGCGGAGCGATGGACCTTGTCGCCGGCGTCAAGCGCGTCGTTGTCGTTATGGACCACGCGTCGAAAGCGGGCGAACCGAAACTGCTCCACAAGTGCTCCCTGCCGCTGACCGGCAAAGAAGTCGTCGATATGGTGATCACCAATCTCGGCGTGTTCGCCGTCGAGCGCGGCAAGGGCATGACGCTGATCGAGCTTGCCGACGGGGTGACGCTGGATGAGGTGCAGGTGCAGACCGAGGCCGAATTCAAGGTTGCGCTGTAAAGCTGATCCTGCCGGTTTTCCTATCGCGCGGAAGGGCGAGAGCGGGCGCACCCCGCATCCGATTGCCGCAGTCCGGAAAGCAGTCTAAGCGCGGTCTCAGCCGCAGCCGCGTTCCGGGCGTAGAATGATGCAGACCAGCGAGACAGACGATATCCATGACGGCGTCGAAGCGATGTGGATCGCAGCGGTGCTGCTCGGGATCGTTGAGGGACTGACGGAGTTCATACCCGTCTCATCGACTGGCCACCTCGTCCTCGCGGCTGATTTCTTCAAGGCGCCGACGCCGCCCGGCCGCGTCTTCGAGATCGTCATTCAGCTCGGCGCGATTCTTGCGGTCTGCGTCCTTTATTGGCGGCGCCTCTGGTCGAAGGCGTTCGCCTTCTTCACTGACAAAGCGGCGCGCTATTTCATCTATTCGGTGCTCGCCGCATTCGGCCCTGCGGTCATTCTCGGCCTTGCGATCGGCGACTACGTCGACGCGCTGTTCTTCCGGCCGAGCGTCATCGCTATGGCGCTCATCCTCGGCGGCGTCGTCATCATCCTCGTCGAACGCCGGCATCATCCGGTGAAATTCGAGGAGGCGGAATCGATCCGGCCGCTGACGGCCTTGAAAATCGGCGCCGTGCAGTGCCTCGCCTTCATTCCGGGCGTGTCGCGATCGGGGGCCTCGATTATCGGCGCAAGGCTAATGGGCGTTGGGCAGAAGGCGGCGGCGGAGTTTTCCTTTTTCGTCGCCATTCCGACCATGATCGGCGCGACGGCCTACGACCTCTACAAATCGCGCGACTCGCTTTCGAGTGATGGCGCGACGATGATCGTAATCGGCTTCATCGTCTCGTTCCTCTCCGCGCTCGCGATCATCAAGCCGTTTCTGGGATTCGTCGCGCGGCGCGGCCTCGTGCCGTTCGCCTGGTATCGCATAGCGCTTGGTCTTTTCATCTTCGCGCTGCTTGCGTTGGGCCTTGGACCCGCGGGCGCCTGATCATCCGCGGCGAGCCGCCCTGCGTCTTGTTTCCGGCAGGAGGAGCACGCCGACGAGAAAGGTCGCCGCGGTGATCGCGACAGGATACCAGAGGCCAGCCAGCGTGTCCCCGGTCGCTGCGATGATCGCAAATGACGTCGTCGGCATCAGACCGCCGAACCAGCCGTTGCCGATGTGATAGGGAAAAGACATCGAGGTGTAGCGGATGCGCGCAGGAAACATCTCGACGAGCAGCGCCGCCATCGGCCCGTAACACATCGTCGTAATCGTCAGCAGCAGGGTGAGGAGAAGGACGACCATCGGACGGTTGATGCGATCGGGATCGGCCGCCGCCGGATATCCGACCCTGGCGAGCGCAGACGCCGTCTCCTTCTGGAAGGCCGCAATCGCTGCGCCGCGCTCCTCTGCGCTCATCGACGCGACGTCCGGCGCGAAAACGATCTGCTCGCCGATTTCGATCCGGATCCCCGCACCTCCGTCTGGCGGCGCGTTTTTGTAGGCGACGGAGGCGCGCGCGAGAGTCGACTTGGCGATGTCGCAGGGCTTTGTATCGAATTTCGTCCTGCCGACCGGATCAAACTGGAGCGAGCAATCGGCGTGATCGGAATAGACGGTGACGGGCGCTGAGGCTTGCGCCGCGGCGAGCGCAGGATTGGCCGCCGCGGTCAGCGCTCTAAACAGCGGAAAATAGAAAAGAGCCGCGCAGGCAAGACCCGCCATGATGATCTGCTTGCGTCCGAAGCGATCGGAAAGCCATCCGAAAAGAACGTAGAGCGGCGCGCCGAAAATGAGCGCTGACGCGATCAGAGCATTGGTCGTGAAGCCGTCGACCTTCAGAATGCGCTCAAGATAATAAAGCGCGTAGAAAGTTCCGGTGTAAAACGTCACGGCCTGTCCGGCGACACAGCCGAAAAGCGCGATGAGGACAAGCTTGAGATTGGGCCATTTCGCAAAGGATTCCCGGAACGGCGCCTTCGACGTTTCGCCTTCATCCTTCATGCGCTGGAACACGGGGCTCTCATTGAGCCGCATCCGGATCCACAGTGAAATACCGAGAAGGAAAATCGAGACCAGGAAAGGAATGCGCCAGCCCCAGGCTTCGAAGGCCGCAGCCGGCATTGAGGTGCGGGCCGCCATGATGATGAACAGCGAGAGCAATAATCCGAAAGCCGCCGTCGTCTGGATCCAGCTTGTGTGAAGCCCGCGCTTTTCATCCGGCGCGTGCTCGGCGACATAGATCGCTGCGCCGCCATATTCTCCGCCGATGGCGAGGCCCTGCAGAAGCCGCAGCATAATGAGAATGATCGGCGCCGCGACGCCGATCGCGTCGTATCCGGGAAGAAGGCCGACGACAAATGTCGAGAGGCCCATGACGCCCATGGTTACAAGGAAAGTGTTCTTGCGGCCGACAACGTCGCCGATGCGTCCGAAAACAAGGGCCCCCAAAGGGCGGACGACAAATCCCGCGGCGAACGCGGCGAGCGCGAAGATGAAACCCGTCGTTTCGCTGACGCCTGAAAAGAACTGCCGGGCGATGTAGGTAGCGAGTGCGCCGTAAAGAAAGAAGTCATACCATTCGAACATCGTGCCAAGCGATGAAGCGCCGATGATGAGCTTCTCCTGCGACTTTGCGCTTGCAGTCGAAGTCAGGACGGCCTCCGTCATGCAATGTCCTTTGAAAAGAGAAGGCGGGCTGAAATAGCCGTCGGGTTTGCACTACGCTCTCATGAGCGCCGCCGCGTGAGTGCGGGCTTCTTCGATATAATGATGCGCGCCGCCGAGCGCCCACTTATCTTCGCCTTCGCGGAGGTCGCGAAACTTTTTCGCTGGCGTTCCGGCCCATAATTCGCCTGCAGGCACAATCTTGCGCGGCGACAAGAATGCGCCAGCGGCGAGCATGCCGCCCGTTTTCACGACGGAACCGTCAAGCATCGTCGCACACATGCCGACGAAGCCTTCGTCTTCGACGCGCGCGCCATGCAGCATGCACTTGTGACCGATCAGAGCATGTGCGCCGATGACGGTCGGCGCGCCGCCGAGCGTTGGTTCATCCGCGTGAATGACGGTTCCGTCCTGCACGTTCGATCCCGCGCCGATAATGATCTTGTTGGAATCCCCGCGCAGGACGCAGCCATACCAGATGGAGGCGTTCTCGCCGATTTCGACATCGCCGCAAATAACGGCGCCAGGCGCGATGAAGGCGGTCGCGTGGATTTTCGGCTTTTTGTCCCCGATCGGGAAAATGAGCGGTTTCATGGTCATGCTGCGACGGCGTCCGATTGGTTTTGCGGGTGGGCGCGAATGAAAGGTTCGAGCGTGTTGCAATGCTCGCAGACTGCAGTGATGCGCGGCATTGCGGAGAGGTCAATGCCGAAACGCAGCGCGCCGAACATTTGAGGAACCAGAAAGGCGTCAGCGATGGTCGGCCGTGCGCCGAGCGCGAACGGACCCTTTTCTCCTGCAATCAGCGATTCAGCCGCCTTCATTGCGCCGCCTGACCAGCGATTGAGCCATTCCTTCATCGCCGCCGCATCGAAATGGCGTTCCTCCTTCAGATAGGTCTGTATACGGAGATTCATGAAGGGCTGCGCCTCACAGGCGATGACCGCAGCGACCGCGCGCGCCTTGGCGCGGCCCTCAGCGTCCGCCGGCAATAGCGGCGTTTCCGGGTGGCGCTCCTCAAGATATTCGACGATCGCCGCAGACTGAGTGAGGATCGCGCCTTCCTCCGTCTCCAGCGCAGGAACGAGGCCTTGCGGATTTCGCGCAAGGTGCGCGGGCGAGCGTTGTTCGCCCTTCAGCAGGTTGACCGGCTCGTAGTCATATTGGAGGCCCTTGAGTTCAAGCGCGATCCGGACGCGATAGCTCGCGCTTGAGCGCCAATAGCCGAAGAGTTTCATGAAGCCCGCTTTCAGTGCAATTTGACGAAAATTTATCGCGCATTCTTCGCGGAATGCCAAATCATCGCGTAGAATCTTCTATCGCCGACACATGGGGATGAGAATGCAGGCGTCGAACGCGGCGATTATAGATATAGAGGCGGCGGGCGATGCGGCCTGGGCGCGAGACAATCTGCGATTTGAGCAAGGCCGGCCCGCGCTCGACATCGCCAATTGCCTGCGGGTTCTTGAGCGCCACCCGGATTTCAAAGGCCGCTACCGCTACAACGAAGTCCTGAACAAGGTTCTCGATCGGGGCGCGGTCATGATCGAATGGCGGATGTTCGAGTTCGCGGCGGTCATCCAGGAGCGGTTTTTGCCAGAGCTCTCTTTTGAGGCCGCCTCCCGGGCCCTTGTCATTGCGGCCAATCGGGCGAATGCGAAATAGCGCGGACGGGTTGGACGCAATTAGTAACGCGTGTTACTAATTGCGGAAAGAAACCCGGAGCGCATGATGGCTGACCTCTTTGAAAACCCGCTCGGCACCGACGGCTTTGAATTTGTTGAGTATACCGGGCCGGACCCAGACGCCCTCGCGGTCCTGTTTGAGCAAATGGGCTTCACGGCGGTCGGCCGGCACCGGTCGAAAGACGTCATCCACTACACTCAAGGCGAGATCAATTTCCTCCTGAACCGGGAAAGCGCCGGCCAACCGGGCGCGTTCCGCAACCAGCACGGGGCCGGGGCGAACGCCATGGCCTTCCGCGTCAAGGACGCGGCTTTCGCCTTTCGCGAAGCGCTCCGCCGCGGCGCCAAGCCGATCGAGGCGAAGGCCGGCCCGATGGAGCTCAATATTCCGGGCATTGAGGGCATCGGCGGCCTCAACGTCTACCTCGTCGATCGCTACGGCGCACGCACGATCTATGACGTCGACTTCGAGCCGATCAAAGACGCCGATCCGCGCCGGAACTCGGCGGGCCTCACCTACATCGATCATCTCACGCACAATCTGCGGCGCGGGAACATGAAGATGTGGGCGGACTACTACGAGAAGATCTTCAACTTCCGCGAGATCCGCTATTTCGACATCGAAGGAAAGCTGACGGGGCTCGTCTCAAAAGCGATGACAAGTCCCTGCGGGAAAATCCGCATACCGCTGAATGAGAGTCAGGACGACAAATCGCAGATCGAAGAGTTCATTTCGCGTTACAATGGCGAGGGCATTCAGCATATCGCGCTCGGAACTAACGACATCTACGCGACCGTCGAAGAATTGCGGAGACGGCAGATCCCGTTCCAGTCGACGCTCGACGCCTATTACGAAAAGGTCGATGAACGCGTCGGAAAGCATGGCGAAGACATGGAGCGGCTTCGTCGCAATCACATCCTGATCGACGGCGCGCCGACGCAGGGACAGGGGCTTCTCCTTCAGATCTTCACGCAGGACGCAATCGGCCCGATCTTTTTCGAAATCATCCAGCGCAAAGGCAATGAAGGCTTTGGAGAGGGAAATTTCCGCGCGCTCTTTGAATCGATCGAGCTCGACCAAATTCGGCGCGGCGTGCTGAAGGAATCTGCATGAGCGACGACGCGGCGGCCGAGCGTCGCCTCGATCTTTCAGAATTCGTTCCCTATCGCATTGTCGTTCTCGGCCGCGCGATGAGCGAGGCGCTTGGCGCCGCTTACGCCGGCGAAGGGCTGTCCATTCCGGAATGGCGCGTCCTTGCAGTTGTCAGCCAGGCGCCGACGATCGCCGCACGCGACGTCGTCGCGCGGACGCCGATGGACAAGATGGCGGTCAGCCGCGCGGTCGCCTCGCTCGAAAGCAAGGGCCTGATCGCGCGTTCGCCGGCCGCCGATCGCCGCGTGTCTGCGCTGAAACT
>JBMOOR010000197.1:0-10364 GCA_049324555.1 Pseudomonadota bacterium | reverse complement strand
CCGTCGGATCGTTGTTCCACGGCGCGAGGTGGATCGTTGACAGGTCAGGGGTCAGCACAAGGTCGCGTTCGGTGGAGGCGACATGCGAGGAGAACACGATCTCGCCCTGGACGCTGATCGCGTAGACGGTTTCGGGAATGCGCAGGCTCCGGTTCTTGATGCCGTTCAAAAACAGCGCGGGCGTCATCGTCTTGCCGCGCGCCGAGCCGGTCAGATCCGGAACGAGGCAAGCGACATCCTGGACGCGATTGCGCCGAAGCCAATCTTCGAGGTCCTTAAAGTCCATTGTTTCCGCCTTGAGCCGCGGTCCGCGAAAGGACGCCGCCCTTGACTTACACTCCCGCCGATGCGGCCCATGCGCGAAAGGACAAAGCAACGTCCGGCCCATCGCGCAGTCGGTGCGCCATATCGAAACAGAAACGGCGCAAGGAGAATGTGATCACAATTACAGGGGCCTGCAGCGTTCCGCAAGGGGGTCGAAAATTCTTGCAGATTCAATTGGAAAGGTGGAAATTCCTGTTCTGTTCGCATTAACCCTGAGGGCGGGGCCGGAGCCGGTGAAAAGAGAGAAGCTTCATCCGCAGGCGGAGTTTTGGCGCGTTTTCGACGAACGCATCGCGCTCGCGCAGGGCGTTTCCTGAGTTGGGCGCGATTTCCCTTCGCCGAAAAAGGCCCGCGACGCGCAAACGTGCGCCGGTCGTCCACGAGGAAGTCTACGCGAAATTGCGGCGCGCCATCATCGACGGCCAGCTTGCGCCTGGCCGCGCGCTTTCGGTGCGCTCGCTTGCAGCGGGATTTTCGGTGAGCGCAATGCCCGCGCGTGAGGCGATCCGGCGTCTTGTCGCGCTTGGCGCGCTCGAACTGACGCCGACGCGGCGCATTATGATTGCGCGGATGACGCCGTCGAAAGTCGAAGAGCTGACCGAGGCGCGGACCCTCATCGAACCGAAGCTCGCGCTGCGCGCGCTTGATCGCCTCGCGTCGCGCGGGAAGGAGCGGGCGGAGCTCATCGCGCGGCTGTCGAGGATCGACAAGCGCCTTGACGCCGCCATCGACAAGGGCGACGCGTCCGCCTACGGCAAGGCGAACAGCGAGTTTCACTTCGCGCTTTATGACGCCGCGAACGCGCCCGTCCTTCTCGGCGTCGTCGAAAGCCTCTGGCTGCAGACGGGCCCCTTCATGCGCGTCGTCGTCGACGCCGTCGGCGCCTCGACGCTTGTCGACCAGCATAAGGAGGCGATCGACGCCTTCGCCGCCGGCGACCGCAAGAAGTTCGAACGCGCGGTTCGCCTCGATATTCTCGAAGGCATGCGGCGGATCGGCGAGGCGACGCGAAAAGCTCAATCCGCAGGCGCTGAATAGACTTGGCGTCCGGCGAACCAGGTTTCAAGGACGCGCGTCTCGCTGATCTTGTCCGCGCCGCCAGCGCCGGCGAGCGCGAAGATGTCCTGATCGACGATGATGAGGTCGGCTTTCTTGCCGCGTTCGAGCGAGCCGGCGACGTTGTCCTGCCCCAGCGCCCTGGCGGCGTTGATCGTGTAGGCGTCGACGGCGTCGAAGATCGAGAGCGCCTCGCCGGCGTTAAGCGCGCCTGCTTCGAAGATGTTGCGCGTGACGGCGCCTTCGATATTGACGAAGGGGCGCGGATCGCGCGTGTCGACCGGAGCGTCCGAACCCGCGATGATGACGCCGCCCGCCTTTCGGATCGATTCTGCAGGATAGGCGTTCTTCATGTAATAGCCCTCGTCGTAGATCCCGCCCGGGCCGTCGATGCGGTCGATAAAGGGGATGACGGAAAGATCGTATTCCGGATCGACCGTCGCCCAGGCGAAGGTGAACGACGCAAAGGCGCCGAGTTCCTTGAACCGTGCGATATCCTCCGGCCGAACGAGCTGGAGATGGGTCACGATATGGCGCGTCTTCGAGCCGTGGTCGCCTCTCGCGTTTTCGATGGCGTCGAGGGCCGTTTTCACAGCCCTGTCGCCGATCGCGTGAATGTTGAACGTGAAGCCAGCTTCATCGCCGAGGTTGATGAAATCGCGGATGACGCTTTCAGGGTGCTGCAGGACGCCGGCGCTTTTCTCGCATTGCGCCGGATGAAATCCATGAACCGCGATGAATGACGCGGCATCGGCGAGCGCCGGTTTCCCGGCGGCGGCGCAGGCCTCGCTGTCGAGATTGACATAGCCGGCGACGCGGACGCTGTCTCCGTCAGGCGCGTAAATCGGCTGCAGATAGTCGCGCGACAAGGCGGCGTTCGGCAAGGTCGGCGGCGTCGCGAAAGGATCGCCCTCCATGACGCCGTCGGCGAAAAGTTTCAGGTAATTCGCTTTGACAAGGGGCGTTTGCGCATATTTCTCGCGAACGGCGCGAGCCTCGGCGAGCAGGGCGGGCGCATCGAACGATCCGTCCGCATTTTTGTAGCTGCTCGGGTCGAAATAGAGCGCGAGCGTCGCACGCGCGTGGAAGTCGCCGCTTGCGAGCAGCGAATCATAGATCGGCTGCGTATTCTCCCGCGCCGCGGCGTCGAGGAACGATGTGATCCCGCGCGAGAGCGTCACCTCCATCAGGCGCTCGGGATGAGCAAGACGCTTGGCGTGCTCGGCCGCCTCAAGGCCCGCAGTGTCGAGGCGCTGATAGATGTAGGTTTCGGTGAGCTTGCCGTTCGGCTCGCCCTGCGGATCGACGCCGACATATTGCGCAAGATCGGAGAAATCTGTTGTAAGCGTCTTCGCGGAGAGGCCGACGACGTCGCCTTTCGCATTCTTCGCCGTGGCGAGCGCGAGCGAGTTGACGGCGAAATGGTGGCCGTCCGTCCCTTCGAGAAGCACGGGATTGTCAGGAGCGGCCGCATCGAGCGCGGCGCGGATCGTCTTGAATTGCAAGCCCGGTTGATTGCCGCGTTCAAACTCCCAAAGCTCAGCATACATCCATTCGCCGGGCTTCGGCTTGAAGCGGGCGATGCAGCCGGCGATAAAGGCGGACAACTGATCAAGCGGCAGAACGCGTTTGTCGATCGTGCAGGTGTCGACCGCCATCGCGCTGATCGGATGGAGATGTGCGTCATGAAGGCCGGGGAGGGCGAGCCTTCCTTGAAGATCGATGCGCTCAGTCTTCTCGCCGGCGAAGCGCGCCGCCTTGTCGGCGTCGCCGACAAAGACAATCTCATCGCCCCTGATCGCAATCGCCTCGGCGAAGGACCGGTTCTCATCTGCAGTGTAAATCCTGCCTCCGGACATGATAATGTCGGCCGGCGCCTCGGCGACATGTGCGCAAGAGGCGAGGCAGACAGCAAAAACGGAATAACCGATCAAGCGTGTTGTCATGTGCGACGCCCCAATTGTCCGGCGCCGGAATGGCGCGTAATCATCTGAGACGATTGCCGCCCCGTTTGCAACGGACGAGGATCAGCCCGCATGACCGCCCCCATCGCCGCGCGGCGCCGAAGAAACCGATGACGAAGCCCCCGGCCGGGACAGCGATTTCCGAAATCCTGCGGCGCGGATTTGCGGCGCTCCAGGAAGGACGGCATCATGACGCCGCGCGCTCGTGCCGGGAGGCGATTGCGCTCGATCCGGCGTGCGCGGAGGCGCATTTTCTTGTCGGCCTCGTCGCGCTCGACATGGATGATCTGAAGACTGCTGCGCGCGCCTTCGGCTCAGTCACGAAGATCGATGCCGATCACGCGGCGGCATGGGCGCAGCTTGCCCGGATCTTCATGCGGATGGGGCAGCCGGCGCGAGCCGAGAAGGCGCTCGCCGAAGCGGTGCGCGCGGGCGTTCGCGAGGCGGAGGTCGCAGACCTCATCGGCGTCGTCTCCTCTCTTCTTGGCGACCAGAAGGCGGCGAAACGCTGGTATCTCAAGGCGCACGCGGCGGCGCCCGATCGCGCCGACTATGCGGTCAATCTTGCGACAGCCGAAATGTTTCTCGGCGAAACGGAGGCCGCGCGGGCGACGCTCGAAAAAATCCTTAGACGGAATGGAGGCGTCGCCCAGGCGGAATGGCTCTATTCCTCGATCGTCAAGGCTGAGGCGACAGAGCGCGCGCAAAGGCTGACGGCGAGGGGGGCTTCGGCGGACGCGCAGTCCGCGGCGTTTCTCCATTATGCGGCGGGGAAGGAATTTGAAGATTGCGGCGAGTGGCGGCGGGCGTTCGCTGCTTTCGAGGCGGGAGCAAGGGCCAAACGCTCGCTCATCGATTATGATGAGACGGAAGAGGAGGCGTTCTATTCGGCGCTGATCGAGACATTCACGCCGGAATGGGCGGCGTCGGCGCGAGAAGGCTGCGATGATCCCGCGCCGATCTTCGTCGTCGGACAGCCGCGGACGGGAACGACGCTCATTGAGCGGATCATCACCAGTCACTCGATGGTCGAATCGGCGGGCGAACTCCAGCAGTTCGGGCTTTCGCTCCGCCGCCTTTCGAACACCGCCGGGCGGGACTGGCGAAGGGCTGCGAGCGCCGCCAAATGGGCCGAAGTCGATCCGAAGGCGCTCGGTGCGGAATATCTTCGCGTCTCCTCGGTCATGCGGACCGGAGCGCCGCGTTTCGTCGACAAGCTGCCGGGAAACCATCTCTATCTCCCGATGATTATCGCCGCGCTTCCGAATGCGCGGATCGTCCATCTGACGCGCCATCCGATGGACGCCTGCTTTGCAAGCTACAAGCAGCTCTTCGCCGACGCCTATCTGCACTCCTACGATCAGGGCGAGATGGCGCGCCATTTCGCCCGCTACTCGCGGCTCATGAATTGCTGGCGGCGCCTTTATCCCGGACGGTTCCTCGATGTTTCCTATGAGGCTGTCGTCTCCGGTGTCGAGCCTGAGGCGCGCCGCCTGATCGCCTTTCTGGGCCTTCCCTGGGAGGACGCGTGCCTGCGGTTCCACGAACAGGAAGCGTCGGTCGCGACCGCAAGCGCCATCCAGGTGCGCGAAAAGGCTCACACGCGCTCGGTCGGGCGCTGGAAGCGCTATAAGCGCGAGCTTGAGCCGATGGCCCGCGCGCTTGGCGAGGCGGGCGTTGCATTGTGATCACAATCGGCGCGCCCCTTGCGGCGCAACATGCCGTTTGCGTCGGGATGGGGATGTTTGGCGTTGTCATCGCCGCCGAACGTCCTGTAGGTTTCGACATTGGTCTGGCGGTCGGCGGGACGCGGGGGCGCGTTCGGCCGGGCAATGATGGAGGGGCGACATGCGCGCAGCACGCAATCGGATCGCATCAAAGAGAATGCTTCTCGCGGGATGTTCCGCGTTCACCCTGACCGCGGCGGGAACGCTCGCTCCGGCGCTTGCGCAGGATGACGAAATCATCGTCAGCGCGCAAAAGCGCGAGGAATCGATCCAGGATGTGCCGCTGGCGATTTCCGCTTTCGCCGGCGAATTCGTGCGGGACGTCAATCTCGACGACGTCAAGGACCTTGTCACCTTCACGCCCGGCGTCACCGGCAACACGTTCGACAGTTTCATCGATTACATTAACGTTCGCGGCATTTCGACGAACGATTTCGGCGTCGGCGGCGACCCCTCCGTGCCGTTTTTCAAGAACGGCCTTTATCAGGGGCGCAACGGGGCGGTCGTGACGACGCTCTTTGACGTCGAGCGTGCGGAGGTTCTGCGCGGGCCGCAGGGGTTCCTGTTCGGCCGCAATGCGATCGGCGGCGCGTTCAACATCATCACCGCGAAGCCGAAGCTCGACGCCTTCGGCGGCTACGCCGAGATCGATGTCGGCGAGCGCGGCCGCGTCGTCGGCGAGGCGGCTCTCAATATTCCGCTGTCGGAGAAATTCGGCGTCCGCCTTGCGGGCTATGCGGGCAAGGAAGACGGCTATGTCGACAATCTCTTCTATCCGAACGCCGACCCCCTGATCGGCTTCCGGAAGGGCGCCGGGCGGTTCTCCGCGCTTTACGAGGACGAGGGCTTTGACGCGCTGCTGACGCTTGAATACGAGAAGCGCAATCAGTCGGGATCCGTCTATCGCGCAACGGAACTCGGCGATTCCTGGAACAATCTTGTCAGCATCTTCGGCGTGACGATGCGCGGGAACGGCCGCGACATCGACAGCGATCTCGGGCTCGGCGAAGACGATGACGCGGACATTTTCAGTGCAGGTCTTGAACTCAATTTCGATCTCGGCGGCGTCACGCTGACATCGCTCACCGGCTACAAGGAGCATGACTACGTTTACGCCGAGGATTTCGACGGCACGCCGCTCAACATCAACGATTACGCGCAGGATCAGACGGGCGAATATTTCGAGCAGGAGATAAGGCTCGTTTCAGACGATGATGGTCCCTTCTCCTGGTATGTCGGCGCTTCGTATTACAACGAAGACATCGACGTCCTTTTCTCGCAGCATGGCGATGAAGAGGTGATGTGCGCCTATTATCTCAGCTATTACGGCTTTGCGACGTGCTCGGATTATTTCGCCTATTACGGTTACGCCTTCACGCCGAGCCCGGTCGGGCTTTTGGAGCAGAATGAGGTTCGCGGGCGCTATCACGGCTGGGCGGCCTATATCGACGCGACCTACAAGTTCAGCGAAGCGTTCGACATCGGCGTCGGCGTCCGCTATTCGGACGACACCAAGAAATTCGGCATCAATGCGCTCCCGGTCGCGAGCCAGCTTGGGCCCTATTTCGCGCTCGGCTTCACGACGACGGATTTCCTTACTGACAAACAAAGCTGGGACGCCTTCACGCCGCGCTTCATTGCGCGTTGGCGCCCCAATGACGATTGGACGCTCTTTGCGAGCGCGACGCGCGGCTTCAAGTCGGGCGGCTTCGGCAGCTTCACGATCGCCGAGGACAGCATTCCCTTCTGCGGCCCGTTCTCGACGAGCTGCCTCAATCTCAATCCGGGCGATGCGACGCCGAACACGTTCGAGCCCGAAAAGGCGTGGTCCTATGAAGTCGGAACCAAAGGCGCGCTCGGCGCAATCCGGCTCGACGCGAACGTCTATTACTACATCTACAAGGATCTTCAGGTCATCGTGCCGGGCGTCGGCGGCGGCATTCTTGTCGACAATGTCGGCAAAGTGAAGGGCTGGGGCGTCGAGGGATCGGCGACGGCGCCGCTCGGGCCGAATTTCGATCTCATGATTGCGGGCGCTTACGCCGATTCCGAAGTGACGGAGGCGCAGGCGCTCTGCGATGGCACGCTGGATTGCGAAGGCCAGCCGCAGCCGACCGTGCCGAAATTCTCGGGCTCCGCGGTTCTTCGCTTCAACGCCCCGCTCGGCCCGGGCTCGGTCAAGGCGTCCGCTGAACTTTTCGGGCAGACGACGACCTATGGGGGGCTCTTAAGGCTCGATGAAGCAAGGAACGACGGCTATGCGGAACTTGCGCTCCGCCTCGGCTATCAGGCGGATGCGGGCTGGTCGATCACCGGCTACGTCGAGAACCTGACCAACGTCCTTTATTACACAGGCTCGGCGGAGGGCAGCAATATTCTCCCTGCGCACTATTTCGGGCCGGCGCGTCCGCGCACATTCGGCGTGCGCATGACCTACGATTTCGGCGGCTGACGCGCGGCGCGTTCATCTGCGCCGGAACCAGGGCTTGCCTCGATCGAACTCTTTGGGCGAAAAGCGGCGCGCCTCGCCGCTCGCTCTTTCTTTCCGGGTTTTCGCATGAGCCTCAAAAACACGCCCTCGCTCGTTGAACGCCACCGCGCCGTCATGCCGTCATGGCTCGGTCTTTATTACAAGGAGCCCATATCGCTCGTGTCGGGCGAGGGACGGCGCGTCAAAGATGCGAACGGCGCCGAATATCTTGATTTCTTCGCCGGCATCCTCACCAACATGATCGGCTACAACGTGCCGGAGATCGTCGAGGAAATCCGCGATCAGGCCGGCAGAATGCTGCACACCTCGACGCTCTATCTCATCGAATCGCAGGTCGAACTTGCGGAAGAAATCACCGCGCTGTCGGGCATTCCGGACGCGCGCGTCTTCTTCACAACGTCAGGGAGCGAAGCCAATGACGCCGCCTTGATGCTTGCGACAGCCTATCGCCGTTCGAATCAGGTGCTGGCGATGCGCTATTCCTATCACGGGCGCTCGCTTTCCACCGTGCCGGTCACCGGTCATTCGAACTGGTCGCCGTCCTCCCTTTCGCCGTTCATGGTGAACTACCTTCAGGGGAGCTACCCCTATCGCTCTCCTTTCGGACATCTTCCGTCTACGGAATATATCGAAGCGTGCGTCAACGACCTTAAAGAGATCCTCGATGTCGCGACGGCAGGCGACGTCGCCTGTCTCATCGCCGAACCGATCACCGGCGTCGGCGGTTTCGGGACCCCGCCCGACGGGCTTTTCGGCGCCTTTCAGAAAGCGCTGAAGGAGCGCGGCATCCTTTTCATCAGCGACGAAGTGCAGACGGGTTGGGGCCGCACGGGCGAGCATTTCTGGGGTTATGAGGCGCATGGGGTTGCGCCCGACATCATCACCTTCGCCAAGGGCATCGGCAACGGCCTTGCGATCGGCGGCGTTATCGCGCGCGCCGAGGTGATGAATTGTTTCAAGGCGAATTCGCTCTCGACCTTCGGCGGCAATCCGCTCGCGACACGCGGCGCCCTTGCAACCTTGCGCTATCTCAAGAGGCACGATCTCCAGAAGAACGCCGCCGAGCGCGGCGCTGAGCTTCGCGCAGGGCTTGAGCGCATCGCGACGAAATCGAAAACAATCGGCGAGGTGCGCGGCAAGGGTCTGATGCAGGGGGTCGAGTTCATCGAGCCCGGAACGAGGAAGCCGAATTCGGCGGTTTCGCTCGCACTCCTTGAGGAAACGCGCGCGCGCGGGCTCCTCATCGGGCGCGGCGGGCTTTACGGCAATACGAACCGCATCGCGCCGCCGCTCACCGTCACGGCGGATGAAATCAGGGAAGGCCTTTGCATTCTTGAAGCGGCGATGGCCGCCGTCGAGTAAAAATCATTTCTCTCGGGCAAGGCGCGCCTTCGTTTTACCCTCATGCGCGCGCGCGTTCGCGGGATCATCGGGCCAGTCGTGTTTCGGGTATTCCCCGCGCATGTCCTTCGCCATGTCGCGATAACCGCCGCGCCAGAAGGCGGGGAGGTCCTTCGTCACGGCGATCTGCCGGCGCGCCGGCGACAGAAGCGAGACGGCGAGCGCGATGCGCCCGCGCATGATCGCCGGATGCGCCGCAAGCCCGTAGAATTCCTGGACGCGCGCCTCAATCATGGGACCGCCTTCGTCGAGATAGTCGACTGGAAGCTTTCGCCCCGCCGGCGTTTCGATTGATAGCGGCGCGATTTCATCGAGCGTCCGCGCCGCGCTCCAATCGAGAAGGCTCATGAGGGCGCGCCGCAATTGATCCGCAGACGGACGGGAAAAGTCAGGCGGGTCGCCGAGAAGCGGCGTCAGCCATTCTCCGGCGCGCGCGAGGAGTTCCGCGTCGCTCCATTCCGGCCAGCCTTCGCCGAAGCATGTTCTCGCGAGCGCAAGCCGCGCCTTCGTCTCGTGAATGACTTCGCCATTGTCGAGCAGTTGAAATCCATGTTCGCCAAGCGCGTCGACAAGCGCCCTTCGCGCGGCCTCGCCAGAAGGCGAGGGCAGGGGCGTTTCCGCGAGGACGATGGCGCCAAGGCGCTTGACGCGCCGCGCCCTGAACGCACGCCGTCCGATGTCGAACTCAGCGACCTCAATGGTTTCAACCTTGCCGAGGGCGAGCGCATCGGATTCGCATAGGGGCGCGGCCGCGAGAATGCGGGCGTTCGACGCCGATCCGACAAGATCGGCGACGGCGAGCCAGCGCTCGTTGGCGAGCGCTTCGCCGGCCTGAAGCCGCGCGGCGCGTCCGCCGGCCGTCAGATAGTCGCCATGGGTTTCCGGCTTCGCGCGCGCGATGAGGTGCGGGAGCGCAATGGCGATGATGCGCCCAGCATCCGCCGTCTTCGACGGCGGTGCGCCTTTCGCCCAGCGCGCGGCCTGTTCCCTCAGCGCGCGGGCGCGCGGCGAGGAATCCCTTCGGAAACGCTCAAGGCGCTCACGGAGATCGACACTGTCGCCGCCAAGACCGCGCTCGCCGATCAGGGCGGCGATTTCGGCGGCGAGCGCGCGATCGCTTTCATTCGGCGCGCCGGCGATCATCGCGGCAAGGCGCGGCTCGAGCGGCAGCGCGGCGATTTCCCGTCCGCGATCGGTCAGCGCGCCTTCAGCGTCGATTGCGCCGAGCAGGCAGAGCTCCTCGCGCGCGGAGGCGAACCGCCCTGGCGGCGGCGGATCGATCCACGTCAAACGCGCGGCGTCGCGTTCGCCCCATTCGGCGAGCGCAAGCGCGAGGCCGGCGAGGTTCGCCTGCAGGATTTCGGGCGCGGGCTCGGCGGGAAGGCCGCGCATTCCCGCCTC
>JBMOOR010000196.1:0-10434 GCA_049324555.1 Pseudomonadota bacterium | reverse complement strand
CTTGCCGCGATTGAAGCGTTGAAAGCCGAATGCGCGGGCGAAGGCGCCTGCGATGAGCCGTTCAAGGCGCGCGTCGATGAAGCTCTGGCGCGCATTGCGGCGGCGCTCGCCGCCGCTGAAACGCCGGCTGAGGCGCCAGCGGCGGAGGAGCCGGAGGAGGATGAAGAGGCCGGGGAAGCCGCCGGGGAGGAGACGCAAGACCAGCAATCCCTCTTCTTTGCGCCGCGCGATGAAGGCGTCGCGCAATATCTGGCGGCGACGCGCCTCATCAACGAAGCGCGCTATGAAGAGGCGATCGCCGATCTCTACAAGGCGGCGGCGATTGTCGGCCCGCACCCGGACATCCTGAATTACCTCGGCTACTCCCACAGAAAGCTCGGCAGGATGGATAAAGCGCGGGATTATTACGCGCAGGCTCTCGCGCTTGATCCCGAGCATAAGGGAGCGAACGAATATCTCGGCGAGCTTTATCTCGAGATCGGGGAAGTCGCGAAGGCGAAACGCCAGTTGGCGAGGCTCGATGCGATCTGCGAATTCGGCTGCGTCGAGCGGGAAGATCTCGCGCGCCTCATCGAACGCCGCGAGGGCGCGATTGCGGCGAAGTGAGCGCAGCTTGCGTTGCATGTTAAGCGCCGGGCCGTCCGCAAGTCCCCCTCTCCCGCTCGCGGGAAAGGGGTTAGGAGTGAGGGGGCGTCGGCGGCGCGGAGCATTGAAGGTTCCCTTCATCCCCGAACCCTCTCCCGCAAGCGGGAGAGGGGGGATGCGTAAAACCTCGCCATCGGGATATTGCGCCATCTTTGCTCTGCTTATTGCGAGCGCCGCCGCCGCGGCGGAGCCGCTGCCGGAAGAAGTGTGGCTCGCGCCGAAGGCCGACCGCGTCGCCGCGCTTACGATGACGCCCGGCGAATGCGTCACATCCAGCGTTGATCCGCAAGCGGAATATCTTGCCGAACTCGGCCGCGCCGCATTCAAAAGCCCGATGCTGCTCGGCGGGCAAGCGGCGCGCGGCGGGCTTTCCTGCAATTCCTGCCATGTCGATGGGCGCGCCAATCCGGATTTCTATCTCGAAGGGCTCTCGGGCGCGCCCGGGACCGCAGATGTTTCCTCCTCGCTCTTCAGCAAGATTCGCGATGACGGCGTCTTCAATCCGCTGCCGATTCCGACGCTTGTCGGCGTGCGGGGCAAGTCCTCCTTCGGAACGCTTGCGCCAAAGCCGAACCTTCGCGCTTTCATCGGCTCGGCGATCATCGAGGAATTCCAGGGCGCGCCGACGCCGTCCGCGATCCTTGACGGCCTTGTCGCCTATATCGAGACAATGAGCGCTGCGGCGTGTCCCGCATCGCCCGCGCCGCTGACGCCAGCGCGCGCGATGGACGATGTCAGGCGCACGCTCGCAGCGGCGAGGGGCGCCGTCGAGCGCGACGATTTTGCGGCCGCCGATTTTCTCCTTGTCAGCGCACAGTCGGCGATCGGGCGCATTCATGCGCGGTTTCCGGGCGATGATTCGGCCGCGCTGCGCGCTGCGCTTGGCGAACTGTCGCGCAAAGTCGGCGCCGTCAGAAATTCGCCGCGCGATCCGCAAGCGATGGCTTCCGTGATTCACGAAATCGATCGATCTGCGGTGAAACTCGGCAAGAAGCTTCAACGCGCGCGCGCGAGTTCTCTCTACGATGAGAAGATGCTCGCCGCGCGCCTCGAAAGGCGGTAGTCGATTTCGCCATG
The DNA here is from genome assembly GCA_049324555.1 of Pseudomonadota bacterium. GTDB lineage: Bacteria > Pseudomonadota > Alphaproteobacteria > Caulobacterales > Parvularculaceae > Amphiplicatus. The sequence continues at coordinate 8,712 of JBMOOR010000196.1, read as the reverse complement.
CTCAGCGTTTTCGACATCTTCAAGATCGGCATCGGCCCGTCGAGTTCGCATACGGTCGGGCCGATGCGCATCGCCGCGCGATTTCTCGCCGAAGCAAAGGAGACGGGCGCGCTACCCCGCGCCGCGCGTGTCAAGATCGACCTCCACGGCTCTCTCGCGCTCACCGGGATCGGGCATGGAACCGACAAGGCGACGATCCTCGGCCTGATGGGCTTTGCGCCTGACGCGACCGACCCGGATGAGGCGGAGGCCGCGGTCGCGCGCGTTCGCCGCGAAAAGCGGCTGAAACTTGAAGGCGGGCCGGAGATCGCGTTCGATCCGGCGCGCGACATCGATCTTCGCGGCGAGATCATCCCGACCGTTCACCCAAACGAGATGCGGCTTCAGCTGCTTGACGCGGCGGGCGCTGCTCTTTTTGAACAGACCTATTATTCCGTCGGCGGAGGATTTATCGCGAGCGCGAAGCAGCTCTCCGCTCCCGCGCCGGGCGATCTCATCAAGGATCCGCACAACAGCCCTTACACTTTCGCCTCCGCCATGGAGCTTCTCGCGATCTGCCGCCGGGAGAGGCTCGCGATCGACGAGGCGATCCTCAGGAATGAAGACGCGATCCGTCCGCGCGCCCAAACGCTTGCGGGGCTTGATCGCATCGCGGCGGCGATGCGCGACTGCATCGGTCGCGGGCTCAAGACCTCAGGCGTCCTTCCCGGCGGGCTCGGCGTCTTGCGGCGCGCGCCGGGTCTCTACCGGAAACTTGCCGACGCGCCCCTCGCCAATGAGCGCGAACAGCTTTTCGACTGGCTCAATGTCTTTGCAATGGCGGTCAATGAGGAGAACGCCGCCGGCGGGCGCGTCGTCACCGCGCCGACGAACGGCGCCGCGGGGATTATTCCCGCCGTCCTCAGGCATTATTGCGAAGACGGCGGCGTACCGCATACGGAGCATATACGCCGGTTTCTTGTCACCGCGGCGGGCGTCGGCATGCTCTACAAGCAGCGCGCTTCGATCTCCGGCGCGGAAATGGGCTGTCAGGGGGAAGTCGGCGTCGCCTGTTCAATGGCGGCGGGCGGCCTTGCCGCCGTCTGGGGCGGAACGCCCGAACAGATCGAGCACGCCGCCGAAATCGGCATGGAGCACAATCTCGGGCTCACCTGCGATCCCGTCGGCGGGCTCGTGCAGATCCCGTGCATCGAAAGGAATGCGATCGGCGCGGTCAAGGCGGTTAACGCCGCGCGGCTCGCGCTCCGCGCATCGGATAGTCACAAGGTCTCATTGGACCAGGTGATCGAGACGATGCGCCAGACCGGGCTCGACATGTCCCGCAAGTATAAGGAGACGAGCGAAGGCGGGCTTGCGGTCAATGTCGTTGAATGCTGATCAGAGGTGAATTCAATGAAACTCTATGTCGCCGTTTCGGGCTTCCTCTTCGCCGCGCTCGTCGTTGCTCATGGGCTGCGCATCGCTCAGGAGGGCGCGCACGTTCTCAGCTATCCCGATTTCCTGCTGTCAAGCATTGCAGCCGCCGCAATGTCGGCGTGGGCGCTTATGCTGCTTGTTCGCCAGCGCTGACGCGGGCTTGTTCTTCAGCGCCGATTTCGAACACCGTCGGCGCCGCGTTTTTCGGCACAGGCGCAAAGGGTTGTTTCTGCATATCCGGCACAGGCGCCTTGATCAGCATGCGGTAAATGCACATGCCTGCGAAGACGACATAGATCACAGCGATGTAATAGAAGAGCGAGGGCGGACCGAACGCCGCCATGACGCTTGCGCCCAATGTCGCGCCGACGATCGAACCGCAGCCGTTCAACAAGAGAAGGCCGCCATTCGTCGCGACCGCTTCGCCGGGCGCCGCGTGGTCGTTTGCATGCGCTGCGGTGAGGCCGAACATCGGAATGACGAAAGCGCCGAAGAGCGCGCCGAGGCTGAACAGGAAGGCAGGCGCTCGGCCGCCGAATTCAGCGAGGGCGACGGCGCTGGCGACGCCGGCGAGGGCGGAAACGAGCATGACGCGCCGCCGATCCATGAGATCCGAAAGCCAGCCGAGCGGCCACTGCAGAAGCGCGGCGCCGATGATGACGGCGCTGATGAAACCGGCGATTTCAGCGTTGCTGTAACCGAGCTCCTGCGCATAGACGGCGCCGACGCCCCAGAACGACGCGTTGGCGAGGCCGACCATAGGCGCGCCGATGGCGGCGACCGGCGAGACCTTGAAGAGGCGCGGAATGTTGAGGCGCGCAGTCTCGATTGGTTTCGGCGCGTCGCTTCGCGTCAGCGCGATAGGCACGAGCGCGATCGACATCAGGATTGAGACCGTCGCGAATAATTCAAATCCGACCGGGCTTGCAGTCGCAAGTAGAGCGTTGCCGGTCATCGTCGAAGTGAGGTCGATAACGCGATATACGGACAGAATTCGTCCGCGATTGGCGTTCGTCGAGCGTTCATTGATCCAGCTTTCGATGACCATGATGAGGCCGGCGAAGCAGAAGCCGGTGACCGCGCGCAGAAGCGCCCAGAGCCACACATGTATGATGAGCGGATGGATGAGGGCCGTCGCCGACGCGATCGAGGCGAGTGCGACAAACGTCCTGATGTGCCCGACCGATTTGATGAACGAGGGATTGAAGCGGCAGCCGAGAACAAAACCTGCAAAATAGGCCGACATGAGAACGCCGATAAGCGAGGTCGGAAAGCCTTCGATATTGGCGCGGACGGCGAGCAGCGTGCCTTGCAGGCCGTTGCCGGCGAGAAGGATCGCCGCAGCGAGAAGAAGCGGCAGGATGGAGGCGACGATGCGGAGCATGAATGGGCGGGCGGGCGGCGCTCTGGCGATAGTCCTCGCCGCCGCCCCTTTCAAGGCCGAATGAGCCGTCGGCGCTTTGCGCCGTCTGCGACGAATGCTAGATCGAGCGTCCTGATTCGAGATCAGCACGCTCGATCCAGTCTTTGATTTATGCGGCGTTTTCGCGCAAAACCGCGCACACTTTTGCGCACGCCGCTCTGATCGCGGAAGGGCGTTCGCCGCGGGCGTGGCGGAACCGGTAGACGCAACGGACTTAAAATCCGTTGAGGGAAACCTCGTGAGGGTTCGAGTCCCTCCGCCCGCACCAACACAGGGCCCGGCGGCTTAAAGATCGGGTTCGATCCAGCCGCGTCTTGCGTCAACCGAAAACAGCCGCTCGCGCGAATAGAATTTCAGCGGATAGTCGGTCGCCGCAAGGGGCGAGGCGAGGAGGCGCGTTGCGCGCGCGCCGGCGCTTTCATTCGCATACGGCGCCAGGAAAACGTCTATGTGGCGAAGAAAGAGGAGCGTGATCGTGTGGTGATAGCCTTGGGTGTCGTCATTCACGCCGCCGACTGATTCATTATAGGCGCGAATGAGGGAAGGCGCGGCCGCTTCCGCTGCGGCGCGGCCGCGCTCGCCAAGGAGCGCCGTTGCGAAAACGAGATGCGCGGGATGCGTCCATTCGGCGCGCGGCAGCGAACGGCGAGTGACGCCGTTGAAGATATGCGCGACGGTCTCGTCATCGACGATGTCGCCGGCGCGAACAGGTGTGCGGGTCGGGTTGGTCATTTGTCGTGTCTTTCGGTGTTCGCCAGCCGGCGGCGCAGCGATGTGCGGCCTTGCGGCGCGACTGATGAAGTGTTGAGGAACCTGGCCGGCACGCCGGCCGCGGGTCAGAAAGTCGCCGAAAAAAGCGGCCTGTCGGGTCCGACGCCGGCGCGCTTCATGCCATCGGAGTTCCAGGCGAACGCGATTTCCCCTTCGCGCGAAACAGCGATGACGCCGCCATGGCCTCCCTGTCGGGCGACGTCCTTGATGAGGCCCTGCGTCGCCTGTGCGAGATCTGCGCCCTGATAACGCACGCGGCTTGCAACATCCTGCGCGCCGCCGGCGAGAATGAAATATTCGCCAAGGCCGGTGCAGGAAGCGGCGACAAATTCATCCGCCCACGTCCCTGAGCCGATCAGCGGCGTGTCGCCGACGCGACCTTCGAGCTTGCCGAAGACGCCGCCGGTCGAAGTCGCCGCTGCAAGACGCCCGTCGGCGTCGAGCGCGACGGCGCCGACGGTGCCGTGGCCAAGTTCGTTCTCGACCATTTCCTTTTCGCTGACGCCGATCGGCGTCACATAATATTTGGCGGGGTCCATTACGAATTCGACGCCGCGCGAACGGCAGAAGTTCTCCGCTCCGCGGCCCGCAAGCATGACGTGAGGCGTCTCTTCCATGACGAGGCGCGCCGCGCGGATTGGCGACTTGACGTGTGCGACGGCCGCGATCGCGCCGGCTCTCCGGCGCGCCTCGACGCCTTCGCCTGGAAGGCCTCCCTCCATGATCGAGGCGTCAAGCTCGACATAACCCGCCTTGTTGACGGAGGCGCCGCGTCCCGCGACGTAATAGCCCGATTGCTCCATGTCGACGACCATCGCCTCAACGACATCGAGTGCGCGACGTCCCTCCCGCAGCATCGCCTCGCCGCGGGCGCAAAGGGCCGCGAGATGCGCTTCCGCTTGCGAATAGTCGCGCCCGGCGCGAGCGCCCGCGCCGCCATGCAGCGCCAGTGCGATTTTTGACGGCCTCGACATAGAGAATCCCTTTCAGACGGCGCTTTTACCGCATTTTTGCGTGTAGCCAACCGCGGATCACCGCCTTATGAACGCGCTCCGACGTTTCCTTGAACCGAAGGATTGCCGACCGATGACTTATCTTGCGCTGGTCCGCCACGGGCAGAGCGAATGGAACCTTGAAAATCGTTTCACCGGATGGGTCGATGTCGACCTGACCGAAGAAGGCCGCAAGGAAGCGAAAAAAGCAGGCGCGCTCCTGAAAGCGACCATGATTCCCTGGTCGGCGGCCTACACGTCGGTGCAAAAAAGGGCGATCCGCACGCTCGACATCGCGCTCGATCAAATGGATTTGATGTGGCTTCCGGTGACGAAGGACTGGCGCCTCAATGAGCGTCATTACGGCGGGCTCACAGGTCTCAACAAGAAAGAGACGGCGGAAAAGCATGGCGAAGCGCAGGTGAAAATCTGGCGGCGAAGCTACGATACGCCGCCGCCGCCGCTCGCGGCCGACAGTCCCTATAACCCCGCGCGCGATCCGCGCTACGCGGATCTCGGCGACAAGATTCCGGCAACAGAGTCTCTGAAAACCACGCTCGCGCGCGTCGCGCCTTTGTGGGAGGCGGAGATTGCGCCGCGACTGAAGAGGAGCCAGTCGCTTCTCATCGTGGCGCACGGCAATTCATTGCGTGCGCTCGTCAAGTTGCTGCTCAACGTCTCTGACGACAAAATCGTCGAAGTGGAGATTCCGACGGGCAACCCGCTGCTTTTCGAGTTTGAGGCGGGCGAATTGTGGCCGAAATCGGCGCGCTATCTCGACGCCGCCCGAGCTACGCCGTTGCCGTCGCTTTCTTGAGGCGGCTTGGGGAAGGTCGCTTTTCGAGCTTTCTTTGCTTGATAAGCTCGGCGACTTCGAACGCGACCTCGGCCCCCGGCGTAAAACTCGATATGAAGTGATCGATCACTTCGAAATCGCCAGACAGCTTCGAACGCTTTCGCAATTCATCGAGGTAGATTTCGCTTCGCATCGCCTGCATCAGGGTTGCGACATCGGTTTCGATCCGTGCAACGGCGGGCGTGTCGGCGCCGCGCCGCGCCGTCATCTCGCCGTTCATGAAATAGTAGGTGTAGGAGTTATCGTCGATCTTGAGATGCAGGACGTAATTTGAGTGAGGAATTGCGCATTTGTTGGCGAACATCTCAACCGCCATCGCGACTGAGTCCGGCATGAGATCGTTTGAGAAGATGCACTCCTTCGGCGCCGACGGCTCCGGGCGGTTCATGAAATACTCGATCGCCCAGAACATGAGTGCGCGCGTTGTCGGGCGGAGCTCTTCGCCGACGTCGGTGAGCCGGTACTGATTGCGCCCATCGCCGGTCGATGCGACGAGACCCGCCTCTTCGAGCTCCTTCAGCCGCTTGCTGAGAAGGTTGGTTCCGATGCCGGGCAGGGCCGCATGAAGGTCGCCGAATCGCCTTGGGCCAAGGAAAAGCTCCCGGATGATCAAAAATGTCCACCGCTCGCCCAAGAGGTCGAACGCATAAGCCAGGACGCAATCCTGATTGTAAGTTCTTGACATCAAAGCCCTTTGCCGAAGCGTTTTCCCAATCCCGCGCTGATTCTGACGGTCTGCGTCGGGTCCGCCCACAAGCATCCTACCAAAATTCTCAGCGCGTGACAAAAATCATATTGACACTTTAAAAAACAATAGTAAATAGGATCACATCATCGAGATAAACAAGCCAAACGCGTTCGTACCTAACCAAAAGGAAAGCACCCCATGAAATACCTCCTCGCGGCCGCCGCAGCTTCAGCGCTCGCCCTCAGCGTCGTCCCCGCCAATGCGGGAGAGCGCGAAGATCAGGTTTCAATGTGCGCGTCGGCGCTCGACGCCCAGGGCCTTGCTGCCGTCGACGCCTATCGCGCGAAGTTTGTGAAGGCCAAGGGCGGCGCGGTCCAGAAGATCGTTGTCAAACTCATTCCTGTCGCTGACGGCCCGTCGTTAACCGCTGAGTGCCTGATCAAGCGCGGCGAAGTCACTTCAGCCGCGATCCAGTCCTGATTGCCGAAAGCTCGCCCTGAACGAGCTCATTGAGGAAGCGCCCGCGTCATCCCCTTTCGCGGGCGTTTTCTTTTGCGCCGCCTGCGCCGCGTCCAAAACATGTGCGCGACCTCCCAACTTTATCACTCCGAAACAAAAACTTGCGACGAATCGCGATGTTGCGATGCGACAGGTCGAATCGTATGAGTGACGGTCCTTGGAGGTCGGATGTCCTGGAAACCAGACAGCTGGCGGTTAAAACCCGCCCGGCACATGCCCGCGGATTATCCCGATCCGGCGGCGCTCGCCGCCGTTGAAAAAGAACTGTCCGGTTATCCGCCGCTGGTGTTCGCTGGCGAGGCGCGAACGCTCCAGTCTGAGCTGGCGTGCGTCGCCGAGGGCAGGGCCTTTCTTCTGCAGGGCGGCGACTGCGCTGAAAGCTTCAAGGAATTCCACCCGAACAATATCCGCGACACGTTTCGCGTCTTGCTGCAAATGTCGGTGGCGCTGACTTTCGGCGCGGCGATGCCGGTCGTGAAGATCGGGCGCATTGCAGGGCAGTTCGCCAAACCGCGTTCAGCGCCGACCGAGACGATCGGCGCCGTCACGCTGCCAAGCTATCGCGGCGACAACATCAACGGCATGGAATTCACCGCGACCGTGCGGACGCCGGATCCGCAGAGACTATTGAAAGCCTACGGTCAGGCGGCGGCGACGCTGAACCTCATCCGCGCTTTCGCCGGCGGCGGCTATGCGGATTTGCATAACGTCCATCGGTGGAATCTTGAATTCGTGTCTGATAATCCGCAGGCGGATCGCTATGGCGAACTCGCCAATCGCATTTCAGAAGCGCTGACCTTCATGGAAGCCTGCGGGATCACGGCGAAAGAAGTGCGGACGATCCGCGAGGTTGATTTCTACACGAGCCACGAAGCGTTGCTGCTCGGATTTGAGCAGGCGATGACCCGCATCGATTCAACGACCGGGCGTTGGTACGACACCTCTGCGCACATGATCTGGATCGGGGATCGAACGCGTCAACTCGACGGCGCGCATGTTGAATTCTGTCGCGGCGTCGAGAACCCGATCGGCGTCAAATGCGGGCCTTCGCTCGCGCCTGATGAACTTGTCGCTCTGCTTGACGCCTTGAACCCCGCCAATGCGCCCGGCCGCATCGTGCTTATTGCGCGTTTCGGCGCCGAGGGAATCGGCAAGGGCCTGCCGCCTCTGGTGCGCACGGTGATGAAAGAAGGGCGCTCGGTCGTGTGGTCGAGCGATCCCATGCACGGCAATACGATCAAGGCGGAAAACGGTTTCAAGACCCGCCGTCTTGACGATGTTCGGTCCGAGATCGACTCATTTTTTCAGATTTGCCGGGGCGAGGGCGCCTATCCGGGCGGCGTGCATCTGGAGATGACGGGCCAGAACGTCACCGAATGTCTCGGCGGCCTTCAGGAAATTTCGGAAAGCGATTTGTCGGCCCGTTATGAGACTCATTGCGATCCGCGCCTGAACGCCACACAGGCGCTGGAGCTCGCCTTTCTGCTGGCGGACGAACTGAAACAGAGCCGCGAGCGCCGCGAATTGGCGCCTGAAACAGCCCGAAACATAGTTTGAATGCCGGAAGCTCGCGATCCGTATCCTCGCGATCAGGGCGCGGCTATGGTCGCGCGTCGGTTGCAGCGTTGGAGCGTCGGGAGTGGCGAGAAGGCTGAAAACGGGCGTCGTCGGGGCGGGCGTTTTTGGCGCGTTTCACGCCGCCAAGCATGCGTCTTCTGAACGCGCTTTGTTGGTCGGCATCTTCGACGTTGATCATGATCGCGCGGAGGCCGCCGCCGCCCGGTTTCAGACTTGTCGCTTCTCGAGCTTCGGCAAACTCCTTCAATCCGTTGACGCGGTGACGATCGCCTCGCCGGCGCCGACGCATTTCCGCCTTGCGCGCGAAGCGCTTGAAGCCGGGCGGCATGTTTATGTCGAAAAACCTTTGGCGCTGACCTTGCGGGAAGCCGATGCGCTGATCTCGCTTGCGGAAGGCAGGTCGCTCGTTCTTCAGGTTGGCCATCAGGAACGCTTTGTTCTCGCCGCGATGGGCGCCCCGCGGCGCGAT
>JBMOOR010000195.1:0-10461 GCA_049324555.1 Pseudomonadota bacterium | reverse complement strand
GAGGACCGCAACGGCGAAACCGGCGGCGAAGTAGCCGGTGAGGTCGTCGCCGAAGGTCATCCGCTTGCAGACTTCCGCATCAGCGGCGCTCGCAAATCCGCAATCGACGACGAGGCGGAAGGCGGCCGGCAGAAGAAGGGTGAGCGTCGACGCGAGGATCAGGAACAGCGCGAATGCGGAAAGAAGTCCCCGGTAGCGCAGGACAAACGGAACGAGCCGCGCGAGCGGCCTGATCGAGCGCGCCTTGGCGCGATGCTGCGCGTCAAGGTCGAGTTCCGCCGCGAAGGAAGAGCCGCGGTCGGCGTCGGCGCGCGCCGCTGCGGGATCTGGCTGTTGCGTCATGGGTTATGCCTTCGGCGCGCCTTCGTGCGACGCGCCCGGCGGAACGAAGGTCATTACGGTCTGAAACGCCGCCGCCGCGGCCGCGCCGCCCGATACGCAAAGCAAGACGCCGCTGACCCAATCGCCGAGAATGATCCGCGTGAACTTCGCGGCGAAGAGGAAAAGGATCAGGATGACGGCGGCGCGCGCATAGAATTTGACGAGGTCGGAGAAGGCGTCGCCGCCCTTGAACTGCGCGGCGAAGCGCGGCCATGCGATGTATATGTAGACCCAGCAGCCGAAACCCGCAGCGATGATCGCGGGCGCAAGCGACAGCCCGTGATAAAGTCCGACGAGGATGTTGCTCGCGTCTGAAAAGCTGATCGCCGCGAGCGCGGCTCCGATGATCCCGTAAATGGCGGTGACGCCGAGCGTCATCAGCGGCTTGGCGTGCCGCGCGCGTGGGAATGCGCCGTCCTTGGGCGGAATGCCCCAATTTCTCGTCACGCTGCCGCTCCACTCAGATGGGACCTGACAGAGGCGAAGACGCGCTCAAACATTTCGTCGGTCAGGCGGCCGGTGTTCGTGTTGTATCGCGAGCAATGATAGCTGTCGAACAAAACGACGCCGTTCTCAAGCCTGTGAACCGCGCCATGCGCGAACGGCGCGTCTTTCGTTCGCATCCCAACCGCGGCGAGCGTCGACTCATGCGCGATGCGCCCCAGACAGACGATCGCCTTCAGCCGCGAGAGACTTTTGATCCGCATTTGCAGGAACCGGCGGCAGCTGCGGATTTCCGCCGGCGTCGGCTTGTTCTGCGGCGGCGCACAGCGGACCGCATTGGTGATCATCGCATCGACGAGCGCGAGGCCGTCATCGGGGCGCCCATCGTAAGTTCCGCGCGAGAAACCGAATTTGCCGAGCGTTCCGTAGAGAAGCAGTCCCGCATAGTCGCCGGTGAAGGGACGCCCCGTGCGGTTGGCGCCGTGAAGGCCGGGCGCGAGACCGACAATCAGGAGCCGGGCGTTCGAGGGCCCCCAGGAAGGGACGGGCGCGTTAAAATAGGATGGGTGCGTTCCCGCATTTCCGGCGCGATAGCCAGCGAGCCGCGGGCAGAGCGCGCAATCTTGCGCCGGCTCAACCGCATCGGCGTCGGCCCGATCGTCAATTGCTTCAAGCGCTGCGCGCTTCACCGGCGGCAGCGCGCGTCAATCGACGTCCTCGAATTCATCTTCAAAGTCGCCTTCAAATTCTTCCTCAAAATCGTCATCATTATTCGCCGTTGCGCGCGGCTTGCGCGGCGGCCCGCCGGTGCGCCCGATTTCTTTTTCAAGCTCGGCAAGATCGAAGAACCTGTCCGCCTGACGGCGAAGGTCGTCGGAGACCATCGGCGGCTGCGACTTGATCGTCGAAACGACGGTGACGCGAACCGCCTGCGCCTGGACGGCTTCGATCGCACGTTTGAAATCGCCATTGCCGGAAAAGAGGACAATGTGGTCGAGTTTCGTCGCAAGGCTCAGCATGTCGACGGCGAGTTCGATGTCGGTCGACCCCTTGAAGCGCTTCTTGCCCGTCGCGTCCGTGAACTCGCGCGCAGTCTTGGTGACCATCGTGTAGCCGTTGTAGTCGAGCCAGTCGACGAGAGGGCGAAGCGGGGAGTAATCCTGATCCTTGTCTTCCTGGATCGCCGTATAATAATAGGCCCTGACAAGCTGGCAGGCGCCCCTCGCTTTCGCAAGCAAGCTCTTGTAATCCATGTCAAAACCAAGCGCTCTTGCGGCCTTGTATAGATTGGCCCCGTCAATGAAGAGCGCGGTTTTTTCGGAATCGCGAAGTCCCAGAAACGATGACATTCAATCCTCTGCCCAATATGCGATCGCGGACGAAAATATCGCCGTTTCGCCCAGTCCCGGCTATTTAAAGACATGATTCTTATCAGTTTAGGATCGAGTCTGCCATTCTGCGGCGCCGAGCCGCAAGAGACCCTGCGGCTTGCCATACGGGCGATCGGCCGCTTTGCAGCCGTCGCCGCCGTCTCGCGGTTTTATCGCTCGCCCGCATGGCCAGACCCCGGAGATCCTCCTTTCGTCAACGCCGCGATCGCCCTCGGGTCCGCGCCGGGGCCGGAGGACCTCCTCGCGCGCCTGCATGCCGTGGAGGCCGCCTTCGGGCGGGTCCGCGGACGCCCGAACGCGCCGCGGACGCTTGACCTCGATCTCCTTGCTTATGGCAAAGAGGTGCGGCCCGCGGCGAGCGGGCGAGCCCTCGCGTTGCCGCATCCTGGCGTCGCAAAAAGAGACTTTGTCCTCGCCCCGCTCTGCGACATTGCGCCCGACTGGGCGTTTCCGGGTTCGGGCCGCACCGCCCGCCAGATGCTCGCCGCGCTCGGAACTGTGACCGCCGTCCCGCTTGCGGCATGATATTTTGCGCTGCAACAGTTGTTTTTTTGCGGCGAGGCGGCTATTTGCGCTGACTCCGCCGTCCGATCCCTCGGTGAGGCGGATCCGACCCTATCAGGAGACTTGAATGGCCCGCGTCACCGTCGAAGACTGCGTTGAAAAAGTGCCGAACCGGTTCGATCTCGTCTTGCTCGCAGCCCACCGGGCGCGTGTGCTCTCGTCCGGCGCGCCGCTGACGGTCGATCGCGACAACGACAAGAACCCGGTCGTCGCCCTGCGCGAGATTGCGGACGGCGGGATGGAGCCGGAGGGCTTGCGCGAGGATCTTGTCGTCTCGCTGCAAAAACAGTTCCATGTCGAAGAAGAAGCAGGCGGCGAAGCGGTTCTCGAAAAGGCGGACGCGCCGGAATTTGATCGCACGAGCCAGGACGAATTCCTGCAACAGATCAAGGCGGCCGGCATGACGACGCCGCAGTCGCTGCCGAAAGGCTGAGACGCCTGCCGACGCGAATATGGGCGCCGCGCTAAGGAGGCGCGTTAAGCCGCAATGGCCGATGAAGGTCGCGACTCCAAGGCGCCCGCCGATGACGAACGGTTCGGCGGCGACGCTCATTCCGTGACGAAGTCCGCGGCGGCGCGGGGAAAATCCGATGCGCAGGACAAGACTGAGGCAACTGCGAAAAAGGCTGCATCAGAAGGCGGCCGCGCGGCGCAAGCTGATGCTGGCGGATCGCAAGACCATTCGACGAAAACAGCGGCTTCTCTCCACGCAAAGAAGACGGCGCAGGCAGCGACCGGTCACCTGATCCGGCAGCACGAGCTTGTCGATCGCGTCCGAGCCTATGATCCGCATGTCGACGAACATCTCCTCAATCGCGCCTACGTCTATTCGATGAAGGCCCATGGCGGCCAGACGCGAAAATCAGGCGATCCTTATTTCGTGCATCCGCTCGCAGTCGCGGCGATCCTGACCGACCTCAAGGCGGACCCCGCGACGGTCGCGACGGCGCTTCTCCACGATGTCGTCGAAGACACGGACGTCTCGGTCGACGATATCCGCAAACGTTTCGGCGATGAGATCGCAGAGCTTGTCGACGGCGTCACCAAGCTGTCGAAAATCGAACTGAAGTCCGAAGCGTCGAAACAGGCGGAGAACTTTCGCAAGCTTGTCGTCGCGATGGCGGACGATGTGCGGGTGCTCCTCGTCAAGCTCGCGGACCGGCTGCACAATATGCGGACGCTCCACTACGTCAGCGATGCGGAAAAGCGTCGCAAGGTCGCGCTCGAGACGATGGAAATCTACGCCCCTCTCGCCGGACGCATCGGCGTGCAGCGGTTCCGCGACGAGCTTGAAGACATCGCTTTCAAGGAACTGAGCCCGCAGGCCTTTGAGACGATCGCTGACCGGCTGGAAGAGCTTGAGCGCCACATTGGCGGCGGCGTCGTTCTTCTCGCCAACGCGCTCCGCGAAAAACTCGCCGCCGCCGGCGTCAAGGCCGAAGTCTTCAGCCGCGAGAAACGCGCCTATTCGATCTGGCGCAAGATGGCGACGAAAAACGTTTCGTTCGACGAGCTCGCGGACATTTACGCCTTCCGCGTCATCGTCGATACGGTCGAGGATTGTTACCGCACGCTCGGCGTCATTCACACGAGCTGGCGTATGATTCCGTCGGAGTTCGACGATTACATCTCGGCGCAGAAACCCAACACCTACCGCTCGATCCACACCGCCGTGATCGGGCCGCCGCGCGGCGACGGCGGGCGCCAGCGCATCGAGATCCAGATTCGCACGCGCGAAATGCATGAAACCGCCGAGCGGGGCGTCGCCGCGCACTGGCAGTACAAGGACACCGCGGGCGAGGGCGCATCGGTCGAGATCGTCGCGCCCGGACAATACGATCCTTATGAAACGCCGCGTCGCCTCGTCGAGATGTTCCAGCACGGCGAGGATCCGGAAGAGGCGCTGCGTTACGCCAAGCTCGAACTCTTTCAGGATCAGGTTTTCTGCTTCACGCCGAAAGGGCGCGTCATCGCGCTGCCGAAAGACGCGACCGCGCTTGATTTCGCTTACGCCGTCCACACCGATGTCGGCGACACCTGCATCGGCGCCAAGGTGAACGGCGTTGTAAAGCCCCTGCGCACGCCTTTGAAGAACGGCGACGTTGTTCTTGTCCTTCGTTCGGAGAAAGCGACCGTTCCTCCGGAATGGGAGACGATGGCGATCACGGGCCGCGCCCGCTCGGCGATCCGCCGCCGCGTCAAGAAAATGCAGCATGCGGAGCATGTCGAGCTCGGCCGCATGATGGCGGAGAACGTCTTCGCCGGCGCGCAGCTTGAGCTTTCCGCCAAGGCGATCCGCGCCGCGCTTGCAAAGCTCGGCGAGAAGACCGTCGAAGACGTCTTCGCCAAAGTCGGGCGCGGCGATCTCACCGTCAGCGATCTCGTCGAGGCGGTCTATCCGGGCGCAAGCTATGAGAAGGAAGGAGAAATCCGCGCCGCCGGCATGTCGGCGTTCCGGCCGAGGCTTGCAATCGACGGCCTGCCGCCAGGCGTCACCGTGACGATGGGCCGCTGCTGTTCGCCGATTCCCGGAGAGCGTATCGTCGGCGTGCCGGACGACAGCCATATAGTCGTTCATGCGATCGATTGCGCAACGATCGATCCCGACGATCCTGCGCAAGCGAACTGGTACGATCTCAAATGGCGCGAGCGCAAGGAAGGCGTCAACGCCTACGCGAAGGTCACGGTCACTGTCCGCAACGAGATCGGCGTTCTTTCCGACGTCGCCGGAATCATCGCGCGCTACGGCGTGTCGATCGCCAATATCAGGCTCGACAACAAGTCGCCGGATTTCGTCGAACTCTTTATCGACGTGGTCGTCAAGGATATCCGCCAGCTCGAGCAGATGCTCGCAGGGCTTCGCGCCTCAGCCCACGTTCTCTCAGCTGAACGCAATGAAAGGTCCAGGGATGAAAACCGCTGACGTGCTCCGGGAATTTGAAGAGGCGGGCGCACTTCAGCGCGGACACTTCATCCTGTCGTCGGGCCTGCACAGCGACACCTATCTCAACAAATCGATTGTCTCAATGTATCCGGACAGAACAGAGCGTCTGTGCAGGGCGCTCGCGGAAAAAGCGCGCGCGAGCGTCTCGGGGAAAATCGACTACGTGATCTCTCCGGCGATGGGCGCGATCATTTACGGGTATGAGACGGCGCGCTGGCTCAAGGTTCCGTTTATGTTCGTCGAACGCGTCGACGGCGAGTTTCGGCTCCGTCGCGGATTTTCTGTGCCGAAGGGCGCCAGAGTGCTCGTCGTTGAAGACATTGTCTCGACCGGCCTTTCGGCGCGAGAGTGCATGGATGCGGTGAGAAAAGCCGACGGCGAGGTTGTTGCGCTCGCGTGCCTCATCGACCGTTCGGGCGGCAAGGCGGATTTCGACGCGCCGCTGATCCCGCTCGCGGAGTTGAATGTTGAAGCCTGGCCCGCGGACAAATTGCCGGCGCGTCTCGCGGGCATACCGGCGGTGAAGCCCGGCAGCAGGGGTGTCAGTCAGTGAGCGGAGCGTCAGCGTGGATAATTAAAGGCTTCCGCTCCCCCGTTTACGGGGGAGTTGTAACGCGCAGCGTGACTGAGGGGGCGAACTCTGTCCGCAAGGGCAGGACGTGCGGAGAGGGTCCCCATCGGCCCTTCGGGCCGCTTCCCCCGCGCAAGCGGGGGAAGGGAGGAGCGAAGCGATGAAACCCCTCCGCCTCGGCGTCAACATCGACCATGTCGCGACGATCCGGAATGCGCGCGGCGGCGATCATCCTGATCCTGTGCGCGCCGCCGAGCTTGCAATGAGCGCGGGCGCCGACGGGATCACCGCGCATCTTCGCGAAGACCGGCGCCACATCCGCGACGACGACATGCGCCGCCTCAAAGCGGAAATTCCGCTGCCGCTGAACTTCGAGATGGCGGCGACCGCCGAGATGGCGAAACTCGTCGCCGAAATCCGCCCGCACGCCTGCTGCATCGTTCCTGAAAACCGCAATGAGCGGACAACTGAAGGCGGCCTCGATGTCGCCGGACAGGAAGCGTTCATCGCGCCGTTCGTCTCATCGCTGAACGATCTCGGCGTCCGCGTATCGCTCTTTGTCGATCCCGACGAGCGCCAGATTGAGGCGGCGAAACGCGTCGGCGCGCCGATCGTCGAGATCCACACCGGCGCTTATCACGAAGCCTGCGCCTCGACGCGGCCTGATCATATCAGGCGCGAGCTTCAGTTCGTCCGCAAGGCGGCGGCGTTCGCCGAGAAGATCGGCCTTGAAGTTCACGCCGGCCACGGCCTCACCTTTCACAATGTGCAGCCGGTCGCTGCAATCCCTCAGCTCGCCGAACTCAATATCGGCCATTTCCTCATCGGCGAGGCGGTCTTCATGGGGCTCGCCGAAAGCGTCAAGGAAATGAAGAAGCTGATGCAGGATGCGCGAACGGGAGGGCTTTACTAAATGATCACCATCATCGGCAACACGGTCTCTCCCTACGTCCGGAAAATCCTCGTCATCCTGACGATGAAGGGCATTCCGTTCGAGATCGATCCGATTGTTCCATTTTTCGGCAATGACGATTTCGCGAAGATTTCACCGCTGCGGCGCATTCCGGTTTTGATTGATGGCGATCTCGTTCTCAACGATTCATCCGTGATCGCGCAATATCTCGAAGAGACTTATCCTTCTCCTTCAATCCTTCCAGCGACCGCAAGAGCGCGCGCGCATGCGCGCTGGCTTGAGGAATACGCCGACGGCCGCATGGGAGACGTTTTCATCTGGAAGGCGTTCGGCGGGATGGTGATCGCGCCGGCGATCTTCGGAACGCCGCGCGATCTCGTCGCCCACAAAAAGCTGCTTGAGACCGAAGTCGTCGAGGTGATGGATTACCTCGAAAGCGTGACGCCTGCGGATGGATTCCTTTGCGGTCCGTTCGGGCTTGCCGACATTTCCGTCGCTGTCATGTTCCGCAATATGATGTACGCCCGCTGGACGCCGGAGCCCTCGCGCTGGCCGAAGGTCGCAGCGTGGCTCGCCCGCGCAGAAGCGCATGCGGCGATGACGGCGCCCGTCCAATGGTCGGACGCGCTCGTAAAGACGGCGCCGGCCGAGCAGCGCGCAAAGGCGAAAGAACTGGGCCTTGCCGTGACCGGCCGCACCTATTTCACCGACAAGCCGCGCCGCGGACCGATGACGCAGATCGGGTGACGGCATGATCGACATTCGTGAGGGCGGCCTCGACGATCCGCGCGTGATCGCGCTGCTGAGACTCCATGCCGAAACCGATATATCGGTTACGCCGCCCGGCAGCTCACATGTGCTCGACGCAGCCCGACTCAAGGCGCCGGACATCTCGTTTTGGTCCGCGTGGAGCGGCGAGCGGCTTTTGGGCGTCGGGGCGTTAAAGCGCCTTTCGGAAGAACTTGGAGAGGTGAAATCCATGCACACGGCGGAGATCGCCCGCCGCAGCGGGGTCGGCTCAGCGATCCTCTCGCGCATAATTGACGCGGCGAAAGCGATGGGAATGACGCGGGTAAGTCTCGAAACCGGATCGTTCGACTTTTTTGCGCCGGCGCGCGCGCTTTATGCGCGGCACGGCTTCGCCGAATGCCGGCCGTTCGGAGATTACCGCTCCGATCCCAACAGCGTCTTCATGACACTCAAAATCTGAACGCTCAGCCATGATCATCGGCATCGGCAACGATCTCATCGACATCCGCCGGATCGAGAAAACCCTCGAACGGCATGGCGCGCGGTTCATCGACCGGATTTTCACCGAGATCGAACAGGCGAAATCCGATCGCCGGGCGGCCCGCGCCGCCTCCTACGCCAAGCGATTCGCGGCGAAGGAGGCCTGCGCCAAGGCGCTCGGGACCGGACTTTCGAGGGGGGTCTTCTGGCGGGATATGGGGGTTGTAAACCTCCCCGGCGGCAAGCCGACGCTGAAACTCACCGGCGGGGCCTTGAAAAGGCTTGAAGAAATCACCCCGCCGGGCCACATCGCCGACATCTGCCTGACCATAACGGACGAATTCCCGTTGGCTCAGGCGATCGTCATCATCTACGCTCGGCCCGCGGCAGAGGGGCCAGGTTCAAGAAGCGCCGGCCGCACAGGAGAGCAGGGGTAAACAGTCAAATGGCGTTTGATTTCAAGATCGGCAGCCTCAAATTCGGCGGGGCGAGCGGGGCCGCCAAACCGGAAGTTCCGGAAAAGAAAGAGATGACGGCGGCGGAGGAGGCATGGGACCTCGCCAAGACCGTCTTTTATGCGGTCGCGATCGCGCTCGTCCTCAGGATCGTCATTTTCCAGCCGTTCAACATTCCGTCCGGCTCGATGAAACCGACGCTCGAAGTCGGGGATTTTCTCTTCGTATCGAAGCCGACCTACGGCTATTCGCGCGCCTCGCTCATCTATCCCTTCACGCGCATGAACGTGCACGGCCGTATCCTGTCGAGCCACGGCCCCAACCGCGGCGAGATTGTCGTCTTCAAAGCGAGGAAGGACGGCAACAAGGATTACATCAAGCGCGTCATCGGCCTCCCCGGCGACGAGATCCGCGTGATCGGCGGCGTTCTTCACATCAACGGCGAACCGGTCAAAAAAGAATTCATCGGCATGGCCGACACCGACTGCGATCATTTCAAACATGCCGAGGCGCCGCGCTTTCGCGAGACCTTGCCGAACGGCGTCAGCTACATCGTCCAGGAATGCCACGGCGATGAGGGCAATCTCGATCACGTCGGGCCCTATCGCGTGCCGGAAGGCCACTATTTCATGATGGGCGATAACCGGGACCAGAGCCAGGACAGCCGCGTTGAAAGCCAGGTCGGCTATGTCGCCGCCGACGATGTTGTCGGTCGCGCCGAGCGGATCTTCTTTTCCGTCGACGGCGACCGCGCCGCTCTCTGGCAGATCTGGAATTGGCCGTTCGCCATCCGCTACGGCCGAATTCTCGATCCGGTGAAATGAGCTCTAAGGGTATCGCCGCGCTGCAGGAAAAGATCGGCCATAAATTCGCCGATCCAAGTCTCTTGAAACGCGCGCTAACGCATTCAAGCCTTGCGGCGACGTCGAAGGTCGGCGATCTTGAACGCCTCGAATTTCTCGGCGATCGCGTGCTCGGCCTCCTCTCGGCGGAAGCGCTTTGGCGGAAATATCCGAAAATGCACGAAGGCGATCTTGCGCCTCGGCTGAACGCGCTTGTCAGGAAGGAAACCTGCGCCAAGGCGGCGCTCGCCCTCAGTCTCGACAAGCTTGTCAAAATGTCGGCGCAGGAGGAAGAATCGGGCGGCCGGCGCAAGAAGGCGATCCTCGGCGACGTCTGCGAGGCGCTCCTCGGCGCGCTTTATATCGACGGCGGCCTCGATGCGGCGAGAAAGACGTTCGATCTTTTCTGGACGCCCAATCTCGAAGCGCTGTCGATGCGCCACCGCGACGCCAAGACGACTTTGCAGGAATGGTCGCAGGAGCGCGGGTTAGGGCCGCCGAAATACGAAGTCGTCAACGCGGAAGGGCCCGCGCACGCGCCTGCTTTCACGATCGACGTTCATGTCCCGGGCTTCAAGCCCGTGCGCGCCGAAGGCCAGTCGAAACGCGCCGCGCAAATGGGCGCCGCCGCGGCGTTTCTCGTGCGCGAAAAGGTGTGGATGGAGCATGAGTAAGGCGCCGCAGTTGCGCGTGAAGGCCACCTCTTCCTGTGGGAGAGGTCGGAAT
>JBMOOR010000194.1:2819-10505 GCA_049324555.1 Pseudomonadota bacterium | reverse complement strand
TTCCCCATACCGACAGCGAATATTCAGTCGGCGTAAAGCCCAAAGGCTGCGCGCCCGCGCGTTCAAGCCGGCGAGTGAGGAGCATGCCGAGCGTTTGATGGGCGAGCCGCCCTTCAAACGGATAGCAAATGAGGAAATAGCGGCCGTTATGCGGAAACGTCTCGACCAGCATTTCCTCCGTATCGGGAATGATAGAGACGTCGCGCTGGATTTTTAGCCATTCACGCAGCTGTTCGGGGAGCCGCGGCCAGCCCGCCTCATCGCGGATCATCCTCCGAACGCGCGCGGCGAGAAAGGTTGTTAAGGGAAACTTGCCGCCGTTCCATGATGGAATGCGGGGACTTTGTCCCTGCGCGCGGGTGACGAAAGCGTCGGTTCCCTCAACCCCTTCAAAACGCAGCACTTCGCCGGCAAAGAGAAACGTGTCGCCGGGCGAAAGGCCATCGATAAACCATTCCTCCATCGTTCCGAGCTTCCGCCCCGGGCCGCGCCTTCGCCCAGACCCGATGACGCGAATGTTGAAGGAAGGAGAATCAACGATTGTGCCGGCGTTCATCCGGTGCTGCTGCGCGACATGGGCGTTTCTGACCCGATAGAGACCTTCCGGCGTCTTCACGATCCGTCGGAAGCGCTCGTAGTTCTTGAGCGCATAGCCGCCGGTCGCGGCGAATTCGACCGCCTGATCGAACATCTCGCGTGAAAGTCCCGAGTAGGGTGCGGCCGAGACGACCTCCGCGTAAAGATCGTCCGGCTCGAAGGGCGCCGAACACGCCATGCCGAGAATATGCTGCGCGAGAACGTCGAGCGCGCCCTCGCGGCCTTCGTCGCCGTCAAGCGCGCCTTCTTCGATCGCGTCTTTCGCCGCGAGGCATTCAAGCACCTCAAAGCGGTTGGCAGGCACGAGCAGCGCCGAGGAAGGCTCATCCATCCGGTGATTGGCCCTGCCAATGCGTTGCGTCAGACGGCTCGCGCCTTTCGGGGCGCCAATCTGGACGACGAGATCAACATCGCCCCAGTCTATGCCGAGATCGAGGGTCGACGTGCACACGACGGCGCGAAGGCTTCCTTTCGTCATCGCCGCCTCGACCTTGCGCCGCTGCTCGACATCGAGCGAGCCATGATGGAGCGCGATCGGGAGATTGTCGTCGTTGAGCGACCAGAGAGCCTGAAACGTCATTTCCGCCTGGCTGCGCGTGTTGACAAAAACGAGCGTCATTTTTGAGGTTCGGATCGCTTCATACACCTCAGCGAAAGCATGCCGCGCCGAATGACCGGACCAGGGAATCCGGCTTTCGGCGCTTTGCACGCGGACGATCGGCGTTGCCCCGCTCTTCGCCCGGATCAGCGACGCGTGCGCGCCGTCACCCCGCATTGGCGTCAGAAAATCGACAAGCGGCGCAGGATCCGGCACGGTCGCAGAAAGGCCGACACATCGCACTTGCGACGCGAGCCGTCGCAGCGCAGCAAGGTTGAGCGAGAGGAGATGGCCCCGTTTCGTCGCGTGAAATGAATGAAGCTCGTCGATCACCACGGTCTTAAGCCCAGCGAAATATTTCGCCGCATCGCTGTGCGAGAGCAAAAGCGCGACCTGTTCGGGCGTCGTCAGGAGAATGTCGGGCGGCGAATATTTCTGGCGCTGGCGACGATGCGCCGGCGTATCGCCCGTGCGCGCCTCAATCGAGATATCAAGCGCCATTTCCGCGATTGGGCGCTCGACGTTGCGCGCGATGTCGACGGCCAGCGCTTTCAGCGGCGAAACATAGAGGGTGTGAAGCCGGCCGGCCCGCCCATTTTCATGAAGATCGATGAGACTTGGCAGGAAACCGGCCAGCGTCTTCCCCCCACCCGTCGGTGCGATAAGAAGATGCGATCGTCCGGCGCGCGCCGCCTCAAGGCACGAAAGTTGATGCGCCCGAGGCGTCCAGCCGCGCGCGGCGAACCACGCAGCAAAAGAGGGCGGAAGATGTTGGGCGGGAACATCCATCAGCGCGATCGAGAACAGCCTTTTTCAGCTTGCGCAAGACCTCTCCCGCAGCAGCGCAGCTTGTAACGCCGCCGCGTTCGGGGCAGCCTGTCCTTGGCGACCGCGCGGGGCGGCGCCGAGCCCGAGGGGATTTCATGCGGATCATCGCCACGGCGGCCGTCGCCGCTTTTTGCTTTTTTTCAGCGCCGGCTGGCGCGCAGAACTATCAGTTCTCGTCTGTGACGGCTTCCGCGCGTCAGGTCTATGCGTCCTGTTTCACGATGAGCAAACGCGGAGGTCTTACCGACCCGAGGGCTTCCTGCGCCTGCATCACGGGCTATATGGGCGCGTCGATGTCCGATCGCGATTTCGAGGTCGCCGGCATCCTCTTGCGCGTCGGCGAGATGACCGAAACTGGCGCTGCGCAGGCTGCGATCGAGGCGGAAATCACGGCGTTCTTTGAACGCGGATTCACGGAAGAGGATATTCAGCGCGTCGCCTCGACCGTCGAACAAATCAGCCAGCGCGGCGATTCAATTTGCGGCCAGTTCGAGCAGCAAGGATCTGTCTGAGGCCAGTCGCTATTTCGCAAGGATTGAGGCGAGCGCCTTTTCTTCGGCGGCCGCCTCAGCCCGCAGCCAGTCGGTGAAGCGGGTGATCTTGCGGCTCTTCGCGCGATCTTTCGGCCTGACGATCCAATAGGCGATCTCCGCCGGCTGCCCCGTCCGGGCAGGGCATGCCAACCGTCCTGCGATGAGGTCGCGAGCGGCAAGCGCGCTTCTCGCCAGAGCAACGCCCTGCCCGGCCGCAGCCGCATCGATCGCAAGGCTCATTTCACTGAATGTGAGCCCCCTTGCGGATGTTTCCGGAAGCCGCACGCCCTCGCGCTCGAACCAGCGACGCCAGCCTTCGGCGTCGCGATGATGAATGAGCGGCAGTTGTGCGATATCGGAGGCTTTCATTTTCGCGGCGGCGAGCGACGGGTTGCAGACCGGCAGCCACATTTCCGTGCACAAACGAATGCAGTCGAGCGCCGGCCATCCGCCGTCGCCATGACGGATCGCAAGATCAATATCGCCCTCTGCGAAGTCGACATGCTGGGCGGCGGCGCTGATCCTCAAATCGAGATCGGGATGGCGCGCCGCAAAATCGCCGATGCGTGGCGCGAGCCATTTCGCTGCAAAGCTCGGCGACACCGAGACGGTGAGGACGCGCGCCCTGCGGCCCGGATCGCTGACCGCAAGATCGCCGGCGCGCAGCCGAGCCAGCGCCTCGCGGACATGAGGCGCGTAGCGGCGTCCGGCGTCGGTCAGATCGAGCCGCCTGCCGTCGCGGCGGAAAAGGCTCACCTCAAGGCGCGCTTCAATATCGCGGATCGAGTGGCTGATCGCGCTCTGGGTGACGCCGAGTTCTTCGGCGGCCTGGGTGAAGCTCAAGCGCCGCGCGGCGGCCTCGAATGCGCGGAGTGCGCCGATCGACGCCGGCGACCACGCCTCGCCAGCAGGGTTATTCATGAATATCTCTCATGCATGATGAGAAGGTTTCGCTTCTTTTTCGCATGCCGCTGTCTCATAGAATGAGTAATATTACTGAAGGAAAGCCGCTATGCGCAAGCCTGAGAGCAATGCCGTTCGGAACATCCTTTGTGAGCTTTTCGGCGACGCCTTGCCGACGCGCTGGGTGACGCGCGAGCGCCCCAAGATCGACCGCATCGCCTGCCCCTGGCTCATCCGCCGGTTCATCGACCCCCGCGCCGAGATCATCTACGTCCCGACCGAGGTCGTCTTTGAAACTGCGAAGCGGCGCAAGGCCGTCGCCTTCGATATTCTTGGCGCGCCGTTCTCGCATGTCGGCGACCGATGCAGTTTCGACGCCTTCGTCGACCGGTTCGGAATTGAGGATGCGGGCGTCATCGCCCTTGCGCCGATCATCCGCGGCGCGGACACCGATCGCCATCATCTCGCACCGGAGGCGGCCGGGCTCCACGCGCTTTCGCTTGGCCTGACGCTAACGCATGCGGATGATTACGAGCTCCTCGAACAGGGAATCGTCATCTATGACGCCCTTTACGCGTGGGCGACGAAGGCGCGCGGCGAACGGCATAACTGGGCGCCGGCATGAACGGCGAAGACATTCTGGTCCTTACGCAATCGGACATTAAAGGTCTCGCGAGCCCCGCCGACTATTTCGATGCCGTCGCAACCGGATTTCGCGCGCAGGCGCTTGGGCGCATCGATCTGCCGCCGCCGATGGAAATTCATGGGCTCGACGGCGCTTTCCACGCGAAGGGCGCGGGCGGCGAGATCGATGGGCGGCGGCTTGCTGCGTTAAAGCTCAATGGGAATTTTCCTTTCAATTCCGCCCGTAGCGGACTGCCGACTGTGCAGGGCGTAATCCTCCTCTGCGACGCCGTCGACGGCGCCCTCATGGCCATCATGGATTCAATCGAGATCACGCTGCGCCGAACTGCGGCCGCGAGCGCTGTCGCGATGGATCTTCTCGCAAAGAAAACCGCCGAAACGCTATTGATTTGCGGTTGCGGCGTTCAGGGCCGTGCACATGCCGAGGCATTGGCCCATCTAAGGCCGTTTCGCCGCATCCTTGCCTACGACGCCGATCGCGAGAAGACGCGACGATTCGCATCCGACATAGAACGGACGGTCCGCATCCCGATCGATCCCAGCGACGATCTAGCCGCGGCCGCTCAGGACAGCGACGTCATTGCGACGACGACGACAGCGCATGAGCCGATCCTTCATTCGCCATTCATTCGTCCCGGGACCTATATCGCCGCCGTTGGCGCCGACAGTCCTGGAAAGAATGAAATTTCTCCGCTGCTGATGCAGAGATCGGTCGTAATCACGGATGTCACCGATCAGTGCGCCGCCATGGGCGATTTGCGCGCAGCGATCGCCACCGGCGCATTTTCTCGCCAAAGCGTCCGCGCCGAGCTTGGAAACGTAGTCGCCGGATCGGCGCAGGGCCGGCGCAACGACGATGAGATTATCATCTTTGATTCGACGGGCGCCGCATTTCAGGACCTCGCAGCGGCGGTGATGGTGTATGACCGAGCGAAAGCGGGCGGCAAGGGCGCATGGATCAACCTTCGGCGATGACGAAAAAAACGGAGAGACCGACACTTCGGGAACTGACGGCGACATCGGCGAAAATCGGCTTCCTGAGTTTCGGCGGCCCGGCGGCGCAGATCGCGCTGATGCACCGCATCTTCGTCGATGAGAAGAAATGGATCGACGAGGCGCGCTATCTCCACGCGCTAAACTACTGCATGCTGCTGCCAGGCCCGGAAGCGCAGCAGCTTGCGACCTATGTCGGGTGGCTTGTTCATGGCGTCAAAGGCGGCGTTATCGCCGGCGCGCTGTTCGTCTTGCCGGGCGCGTTCGTCGTGTTCGCCCTGTCATGGCTCTATGCAGCGCAGGGGGACGCGCCGCTGGTCGAAGCGGCGTTCTACGGCGTGCGCGCTGCGGTTCTTGCATTCGTTGTCGAGGCGCTCATTCGGATCTCGCGCCGTGCGCTTAAAGGGCGCACCGACTTTTACACGGCGGCGGCGGCCTTCGCGGCGCTGACGCTGTTCGCCATTCCCTTCCCGATCATTATTCTGGCGGCGGCCTTGCTCGGGGCGTGGCGAGCGCGTCGAGCGGAGAGCGCGGCGCCGGCGCCTGCCTCGCCCGGCGCGGCGCGGAAGGCTGCGCAGGCCGCATTTCTTTGGGCGGGCGCATGGTTCGCGCCGCTCGTCATCTCATTCGCGGCGCTTGGGTCCGATCATGTCGTCACCCGCGTCGGCGTCTTCTTTTCAAAGCTTGCAATTGTCACTTTCGGCGGCGCCTATGCGCTTCTCGCCTATCTTCGCCAGCAGGCGGTCGAGATCGAGGGCTGGCTCAGCGCCTCGCAAATGATCGATGGGCTCGGACTTGCCGAGACGACGCCGGGACCGCTCGTCCTCGTCAATCAATTCGTCGGCTTCCTCGGCGGATGGCAGGCGGAAGGCGGCGGATTGCTTCTTGCCGCAGCAGCCGCTGCGATGGCGAGCTGGTGCACTTTCGCGCCGTCGTTTCTCTGGATTTTCGCCGGCGCTCCTTATGCGGAGCGATTGCGCGCCAATCCGAGAGCCTCCGCCGCGCTGCGCGCTATCACCGCAGCGGTTCTCGGCGTCATCGCCAATCTCGCTTTCTGGTTCGCCGTCCACGTGATCTTCGCGGAGGCGGCGGCGGTGACGACCCCATGGGGAACGCCGCTGACTTTGCCGCATCTCCCCTCATTCGACGCGCTCGCGGCGCTGATCGCGGCTGCTTCGGCGTTCGCGCTGATCAGGTTCCACGCGAACGCGATCACTGTGGTGCTCGGCGCGCTTGGCGTTGGAGTATGTGTCACCTTTCCGGTCGGCTAACGCATTGCCGGCGCTTCAGGATTCCGGATTCACCGTCGGCGCGGACGCTGGCGACGCGGCCGAATTCGCGCTAGCGAGAGCATCCTTCAGCCCCGAGGACAAGTTCACTTTGCTGATGAGGTCCGCGAGTGCGGCGTTCATAATCCGCTGCCACGTCTTTTTGAGACCGCCGCCAGTTTTTTCAGAATAATAGCCGTCGAAAATTTCTGAGTAGAGAGTCGTCCCGGTCGACTGGTCGATGACGGACAATTCCGGCTGCACTTGACCAAAGAATTCGACCGACACGAAACCGGTCTTGTAGTCGAACCAAAAATTGGTGAGGGTGGGTTTCAATGCGACGCGCGCGTCAGCGCCGCCGATGATATGATTGTTTTTCTCAAGCGCCGCCGCCAGAGCTTCCTTGACAATTTCCGGCGCCGGACGATCACTTACGATGTCCGCCGTTTTCGCTCCAAAGCCGTTGCGCTTATATCCGATGCGCGCTTTTTCCAAGCGGCGATCTTCGACATCCAGAAGATAGATTGTCGTCGCAGGTGCTTCAGATAGAACGCCGGCTTTCGCCGTCGACGCATCGTAGGCGAGCGCGAGCTTGGCGTCGCCGTAGGCGCAAGCGCTTAGTGCGAGCGCGGCGGCGGCGAAAATTGCGATTCGAAGCATTGATGTTTCCTCTCTACCGATAATTGATCTGGTTGCCGATATACTGACCCGCTTTCGCTGCGAGTGTTTCCATGTCGGACGTCAGCCGTTCCGAATTGAATTCTTCAAACAATCGAGGATTTTGGCCGACACTGTTTTCGCGCGTCTTTTCCCAGACGACATGTCCCTTTGCGTCGAGAATTCGTATTGAAAGATTGAGAAACGTCCGCATCCGCTTGTCGTCGCGGTCCATTCGGCTCAATCCCCAATTATGAATGCCGACAACAATCGCGTGCGTAGCGGCCGATTTTTCAGTCTTGATATCGAGTTCGCCGCGTCGCCCCAGCGTTTCAGTCAGATTGCGTTCCAGTATTCCCTTAATGTCGATCGCTTTCGCAGCGGACCGTAACGTATCGGCCTTCGCATCATCCTGCGACGCATTCGCCGCGGAGTTCAGTGCGGCGCCGGCGAGACCGAAGAGCGCAGCAGCGGTCGCTGTCTCGTCATACCGTGCATCAACGACCGTAAAATTGCTGTCATGATCGTCGACATCGATGAAGACTGTGCTCAATTCGATGTCGGACAAAGGCAGGGCAGGCGCCGCAACAGATGCTTGTGAGAATGCGGCGAAACAGAACACAAAAAGAAATCGGCGAAACACGCCGATCGAGCTTTGAGGCGT
>JBMOOR010000194.1:0-2809 GCA_049324555.1 Pseudomonadota bacterium | reverse complement strand
ACGCATACCCCCCCCCCCCCCGAGTTGTTCTACCGAATACAGCCCTTACCTGGTGTGTGACTATATCATTCGGTTAAAATTCGGCAATACATCGCACCCCTCTGTTCGGAAGCCGCATTTACGAACAAATAAATCCGCCCCTACGCGGCGACCGCAACGCCCTTGTCCTGGAGAAATTGCTTTAATTCCCCGCTCTCGAACATTTCGCGGACGATGTCGCAGCCGCCGACGAACTCACCCTTCACATAGAGCTGCGGGATCGTCGGCCAGTCGGAATAATCCTTGATCCCCTGGCGGATCGCCGGATCAGCGAGCACGTTTTCCGAACTGTAGTCGACGCCGAGATAGTCGAGGATCTGAATAACCGCCGCCGAAAATCCGCATTGCGGAAATTGCGGCGTTCCCTTCATGAACAGCATGACCGGATTGGCGTCGATTTTCGCCTTGATAGCGGCCTGAATGGCGTTGTCGCTCATGAGATCCTCAAAGGTTTCGCCGATTAGCTAAGAGCCGCCGCCCGGCCGGTCAAGGGAGAGGCCCTTCAAAGCTGCGTAAACGGCGGGGTCGAGCGGCGTTCGGGCGGCCGCGATCGAGCGTTCGAGGTGGCCAGATTTCGTCGTCGTCGTCATCACGATATCGATATCGATGTTTGCAAGTGCGAAGGCGAGCGCTGCGACGGGCGGATCAAGATCGGGGACGGCGGCGAGCGCGGCGCGCGCAGTCTCGATATCGCGCCGCTTGTAGCGCCCGCGAAACGCCGCCCGCGCGATCCGCCAAAAATCAGAGAGGGATGCGGGAGCGAAGAATTTCGGGTCGAACAGCCCCTGTGCGAGCGGGGCGACTGCGACCGTGAGAACGCCTCTTTTCTTCGCCTCAGCGAAGACGCTTTCATGCCGCCGGTCGATCAGATTGTAGACGCCCATGATCGCGTCGAACCCGCGCTCGACGGCATGCGCCAGCGGCGCGCCCTCCCCGCAGACGCCGATCGCCGCGAGCGATCCCTCGCGCTTTAGCGCTTCGAGCAAGGGAAGCGTTTGTTCGATCTCCTCAACCGTCGGCCCATGGAGGTAAAGAAGGTCGAGCCGATCGCGCCCAAGGCGCCGCCGGCTTTCTTCAACATCCGCACGGATCGCCCGCTCGCTGAAATCCTTGATGAGGCGGGCGCCTTCGCGCCGCGTGCCGGTCTTTGTGCTGACGAATGCGTCCGGCGAGCCAAGCGCGGCGAGCCCCGCCCCAAGCCGTCGTTCGGCGTTGAAATAGAATGGCCCCGTGTCGAAATGCGCAATCCCGCCTTCGATCGCCGCCGCGATGAGCCTGCGCGTTTTCGCCTCGCTGAACCAGTTCTGGCCGAGGGGCCCCGAGACGCCGAAGCCAAGCCGGAGGCGCGATTGAGCTGTCATTGGCTGGCGGCAGCCGGAATCGCCTGAAAGGGAACTGCTGCGATCGGGCTCCAAGGTCCTCGCTCGTAGCTCCAGATCTGGATCCCTTCGGCCATCGCTTCAAACGGAAGGATCGTCGCCTTCAGATGATCGAAAAGCGCGGCGGCTTCGTGCGGCGCGGCTTTATTCTGGATCGTCACATGCGGCCGGAATTTCGCGCGATCCTGCCCTGAAAGCCATTTCCTGAATCTCAAGGCAAGCTCGCTGCGGATCTCTGTCAGCTTCTCGCTCTCGATGTTCAAGGCGACGCCGCGCCCAAGCCGCATCGGACCCGTCACGGCGATCCTGAATGGCGATGTCCTCGCTGCAAGCCTCGCAATTTCCCCGATAACCTCATCTTTCTCCGTATAAGGAAGGTTATGAAACAGCGTCAGATGCGCGCCGACGCGATTGAGCGCTTCGGGAAAATATTTCCGCCGCATCGCCTCAAACAGAACATCGGAGGCTTCATCAAACTGGACTGTCAGAACGATCGGCGAGCGCAAGGTCAGTCGACGCAGATGGCGCTCTGGATTTTCCCGCCCTCGACTTCCGCATAGCAGCCGAACGGACTGTCATTCGCCTGGCAGGCGCCGACGATTTCATCGTCCGGCGTCGCGTCGTCCGTCGCGAGGCATTTCCCCTCGCAATCGGCTTTGCCGCGGCACGCCTTGCCGGCGTCGGCATAAGGTTTGACGCACCGCCACATGCCGAGCATTCCCTCCTGGCGAACTTCCCCGCCCGCGCCTTCGCAGGCGGCGCGATCGATCGCTGCAAGCGATTCTGCGCGCATGTCGTCGATGGTCTTTTCCCGCCCTTCGGGCGGCGCGTCGCCATTCGCATCTGCGAGATCATCCGTCATAGAGTCAGATTCCGCAGGCGCCGGCGTCTCCGTTTTGGGGGCGGAACAGGCTGACGTCACAATGACAACAAGTGCTGCGAGCAAAACGCGCATGATAGTCTCCAAATTGGCGAACGCCGCGCTCAGCATAGGCAGGTTGCTTTGGCGGCGCAATTTTGACAGTTTCGCGACAGAGGGGCGGAGTAAAGTACAATGCGTGGCCTGTTGAGAATGATGGGACTGATCGCGCTTGCGGTCGTCGCATGGTTCCTGTGGAACATGATTCCGGCATCGGGGGTGTTCGCCGGGTTGCATCCGAAACTGATCGAGCAATGCCGGCGCGTCGATGTCTTTCCGGGTACGGAGGATGTGACGATCGACCCGGAAATCGGCGTCGCCTTCATTTCGGCGGACGACCGGCGTGCGACCTTCGCGGGAAAGCCTGTTCAGGGCGGCGTCTATGTCCTGAAACTCGACGGGTCCGACCGCGTCGCGAAAGCCTCGCCGGACAGTTTCGGCGAGTTTCATCCGCACGGCCTCAGTCTCTGGC
>JBMOOR010000193.1:0-10716 GCA_049324555.1 Pseudomonadota bacterium | reverse complement strand
GCGCCGGCGCCGACGGCGATATTGCGGCGGGCGTTGAGGAGGCAAACGCTTCCCTCGAACAGATCG
Source organism: Pseudomonadota bacterium (assembly GCA_049324555.1). Lineage (GTDB taxonomy): Bacteria > Pseudomonadota > Alphaproteobacteria > Caulobacterales > Parvularculaceae > Amphiplicatus. The sequence goes on along the minus strand of JBMOOR010000193.1, from coordinate 10,650 downwards.
AGCGGCTGAACGAGGATATCGCCAAGGCGAGCGTTGCCGGGCGCGATGCGACGGCGCTCCTTGATGAACGCGACCGGCTGGTCAATCGCATCAATGAATTCATTCCAGTGCGTCCGCTGACGCGTGAAAACGGCCGCATCGATCTCATTACGAACGAAGGCGTTCTTCTTCTCACGGGGACAGCTCGAGCGATTGAATTCACGCCGTCGCCGATTGTCACGGCGAGCGCCTCGCTCGCCAATGGCGCACTTTCAGGTCTTTCCGTCGAAGGCGTCGACATTACGCCGGGCGCCGGCGCGCGCGCTCCATCTGCGGGCGCGTTTGCGGGACTGTTCGCCGTGCGCGACGAGATTGTTCCGAAAGCCGCATCGGAACTTGATGCGCTCGCGGAAGATCTGATCAATCGCTTTCAGGCGCCAGGGCTCGACCCGACGTTGGCGCCGGGCGCGCCGGGGCTCTTTACGGATGCGGGCGCTGCGCTGGCGCCGCCCGTCGCGATCGGTCTTTCGGGACGCCTCTCGCTCAACGCCGCTGTTGATCCGGCGCAAGGCGGCGCCTCATGGCGTCTTCGCGACGGGCTCGGCGCAGCGGCGCCGGGGCCCATCGCTGCAAACGCGCTCTTGCGCGATCTCGTCAGCGTTCTTGATGCGCCGATTGCAGGATCGCTTGGCGGCGGTCGGGCGTTGACGGCGCTCGAAGCCGCAGGCGAGCTCAGCGCATCCGCCGGCGCCGATCGGACCGCGTTCGATGCCGCGTTTCAGGCGTCGGAAAGTTATGCGGCCGCGCTCGGCGAGGCGGAGCTGCAGGAGACGGGCGTTGATACGGACGCGGAACTCCAGAGCCTCATCGTCATCGAAGAGGCTTACGCTGCGAATGCGCGCCTCATCGAAACGGTGGGGCGGCTCGTTGAACGCCTGTTGGAGATCTAGGCAATGACAACGATCGGCGCGCCGACTTTATTGACGCACCTGCGTCTTTCTGGCGCGACCGCGCAGTTGCGCCGCGAAGCGGAAACCGCGCGGACCGAGGTTGTAACGGGGCGTATCGCCGATCTCCCGAAGGGGCTTGGCCGCAGCATCGGCGACGCGCATCTCCTCAGGAAAGCGATCGACGATATCGCTCTCCAGCGCGAAGGGATTGCGCGGGCGGACCTCAGGGCAAGCGTTGCGCAGCAAACGCTCGCCGACATCAGCAGCGGCGGCGCCGCGCTCAACGCCGATCTTGCCGCCGCGCTCGGACGCGGCGATGAAACAGCGATCGCCGTTGCAAGCGTCACCGCACGCGATGCGCTCGCTGCGGCCTTCTCGCGTCTCAATGTACGGGTTGAAGGCCTCTCGCTTTTTGCGGGCGACGCCGCAGATCAGAATGCGCTTGGGAGCGTCGATACCCTCATCGCCGACATTTCGGGCCTATACGCCGGCGCGGCGAACCCTGCTCAGCTAGCGGCGGACCTCGACATCTACTTCAACGATCCGGCCGGCGGGTTCCGGACTGCGATCTATCTGGGCGGAGCGGGGACGCTCGCCTCGATCGAGATAACGCGGGGAGAAACAGTCGCTGCGACCGTGCGCGCCGACGAGCAGGGCGTAAAAGATCTTCTTCGCGGGCTCGTTGTGATCGCTGTCGCAGGCGCCGACGCGCCTTCAGTCAATCGCGATGCGGCGCTGACGGACGCAGGGACAAGCCTTCTTGACGGCTCCGGCGGCATCCTCGACATCAGGACGCGTATCGGCGTTGAAGAACAGCGCATCGCCGCCGCGCAAGGCCGCCTTGATGCGGAAGAGCCCGTGCTGACCGAAGCTTACAACGCGATCACGAGCCGCGATCCTTACGAAGCGGCGTCGCGGCTTCAGGGGCTCGAAGCGCAGATCGAGGCGTCCTACGTCCTTGCTTCCCGCCTCTCAAATCTCTCGCTCGCCAACTATCTTTAAGGAGCCTTTGTGAAGAGCGCACTCGCCGCGTTGCTGATCGCATTCGTCTCGGTTTCGCCGGCGGCGGCGGACGTCCGTCTCAAGGATCTCGTAAATGTCGAGGGCGTGCGCGGCAACGATCTCGTCGGCTACGGTCTTGTCGTCGGGCTCAACGGCACGGGCGACGGAGTGAAAAATTCACCCTACACGGAAGAAGCCTTCGCGAGCCTTCTTGAGCGGCTCGGCGTCAACATCCAGGGCGAGGATTTCAAGTCGCGCAATGTCGCGGCCGTCATCGTGACGGGAACGCTTCCGCCGTTCGCCCGGGCCGGATCGCAGATCGACGTCTCCGTCGCCGCGATCGGCGATGCGACGAGCCTTCTCGGCGGCTCGCTCGTCATGACGCCGTTAAGAGCGGGCGACGGCGACATCTACGCCGTGGCGCAAGGAGCGGTGATCGCAAGCGGGCTCTCGGCGAAGGCGCCCGGCGCCTCCGTCACCTTCGGCGCCCCGACCGCTGCAAGCATTCCAGGCGGCGCGCGCGTTGAACGCGAGGTCGCGTTCGAATTCTCATCGCTCAACCGCATCCGCCTCGCCCTCAAATCGCCGGACGCGACGACGGCGATGCGCATTGAAGAAGCGATTAACGCAGCGCTCGGGCCGGGCGCTGCAAGCGTCCTTGATCCCGGCACGATCGACGTCGCCGCGCCCGCCGGCGGCCGCTCGCCCGTCCGCATCATCGGCGCCATTGAAAATATCCGCATAGATCCGGAGCAGCGCGCGCGCATCGTAATCGATCAGAAATCGGGCACGGTCGTCCTCGGCGCCGACGTCAAGATTTCGCGGTTTGCGGTGACGCAGGGAAATCTCACGATCGCCATCCGCGCGAATCCCTATGTCTCCCAGCCAAACCCCTTTTCACCGACGGGGGAGACCATTGTCGTTCCGAATACGGATGTTACGGTCGATTCAGGCGCCGAGGCGCGGATCGGCGTTGTCGATGAAAATGTCGAGCTTGCCGACCTCATCGAGGGATTGAACGCCCTCGGCGTCGGGCCGCGCGAACTTATCGACATCCTGACGGCTATGAAGGCCGCCGGCGCGCTGCACGCGGAACTCGTGCTGCTTTAGCTGAAGCTGCGGTCAGCCTAATCGAAGAGGCTCGACACAGACTCTTCATTCGCGATGCGGCGGATCGCTTCTGCGAGAAGACCGCCGATCTGCACTTTCTCGATCTTCTTGCAGGCGTCGATCTCCGGCGTCGACTGAATCGAGTCCGACGTGACGAGGCGCGTCAGAGCCTTCGCCTTCGCGATGCGCTCGTGAGCGCCGTCGGACAGAACGCCGTGCGTCACATAGGCTGAAACGCTCCTTGCGCCCTTGTCCATCAGAGCCTGCGCGGCGTTGCAGAGCGTGCCGCCCGAATCGACGATGTCGTCGAAGAGAATGCAATGCCGGTCCTTGACGTCGCCGATGATGTTCATGACTTCGGAAACGCCTGCGTGCTCGCGCCGTTTGTCGACGATGGCGAGCGGGCGGTTGTCGAGCCGCTTTGACAGCGAGCGCGCGCGCACGACGCCGCCGACATCGGGCGAGACGACCGTCACATCCTCTATGTCGCCATTATGGACGGCGCGGATTTTTTCCTCAAAGACCTTCACCGCGAAAAGGTTGTCGGTCGGAATGTCGAAGAAACCCTGGATCTGCCCGGCGTGAAGATCGACGGTGAGGACGCGGTCGGCGCCCGCCGTCGTGATGAGGTTGGCGACGAGCTTTGCTGAAATCGGCGTCCGCGGACCTGCTTTGCGGTCCTGCCGGGCGTAGCCGAAATAGGGAATGACCGCGGTGATCCGGCTTGCCGACGCGCGCGTCAGCGCGTCGATCGTGATCAGAAGCTCCATCAGATTGTCGTTCGCCGGGTTCGACGTCGACTGGATGACGAAAACATCCTCGCCGCGGACATTTTCCTTGATTTCGACAAAGACCTCGCCGTCCTTGAAGGTTCTGATGTCGGCTTCGGCGAGCGCGGTCGAGAGGCGCCTTGAGATGTTCTCGCTGAGGCGGCGGTTCGAATTGCCCGAAATCAGCTTCATGCGTCAGCCTCGATTATTCTTCGCGTCGCCTTGTGACGGTTTCTTGACGGCCGATCAAGCCCCTCAATGCGTCGCCAGAACGATCGCTGAGAGATTGCGCCCGTAGTCCGCCTCGCCGGCGCGCCGGCTGGCGCGGTAGCTGAAATAGTCGCGTCGTTTTTCGAGCGTGCAGACGCCGATGTCGTCAAGGCGTTCGACGCCGGCTGCGGCGAGGCGCCATCGTCCGAATCCGACGAGGTCGAGCTGGCGCTTTTCCGCCGAAACACCGGGCGCGAAGAATTGCTCCGCTTCCGGATGCTTTGCGGCGAAGGCCGAGAGAACATCGAGACCGACTTCGAAATTCGACTGGCGCAGGCAGGGGCCGACGGCGGCGACGATCCGTTCGGGCCGCGCGCCGAGCGAGACCATCGCGCTGACGGTCGCCTCAAGAATACCGGCGAGAGCGCCGCGCCAGCCGGCGTGCGCGGCGGCGATGATTTCCGTCTCCGCGTCGACAAACAGGAACGGCATGCAATCGGCCGCAAGAACGCCGAGTGCGACGCTCTTCATCCGCGTCGCCATGCCGTCGGCGCGCGGGCCTTGTCCCGTCCAGGGTTCGGTCACGATGACGGCTTGCGCGGAGTGAATCTGATAGAGCGTCAGGAGATGATCGGCGCCGAGCGTTTCGCGGCATCGCCTGCGATTTACTTCAACGTTCGCCGCGCTGTCGGACGAACCGAGGCCGACATTGAGTGACGAGAAAATCCCGGTCGAGACGCCTCCGGCGCGGCCGAAAAAACCGTGCCGGGCGCCTCGCTGTTCAAGCAGCAGCGACTTCAGATTGGGCGGCGTCATGCGCGAAATCCTGCGGGTTCCGGGAGGCCCGGCGCCGAAAGGCAGAGGACCTTGAAGAGTTCGCCCATCTGCGAGGGGGCGGCGATCCGGTGCGCGCCGCTGAAGAGATCCGCGGCTTCTTCGGGCGACTTGCCGGCGCTGAGCCGCTCAAGGCGGACGGAAAGACCGAGGCGATCGAGGAAGTCCCCTTGCGAGACGGGTCCGTGCGCGGCGGCGCCGGCGACGAAGGCCGCGCGAACGATGCGCTCGAAATTAACATGTGCGGTGATGTCGGCCTTGCCGGGCGCCGACAAGACCGGCCAATGGGCGTGGCGGCGCACTGACTGCAGCGTATCGCCGAAGCCGGCGCCAAGATGCCCGTAATCGATGATCAGCGCGCGCCCGCCCTCTGCGACAAGCGTGCGGGCGATTTCGTCGGCGAGACTTTCCGCGCCTTCGCTGATCTCGAAAATATCGCCGGGCGCTGCGTCGTCCTTTTCGGGCAGAGCGACGGAGGGTAGGGGCGGCGTCTCTGCGGGAGTGAACGACAACGCCCCGCCGGTCTCGTTGATCCCGACGAGCCGCTCGCGCCAGCTCGTCCCGGTGCGGATGAACTGGCGGATCGGCAGGCAGTCGAAAAACTCATTGGCGACGATGAGCGTCGGCCCTGGCGGGATGTCGGCGAATGCGTCCGCCCAATCGGTCGCAATGCCGGCGTCGCGAAGGCGTCGCTGCTGTTCGTGGCGAAGGCGCCCGCTTGTTTCGACGAGCCAGACATGGGCGGCGTCGAGGAAGGCGGGACGCAATCTCGCCGCGCGCAGAATGTCCTGCATGAGGACGCCGCGCCCGGGCCCGAGTTCGACGAGGTTGAACGCGTCGGGTGAGCCCATGTCGGTCCACGATTGAACGAGCCAGAGCCCGATCAGTTCGCCGAATATCTGGCTGATCTCGGGCGCGGTCGTGAAATCGCCCTTGGCGCCGATCGGCGCCTGCGAGGTGTAATAGCCGTCATGGGGGTGGAAGAGCGCATCCGCCATGTAGTCGGCGATCGAAATCGGTCCGCGCGATTTGATGAGGGCGATCAGGCGTTCTTCAAGCGGCGTCACTTCGCGGGCGGGCACGCCTTCCGTCATGACGCAAGGGCCGCCTTTTGCGCAGACTTCCTGAACGCGCGCCAGATAAGCCAGACGCCAAGGGCGAACATCGGCGCCGACAGCATCATGCCCATGGTCAGTCCGATCGGGAAATCGGGCATGAATGGATCGGGTTCGCGGAAGTTTTCTACCGTGATGCGCGAGAGCGCGTAGCCGGCGAGGAAAACGCCCATCGTCGCGCCCGGCTTTTTAAGGAGCCCGAAACGGCGCGTCGCGATCGTCAGGATCGCGAACAAAGCGACGCCCTCGAGCGCGGCTTCATAAAGCTGGCTCGGGTGGCGCGCGACGTGGAGCGGATCGGCGGGAAACACCATCGCCCATTCGCCGTCCCAGGGACGGCCATAGAGTTCGCCGTTGATGAAATTTGCGATGCGGCCGAAGAAGAGACCGATCGGCGCCGCCGCGGCGAAGAGATCGCCAAGCGAAAGGGCGTTCACCTTGTATTTGCGCGCGTAAAGAATTCCCGCGAGCGTGACGCCGATGAGCCCGCCGTGAAACGACATGCCCCCCTTCCAGAGCATCAAGGCGGGGGGAATTGGAATCCAGCCGACCAGCGTCTTGACGAGGCCTTCGCCCATGGTCGCGCCCAGAGGCTCCCAGGCGCCGACGAGGAGCGAAGGCTCATAGAAAAGGACATAGCCAAGACGCCCGCCCGCCATGACGCCGATCGCGACCCAAAAGATCACGTCTTCCAGCTGCGCCTTGGCGACCGGCGCGCCGGCGGCGGACCAGAGCGGCGCCTTCCTGATCAGCGAGAGGGCGTAAAGCCAGCCGACGCCGATCCCGGCGATATAGGCGAGGGAATACCAACGGATGGGCAACGGCCCGAGATGAATCGCAACCGGGTCGATCGAAGGGTAGAGAACGGTCATTCGGCCTCAGGACATGACGAAGCGCGGCCTCTTTAGCGCGCTTTTCCGCAGCTGTCGCCTTGCCGCCCGTTCCAATCAGTCTTCGAGCGTGTCGCGGACCGCCTCAAGGGCTGGGTCGCGGCCGCTGCGGTAAAGAGTGTAAGTCAGCGGCGCCGAAATGTCGGGTTCGAGCGACTTCACCCGGATCGACGCCTCGCGGATCGACAAGTGGCAGTCGGGCTCGGGGCATCCGGTGATGTAATTGTGCCGCTCGGTCGCCGGCAGCAGGAATGCGCCCGAAACTGGCAGGCGCCCAAACCCGCCTTCGGCGTAGAATTCGAGAAAATCGCCGATCGGTTCGCCGATGATCGTGACGCGTTCGGGCGACGCCTGCTTCAGATATCCCGCGCTCGCGATGCCGGCGGAAAAGGTCCTGCCGGATGTAAGGATGAAGATTCTGCCCTCGCGCACAAGCGTCGGCAGTTTCTGCATGAACTCCCGCGTCGTGTTGAGATCGCCCCCGCCGTCGAGCCGCAAGTCGACGATAGCGTTCTTCGGCTTCGCCTTTTTTATTTCCTCGGCGGCTGCGCTGAAGAAATCATCGATGCTCTGATCATAGAATGACTTGTTGATGCGAAGCTGGATGAACCAGGCGTCGAGTTCTGGAAGCGCCGCCGACCGGAAGGCGTGCCCGTCATTCTTGAGATAGAGCGGTGCCTCGACGCCTGCGCGTGCGTTTTCGGCTCCATAGGCGACAAGGCGGGAATTATCGAGAAAGTCGAATATTTCGCCGGGCGGCGGATCAAGTTTCGCCTCGAGCCGGCGCGTCGCCATCGAGCCGTCAGGCAGCACGAAGGAAACCTCGGCGCTCTCGCTGTCGTCGGCCAATCCGGCGGCGTGAAGGAGCGCGGGCGATTCTAGGAAGAACACGGCCCATTCATCACGCTTTCCCTCGCGTGCGCCGAAATAGCCGCTGAAGGCTAATTTCAATTCCGCGATGTCCTTGCCGCCGATCGCGGCGACGCGCGCGCCGAGGAGGTCTTTGTGTTCATCGCGAGCGTGGACGACGAAGACGCCGTCGGCAAAGGAGTAGAGTTCAATCGGGATGCGGTTGAACTGGTGAGCCCAGACGCCGGGCGCGAGCATCGTGTGGCCATTGCGCGCAATTGCGGCGATGTGAGCGATCGCGAGCTGAAAGGCCTCGGGCGACATGTCGGCGGCCGTCGACTTCAGCGCGGCGAAGGCGGCTTCCGCCTCGCCGCGTTCGTCGGCCGAATAGGCTTTGTCCATTTCCAGGAACGTTGCGATCTCAGCGATGTCGCCGCTGAAATCCTCCGCCGAAGCCGGCGCAGACAACGGGGCGAGTGCGACTACGAGAGCCGGAATCAGGACCAATTTTGGGTTCGTTCGCATGGAAATTCCCCTCTTTTGCCGAACGCCGCAGCTTAACACCGCGCCATTGCGCCGCTGTCGCCTTTTCGACGGCTTGCCCCTATCTTTCGGCCAATCGCGCCCGAAGGAGCCGCCCATGCAGACCCAGAGCCCCCTTTTCGATGAAATCGCCAAGCTGATGTCGGAGGCGGCGGGAGCGGTCGACGGCGTCCGGCGCGAAGCGGAAGCCGTTGCGCGCGGCCAGTTGCAGCGGCTCCTCTCCGATATGGACCTCGGTCCCCGCGAAGAATTCGAAGCCGTCCGCGACATGGCCGCAGCTGCGCGTGTGGAAAATGAGCGCCTTGCCGCCCGGATCGGCGAGATCGAGGGGAAGATCGAGGCGGGTTTGGGCAAAACCAGCTAGATTTCCACAGGATCGAATCATTGCGGGCCCCTCCGACTCGCCGCGCAATCGCGACGTGCAGTCAGCCTTGGGAGCCCCATGTCGATTGAACTCTTGAAGTCGCCGTCTCGGGAAGCCGATCCGCTCGAAGCGCTTGAATCCGTCGCCGACGATATGGCGCTCAGCGTCGAGCGCGTTGACGCCGATGAATTGCATCTGGCGATCCCGGGCCTCTGGCGGGACGCAGGCTTCTGGTTCACCTGGCGGCCGGAACTATCAACGCTGCAAATGGGCGCTCCGCTCGACCTCAAGGCGCCGAAAGGCCGCCTCAACGAGGTCGCCCGCCTCGTCGCCATGGTCAATGAGCGGCTGTGGATCGGTCATTTCGATCTGTGGTCGGATGACAATTCAATCGTGTTCCGCAACGCCGCCATTCTCCCCGCCAACGGCGCCCTTGACCGCGTGCAGGCGGAATGCCTCATCAAGGGTGCGCGCGAGGCGATCGATCGCTTCCTGCCGGCGTTCAACTATCTGATCTGGGGCGGCAAGACGCCGGACGAGGCGCTTGAGGCGTCGCTCTTTGAGACGGCGGGAAACGCTTAGGCTCCGCATCCTTCGTGACGGCTCGATCATCTGCCGATGACCGAGCCTCCTCAGGATGAAGCCCCTCAAATTGAAAACCGCCCCTTCATCCTGAGGAGCGGCCCGAAGGGCCGCGTCTCGAAGGATGGCCAACGCGAATGACTGTCTGATAATAACGCCGCATGACCAAAAAAATCTCAGTCGCGCTCGTCGGCGCGGGATCGATGGGCGGCGCGCTTTTGCGCGGCTGGATTGAACGGCGCATCATCGACTGCGCTGCTTCCGCCATTTTCGATCCGGCGCCGGCGGCGGCGATCATTGACGCAGCGAAGGAACATGGCGTCGCTGTCAATCCGCCGATCGGCGCATCGCGGTTTGACGCGCTCGTCGTCGCCGTCAAACCGCAGGCTGCAGCGGAAGTGCTGCCGAAATTCGCCGTCGTCGTCGGCGGCGCCGTTTCGATTTCGGTGATGGCGGGAAAGAGCGTCGCCGCCATCGGCGCCGCATTGCCTCAGGCGAAGAAAATCGTCCGCGCAATGCCGAACCTGCCGGCGGCGGTCGGCGCCGGCGTGACGGCGCTTTATGCGTCGTCAAATATCGGGGCCGGGGACCGCGCCATGGCGGAAGCGCTGATGCGCGCCGTCGGCGAAGTCATCTGGGTCGAAAGCGAAGACGCGATTGACGCCGTCACCGCGGTGTCGGGAAGCGGGCCTGCTTATTTCTTCCTTCTCGGCGAAGCGTTGGCGGAGGCGGGGCGCGAAGTCGGCCTCGAGGCGGCGGCTGCGCAAAAGCTGGCGCGGGCGACGCTGATCGGCGCCGGCGCCTACGCTCATTCAGATGCGCGCTCGCTTTCCGACCTTCGCCGGGCCGTGACCTCTCCCGGCGGAACGACCGAAGCGGCGCTGAAGGCGCTCGACGGCGCCGACAAGGCAATCCGTAGACTGATGATCATGGCGGTTGAGGCGGCGAAGAAGCGGGCGGGCGAGTTGACGAAGTAACGCTTCTTGCCCTCTCCCGCGTGCGGGAGAGGGCAGGGTGAGGGTGCGTCAACAAGCGATGGTCTCTCGGTTGACGACCCCTCACCCCCGACCCGTCGGACGCATGGTCCGACCCCGCAAGCGGGAGAGGGGAGAGAAAGTCGACCGGGATGACAGGAACCGAACTATCCCGGCAGTTTTAACACCGCGCGCAATCCGCCCTGCGGCGATGCGCTGAGCGTCACGTCGCCGCCATGGCTTCTTGCGACTTCGCGCACGATGGAAAGGCCGAGGCCGACGCCCTCTTGGCGGCTGCGCGCTTCGTCGAGCCGGAAGAACGGCTTGAACACCTCGCGGCGTTTCTCCTCGGGAATGCCTGGTCCGTCGTCGTCGATCGTGACCTCGACATAGGGGCCGCGCCGCGCGGCGCTCACCTCGACCTTGTTTGCGTATTTGAGGCCGTTGCTGACGAGATTGGCGATCGCGCGTTTCAAGG
>JBMOOR010000192.1:0-10776 GCA_049324555.1 Pseudomonadota bacterium | reverse complement strand
CCGATTGCGGCCTCAGCGGACGCGGCGGCCGAAGCGACTGCGGAAGAAACGGCGGAAGGCGTCGTCGACGCGGCGGCCGATGCGGCCGAAGGCGCGATCGAACCGGCGGCCGAGACGGCCCCGCAGCAGTAAGCGAATCAGCGAAAAGAGTTCAGTATGCGTAGGCCGGCGCCTCTTTTGGGAGGCGCCGGTTTTTTTTAGTGCTCCGCCTTCTGGCGCTGCGTGTCGTTCCAGTAGGAAACGCACGGTATTTTGGAACGGTCGCAGCGATGCGCGTATTTGCGCGCGATTTCGCGCACCTCCTCAAGAAGCCCTTCCTCAAGCGTGATCGGATCGAGCCCGAGGTTCAAGAGGCGGCGATTCTCGACGTTGAGATCGTTTTCCGCCGCCTCATTCCTCGGATTGCTGACATTCGCGATTTCGGCGCCCGTCTTCTCCGCGATCATGCGCGCAAGATCGCGAACGCGATGCGTTTCCGTCATCTGATTGAGGATGTGCACGCGTTCTCCGTGCTGGGGCGGGTTTTCGATCGCGAGCTGAATGCAGCGGACCGTGTCCTGAATGTGGATGAAAGCGCGCGTCTGGCCGCCGGTCCCGTGCACGGTCATCGGATAGCCGACGGCGGCCTGCATCAGAAAGCGATTGAGCACGGTGCCATAATCGCCGTCATAGTCGAAGCGGTTGATGAGGCGTTCGTCGAGACGCGTCTCGCGCGTCTGCGTTCCCCAGACGATTCCCTGATGGAGATCGGTGATCTTCAGCCCGTCATTCTTGTTGTAGAAGGCGAAGAGAAGCTGATCCTGCGTTTTCGTCATGTGATAGATCGAGCCGGGATTGGCCGGGTAGAGAATCTCCTGCGTGATTTCACGCCCGTCGTCGGTCGCGATCTTCACCGGAAGATAGCCTTCCGGGATCTTCATTCCCGCGGTGCCGTAACCGTAAACGCCCATCGTGCCGAGATGGACGAGATGCGCGTCGACGCCCGCCTCGACGATCGCCGCGAGAATGTTGTTCGTCGCGTTGATATTGTTGTCGACGGTGTAGCGCTTGTGGAACGACGATTTCATCGAATAGGGCGCTGCGCGCTGCTCGGCGAAATGGATGAGCGCGTCGGGCCGTTCTTCCTCGATGAGATGCAACAGTCGCGCGTAATTCTTGGCGACGTTGATCATCTCGAAACGGATTTCCTTGCCGGAGACTTCCTTCCATGCGGCGAGCCGCACGGAAATCGGCCGGATCGGCGTCAGCGATTCGACTTCGAGTTCGACGTCGATTTTCCGCCGCGACAAGTCGTCGACGATCAGCACCTCGTGCCCGAGATTGGACAGGTGCAGGGATGTCGGCCATCCGCAGAATCCGTCGCCGCCGATGACAAAGATCTTCATGGTCGCCCGCTCCACGATCGTCCGGGAAGTCCTTTTAATCCCGAAACCTTGGAGCCTCATGGCTCAACGGCGAGCCGATGGCAATATCGGCCTCATCCCTCCAAGTCCGCCGCAACCGCAGATCAGTCAGCGGACATTGCGCCGATAGTGCTGGGAAGACGCCAGGAGAACGGACACAAGCTCTCGCTCGGGTTGCGTAAGATACGGGTTCCAGATGTCCACGATAAGAATGGTTCGCGTCGCATCCGCCTCGTTCATCGCTTCATGGTCGATCGAATCATCGAAGACGAACGCCTCTCCGATCTTCCAGTCGCGCCGCTCGTTGCCGACGCGGAACCACGCGGGTCCCGGCAGTTCAAGCGGCAAATGAACGATCGAGCGCACGTTTGACGAACCGACATGCGGCGGGATGTGCGAATGCGCTGCGAGCGAGGAAAAGAACGCCGCCGGACCGAATCCGGGCGCATCGAAGAGGGGAGCGCGGCCGATCGCAGCGCCGGTCTTCGGCGCGCGCTGATGCGCGTCTTCGTTTCTCGAACCGTCCTTCCAGAAGAAATACGAAGACCATCGCTTGGACTTGTTGAGCTGGCCCCATTGGTTGACCGGCGCGCCGGGCGGGTAATTGATATAGGGTGAAAATTCGTCCGCGGCGGGAGAATTCAGAATCGACCGCAGATCTCTTCTGATATCCTCGGTCGAGGCTTCGAATTCCTCGATCCATGGGAAAAGCGAACGTTCGAAATATGAAACCGGCGGCAACGCCGGGAAATAGAGCAGCGTCGGCTGCGGGAAATACGGCCGGCCGGCGCCCGTGAAAATCTGCACGCATTCGTCGAACCGCTTCGTCTCCGAACGGCCGTATTTCGAGTAGATTCCATCGACCTGCTCGACGATGTAGGCGCGCAGCCTTGCGTTGTCTGCTTCGACTGCTGCGTGAGCGTGCTGCACGGATTTCGCGAGCGGCGGGGGAAGACGCGACTCTTCCGGCGCGAAGGTGAGGGCGCTGCGGTAGATGACCGCAGCCGCCTGATTGCGGCCGGACTCTTCAAGGAGCCGCGCCTTCGCAAGCTTGGCGGGAAGATGGTAGGGTTGGATTTCAAGCGCCGCGTCGATCGCCGCCATTGCGGCGTTCGGATCATTCATCAGTTCGTAAGCGACGGATTTGTTGAAATGGACGTCCGGCTGCTTCGGATCGACCGCCTGCGCCTCGCTCAGCAGCGCAAGCGCGTTCGCCGCATCCTTGGCGCGCAAGGCTGCGTTTGCGGCGTTCATGATTCGAGCGAATTTTTCATCCGTCTCGGTGCTCATTCCAGCGCCAATTCCCTCAACCCTCGGCGACTTTCAACAGATACCGGCCATATTGGTTTTTTGCTAGCGGAGCCGCCAGGCGGCGAAGTTGATCTGCGTCAATAAAGCCGAGGCGGAAGGCGATTTCCTCGGGGCAGGCGATCTTGAGACCTTGCCGGGTTTCGATCGTCTGGACGAACTGGGCGGCTTCGAGCAGCGATTCGTGCGTGCCCGTATCAAGCCAGGCGTAGCCGCGACCAAGAATTTGCGCCCTGAGCTTGCGGTCGGCGAGATACATTTCGTTGAGCGTCGTGATCTCAAGCTCGCCGCGCGCCGAAGGCTTCACGCGTTTCGCCCGCTCAACGACAGTTTCGTCATAGAAGTAGAGCCCCGTCGCGGCGTAGTTCGATCTTGGCGCTGAGGGCTTTTCCTCAATGCTGGTGACGGCGCCCGTCGCATCGAACGCGACGACGCCGTAGCGACCCGGATCCGTCACCTGATAGGCGAAGATGACGGCGCCTTCCTTGAGCGACGCGGCGTCCCGCAGCTCGTCGGTGAGCCCGTGGCCGTAGAAAATATTGTCGCCGAGAACGAGCGCGCATTTGTCGCCGGCGATGAAGTCTTCGCCGATGATGAACGCCTGGGCGAGGCCTTCAGGATTCGGCTGGATGGCGTAGCTGAACCGGACGCCCCAGTCGGAGCCGTCGCCGAGGAGACGCTGAAACGACGTGCGATCGTCCGGCGTCGTGATGACCAGGATGTCGCGAATGCCTGCGAGCATCAGCACGCTGATCGGATAATAGACCATCGGCTTGTCATAGATGGGCATCAGCTGCTTCGAGACGCCGCGCGTGATCGGATAAAGCCGCGTGCCGGAACCGCCGGCGAGTACAACGCCCTTCATTGAGTCGCCCTCTTTAGTCCTCTGACGAACGCCGTTCCATGAGCCGCGCAACCGTCCGGACGAGATCGAGCCGCCAGTCGGGCTGTCCCAACCCGTAATCCCGCAGGATTTTGGAACAGTTAAGGACGGTGCGGAGCGGTCGGCGCGCCGGCGTCGGATAGTCTCTCGTCGAGATCCGGTTCACTTTGACCGCTTTTCCAGCCGCACGGAAAGTCGCTTCCGCGAAATCCGCCCAGCTGGCGGCGGGGGCGCCCTGGAAATGGTAAAGCCCGCCGGGGCCATCCGCCTTCCCGGCGATTGATAGGCAGGCGAGCGCGATCGCTGACGCCGGCGTCGGGCCGCCGATTTGATCGGCGACGACGCCGACTTCCGGCCGCGACAGAGCGAGTTTCAGCATCGTTTTCACGAAATTCGCACCGTGAACGGAGTAGACCCAGGAAGTCCTCAGGACGACCGTGTGCGGATTTTCCGCGCGAGCCCGGTTTTCACCCTCAAGCTTCGTTGCGCCGTAGACATTGGACGGCTTGGTCGCGGCCGTCTCGTCAAGGGGCGCGTCCTCTTCGCCGCCGAAGACATAGTCTGTAGACAGATGAACAAGTCGCGCGCCGATATCGCGCGCGGCCGCCGCAATCTCGCCGACCGCTTCGGCGTTGATGCGGAAGGCGGCGTCCCTTTCGGTTTCAGCCCTGTCGACCGCGGTCCATGCGGCCGCATTGACGACAGCGTCGGGCTTCAGCTTGCGAATGACATCTGCTGCAGCGCCTGGTTTCAGGAGGTCAGCGTCCTCGCGCGAGAGCGCCAGCAATTTGACATTCGAACGCGCCGTCGCCGCGGCGAGAGTTTCCCGACCGACCTGTCCTGTGGAGCCAAGGAGCGCAACCCTCATCCGGTCATCGCACCGCGTGCGGACCAAACCGTCCGCCTTTGTGACGGAGGGCTCGCCGAGCCGTAGCGCCCGTGGGCGCGAAGGCTGGTGGAGCTGAACGGAATCGAACCGTCGACCTCTTGAATGCCATTCAAGCGCTCTCCCAACTGAGCTACAGCCCCGAACGCCAGCGTTGCGGGCGCGCCGATTGGGACGGCGGCGGCCCGAAGACCCTTTTTGGGAGCGCGGAACCTAGCTCCCGTTCCCCGGCTCTGCAAGCGGCATTTCCGGACGATAAATCGATTAGACGTCGTCCTCTTCGCCGCCGGATACGATGCCGCCCATGTCTTCGTCTTCGTCCTCGTCCTCTTCCAGGAGCGTGTCGTCGGCGGCGTCATCGATATCGATATCGATATCGTCGATGTCGCCAAGATCCTCTTCGGCGGTCTCGGCCTCATCAAGGCCGGGCTTGCGCTTGGACTTAGGCGCTTTCTGTTCCTTCTCGGCGGCGTCGAGCGGAACCTCGGCCGCCGGTTTCGGCGCCTGTTCGCCGGCCTCGGGCGCCTCGTCTTCGCGACGCGGCTTGCGCGGCTTCAGCAAGGCTTCCGGAATGAACTCGCAGCTGCATTTCGGGCAGTGGGCGGGTTCCTTGTTGAGGTCGTAAAAGCGGGCGCCGCATTGGGGACAGTCGCGCTTCACGCCAAGCTCGGGTTTGGTCACTACTCTATTCCCTGATTGAGAATGTCGATTGGCGGCGTCTGTTGCCACGCCTGACGGGCGCTGTCAAAAGCGGGAAAAAGTTGGACGAAAGGGAATGGCGATGGCCGGCTCCGGCGGCGGACTTCGGGCGGCGCGGCGCGGCGCCCTCACCGGCGAAGCGGCGGCGCCCGGCGACAAATCGATTTCACATCGCGCTCTCATTTTTGGCGCGCTCGCCGAAGGGGAAAGCACGGCGAAGGGCCTTCTTGAGGGCCA
Organism: Pseudomonadota bacterium; assembly: GCA_049324555.1. Classification (GTDB taxonomy): domain Bacteria; phylum Pseudomonadota; class Alphaproteobacteria; order Caulobacterales; family Parvularculaceae; genus Amphiplicatus. The sequence continues at coordinate 5,360 of JBMOOR010000192.1, read as the reverse complement.
CGACGTTCTGCGGACCGCGGCGGCGATGCGCGCCCTTGGCGCGGAGGTCGAGCGCGATCTTGGCAAGGAAGGCCCGGTCTGGCGCATTCGCGGCGCCAGATGGCGCGATCCTGAACGTCCGCTTTATTTCGGCAATTCCGGCACCGGCTGCCGGCTCGTTCTCGGCGCAGCGGCGGGGCAGGAAATATCCGCCCGGATTGACGGCGACCAAAGCCTTCGAAGCCGCCCGATGCGCCGGGTGAGCGAGCCGCTCGCCGCCATGGGCGCGAAAATCGAGATGCGGGACGGCAAGCTGCCGCTCGCTCTCCATTCAAGCGTCCTTAGCGGCGTTGAATACCGTCTCCCCGTCGCCTCGGCGCAAGTGAAATCGGCGGTCCTGCTCGCCGGCCTTGGCGCAAGGGGCGAGACGGCCGTCATCGAGCCGACGCCCTCGCGCGATCACACCGAACGCATGCTGAGGGCCTTCGGCGCCGACATCGAGATTGAGACGGTGGGCGGGGGGCGGCGCATTCGCCTGCGAGGCGGCCAAAAACTCAGGCCGGCGCGCGTCGAGGTTCCGGGCGATCCGTCCTCGGCGGCGTTCCTCGCCGCTGCGGCGGCGATCGCGCCCGGCTCCGACATTCTCGTGCGGGGCGTCCTCGTCAATCCGCTGCGGGCGGGATTTTATGAAACGCTCAAGGAAATGGGCGCCCGGATCGATATTGAAAACGCGCGCGAAGAAAACGGCGAGCCGATCGCCGACATTCGCGTCCGCCATTCGGCGTTGAAGGGCGTTTGCGTCCCCGCTTCGCGCGCGGCTTCGATGATTGACGAATATCCCGTTCTCGCCGTCGTCGCCGCTTTTGCGGCGGGTGAAACCCATATGCCGGGAATCGAGGAGCTGCGCGTCAAGGAAAGCGATCGGCTCGCGGCGATCGAGGCGGGGCTTAAAGCGAACGGCGTTGCGACGGCGAGCGGACCCGACTGGCTCAGCGTTGCGGGCCGCGGCGGCGACGTTGCGGGCGGCGCGATCGTCGCGACGCATCTCGACCATCGCATTGCGATGAGCTTTCTTGTGATGGGCCTTGCTTCCGCAAAGCCCGTCGCGGTCGACGACGCCTCGATGATTGCAACCAGTTTTCCGAGTTTCGTCGATCTGATGCGCTCGCTCGGCGCCGATCTCGAATAACAAAGCACGCTCATTTTCGCGCGCTCTATTTCGTCCCGAATTTCGTTTCGACCTCAACGCCGACGCTTTTCAAGAATTCTGTCGGCAGAATGCCGCCTGCGCAGACGATGACATCGTCATTGGCGCCGCGCTTGGTGACGGCGCCTTTTTTGATCGCCACATGCTGCTGATCGATTTCAACGACTTCGGAATTCAGCAAGACATTGATCCGCCCGGCGGCGGCGTCGTCGTCGACGCGGACCCGATTGCGCTGGCGGGCGCGCGCGAACGCCTCGCCGCGATAGGAAAGGACGACGTGCGATCCCGGCTGGTCGGCGATTTCCGCGGCGGCTTCGAGCGCGCTGTCGCCGCCGCCGACGACAACGACCCTGCGGCCCGCATATTGCGCGGGATCAATCATCCGATAGACGACCTTCGGCAAGTCCTCGCCGGGAACGCCGAGCTTTCGCGGCGTGCCGCGCCGGCCGATCGCCAGCAGTACGGTTTTCGTCCGGTGGCGGCCGCGTTCCGTCGCGACTTCAAATCCGGCGCCGAGCGCCTTGACGCCGGTCACTCGTTCTTCATACCGAATATCAACGCCCGTCTTTTCTGCGGTCGACCGCCAGAAGTCGAGAAGGGCCTCCTTGGACGGATCTTTGAGATTGACCTTGCCGACGATCGGCAGGATCGCGGGCGCGGTCATCACAAGCTTGCCGCGCGGATAATGGGCGACCGCGCCGCCGAGCGATTCTTGTTCGAGCGTCACATATTTGAGACCCGCGGCCTTGGCGGCGAGCGTTGCGGCGAACCCCGCGGGGCCCGCGCCGACAATGACGACGTCGAGAAGATCGCCGTGCGTCTTCGGAATATTCTCGCGGATGGCTTCAATCGCCTGCCGGCCCTGTTCGATCGCGTTCCTGATCAATCCCATGCCGCCAAGCTCGCCGGCGATATAGACGCCCGCGACATTCGTCTGAAAATCCGGTCCGACGCGCGGAATGTCGACGCCGCGCCGCTCGGTTCCGAAGACGAGCGAAATTGCGCCGGTCGGGCAGGCGTCGGCGCAGGCGCCGTGGCCGATGCAATGCGTCGGTTCGATCATCACCGCCTTGCCGGCGATGAGGCCGATCACGTCGCCCTCCGGGCAGGCGCTCGCGCAGGATCCGCAGCCGAGGCAAGTCGTCGGATCAATCGAGGGATGAAGGGATGGCGGTTCGATCAGTCCCGCCGCCGTCGCTTCATCAAGAATCGCGCGCGCGCGTTTCGCCGAACGCCCCCTCAATGAGAGATACCCCGCGAAGATGAGGCCGAGCGGAACCGCGTAAATGGCGAAGGCGACAGCATCCGTCATCGGATTATTGCGCGTTGACGCCGAGCGCCGCCGCCTCCGACGCGATGCGCGCATGGGTTTGAGGGTCATCGGCGAAAGCGGCGAGCGCGGTCGCAAGATCGCCGCGCGCTTCGTTCTCGCGCCCAAGCGCCATGTGCGAGCGCATCAGGCGTATCCAGCCGTCGGCATCCTTCGGATCCTCTTTGAGGCGGCCCGCGAGTCTGGCGACCATCCCTTCGATCATCGCCTGACGGTCATCGGCGGGAAGCTCCATCGCTGCGCGCACCTGTTCTGCGGTCGGCGCCGGGGCGGCGGCGAGGATTGGCGCCGTCGCAGGCGATTTCAGTTTGCCTTTGATGTCGACGCTCGCTTCCTTGGCTCGCGTTTCGATGCGCCGGCGCAGATCGCCCGCCCATTCCGCGTCATCAGGCGCGGCGTTGACGATCTCGATCCATTGCGCGATCGCGCCTGCGGGATCGCCCGCCTGATCGATCGCAAGCGCCTTGAAAAAGCGTGCGCGCGGATCGGACGGATCGCTCTTAAGCGCGAGGTCGAACGCCTTGATCGCGTCGGGGGTGACGAACCCGCCCGCTGTCATGACGAGCGCTTCGCCATAGGAAGACTGATACGCCGCAATTTCAGGAGCGAGCGCTGCGGCGCGGGCGTAAGCGTCGGCCGCCTCGCGATGGCGCCCGAGGTTGAAATAGGACCAGCCGAGCATGCGCCAGCCGTCGGCGTTTCCCGGCTCCTTTTCGAGGCGCGATTTCAATCCCTCGATCATGCCGTCGACGCTGCCGATCGCGGACGCAGGCGCTGTTGCGTTTTCCGGGGCGGACGCAATTTCCGGATGCGAAACGGACGGCGCCGTCGGATTTCCCTTCACTGCGTAAAGCGCGGCGCCTGTAATGGCGACAATCCCGGCGATGGCGATCGAGGCGACAAGTCTTGGCGAGGACATTTTCGGTTCCATGAGGTTATCTGCGTCGGAAGCGGCGAGGAGCCTTCGTTGCGCTTCGACGCGTAAGGCGTTCGCTTCGGGTTCCGAGAGGACGCCCGCCGCTGCGTCGCGATTGATTTCCGCGATCTGATTTTCGTAGAGCGCGGCGCGCGCTTCGTCGCCCGTTTTCGACTTTGCCGTCGCGAGGAACGGCGCCGCGGCAAAAAAAGCGGCGAGGCCGAGCATCGCGGTGAGAACGATCCAGATCATGGCGCGGTCCCTGACGCCCGCTCTTCAAGGCGCCGCCGCTCGTCCTCAGTGAGCGCATCCGGCTCAGCGACCGCGGCCTTTCGAGCGCGCGCGAGGTAAACGGCGAACCCGAGCGCGGCGGCTGCGAGGAAAACGAGCGGCCCAAACCACAGGAAAAGCGTGTTCGGCTGCATGGGCGGCTTCAGCAGCACGTAGTTGCCGTAGCGTTTGACGAGATAGTCTTTCACCGCGCGGTCGCTGTCGCCCGCCGCGATCCGCTCACGGACGAGAAGGCGCATGTCATGCGCGAGCGGCGCATTCGAATCGTCGATCGACTGGTTCTGACAGACGACGCACCGGAGCTCGCGGCTGACGGCGCGCGCGCGCGCTTCGAGCATTGGGTCGGCGAGCATTTCATCCGGCTCGACGGCTTCCGCGCCGGAGACCGCTGACAGTAGGAGAAAAGCGGCGGCGAGCGCGCCGCGAAGCGCGCTCATGACGCTGCCTCCTCTTCAAGCGCGCGGATGACCGGCTCGATCGTTTCTTTCCAGACTTCGTCGGTGATCGGGCCGATCTGCTTGAAACGGATGCGGCCCGATCTGTCGACGATGAAGGTCTCCGGGGCGCCGGTGACGCCAAGCTCGATCGCAAGACGGCTGTCGCGGTCTTCGCCGACGCCCGCGTAAGGATCCCCGAACGCGGCGAGCCACGCCGCGCCGTCCTCGCCTCTATCCTTCCAGTCGACGCCGTAGATCGGCGTTCCCCTGCGCGCGGCGAGGCTCATCAGCGTCGGGTGTTCGATGCGGCAGGATACGCACCAGGATGCGAAAACGTTGATCATGGCGATCCGCCCTTCGATGTCGCCGCGCCTGAAGCCCTCATCGCCGCTCCGGATCGGCGGCAGGTCGAAATCGGGGAGAGGGCGGTCGATCATCATCGACGGCAGAACGTGCGGGTTGCGGCCGAGCCCGGCCCCGAGGAAAACGCCGACGCCGGCCATCAGAACGAGCGGAACGATCGAAGCGGAGATGCGCATCGCTTACTCCGCAGGCAGAGGAACGCTGGCGGGAGCCGTCCGGTCCGGCGCCTTGGAGCGGGCGCCGAGACGGAAGCGGCGATCCGTCAGCGAGAGAATTCCGCCGCCGGCCATGCCGAGCGCGCCAAGCCAGATCATCGGTGCGAGGGGATGAACATAGGCCCTGACTACATGGCGCCCGTCGCGATTTTCGCCGAGCGCGATGTAGAAATTGACCAGCGGGTTCGTGCGGATGCCGGCCTCGGTCGTTTCCTGGCCGCGCACGGGGTAATAACGCCGCTCGCTTGAGAGCCTCGCCAATTCCCTTTCCCCGCGCGAAATAGCGAATGTCGCGCGCTCGGCTTCATAATTCGGGCCGGCGACGATCGCGACATCTTCAAGCGCAACCTCAAAGCCCGCAAGCGTGAAGCTTTCGCCGGGGGCGAGCATTTTCGTTTCTTCTGTCGCAAAGGCGCTCATGGCGACGATGCCGGCGACGCAGACGCCCATCGATGCGTGCCCGATGATGAGCCCCATGGTCGCGCCCGGCAGCGACAGAGCGAGCCGCATCGTTTGGGCGAGCGGCGCCGATCCTGCTCGAATGCGTTGGAGAAAGAGTGCGCCGGCGCCGGCGATGAGCCAGACGGCGATCGCAAAGCCGATCGCCGGAAGGAATGCGCGT
>JBMOOR010000191.1:2981-10792 GCA_049324555.1 Pseudomonadota bacterium | reverse complement strand
ATGCGGAGCGCTGCAACGCCGGGGCGCGAACCGAAGCGCGCCTTTTCTTCCGGCGTCGCCGGCGGGCTCGTCTCAAATGTCCGGTTGAGCGGGGCGCCCCCGATCTTTTCGGCCGCGAGCTGGCCGTAGAAGGTGTAGATCTGCTCGGCGGCCTTTCCATATCGCTGCGCGGCGATCGCGGCCTCACCCCTCGCTTCGGCGGCGCGGGCGAGCCAGTACCAGCCGCGCGACTGGGAAATCGGCGCGGAGACTTTGGCGGTGAGGGCGCCGAAATGGCGTTCGGCGCGTGCGGGATCGTTGAGGAACCGCAAGGCGATCCAGCCGGCGTTGAATTCCGCCTCCGCAAAACCTGCGGTTCCGGGTTCAAGGCCGTGATGGGCGGCCATCGCATAAGCGTCCGCGTACTGATGTTCCTTCAGCGCCCAGCGCATCAGGAGGTTTTGTTCGTCCCACCAGCGAGCGGGATTGCGCAGCGCCGCGGGATCGGTCGGCGCGCTCAGGGCTATTGCGATTGCGCGCGGTTCTTCCTCCGCGCGGCGGAAATAACGCACCGCCGCAAGCATGACGCCCGGATCGGCGCGGTCATCGGCGCTCAATCGCTCGTAAAGCTTCGGGCCATCGGCGCCGCCGAGAAGGAGTGCGGCTCGTGCTTCGGCGCGCCGCCTGTCTTCGGGCCTCAATCGCGAGAAGGTCCGCCTGGCGGTCGAGACTTCGCGCGCCCAGAGCAGCCGGTCGACGCGGGCTGCGTGATCCTCAGAGGAAAGCCTGCCGCCGTAATTGGCGAGGAGGCGCTGTTCGTCCGCGAGGACGAAGTTGTGATTGACCCATGCATCCCGCACGTGAAAAGTCCCCGCATCCGCGGCGCCTGTCGCAAACTGCGCGCGGGCGAGCTGAAGCTTTCCTTCGCCGGTTACAGGATCGCGCGAGTCAAAAAACGCGAGGATGACGCCTGGCGCCGTCGTCCACAAAATCCGTTTCTCGACATGGGCCTGGATTTTGCCCGCGGACGGCCACTCGGGATGCGCGTCGAGAAAGGCGTCCGCTTCCTCGATTGCAACATGGGGGTCTTCCGCGTCGAAATAATACCAGTCGGCGAGACTCTTTGCGGTCGGGTCCTTGATGCCGACGGCGGCGGCGCGCGCCTGCGGATGGTGGCGGCGGCCGATTTCCTCCTTGACCGTTTTGAGCCGTTCAAGATCCGTCTTTTCGAGATAGGCGGGACCGGGCGCAGGCGGCTTCAGCCGCGGCGCATCCATCGCCGCAAGCGGCGGCGTCGCCAGCAAGGAGAGGCCCGCCAATACGGCGGCGATCGAGCCCTTTGTTTTCCCCAGTTTCGGCATCAACGCGCACTGCCCCCCAAAGGATGACTCATGGTAGACGATTTACGGCGGAAAGCATGCCATCCCCCTTAAAAGACCGCAAACTTGCCCGCATTTCGCGCAAGCTGTATCGAGACCGCCAGATAAGGACCGGCTAAACTCATGATAAACTTGACAGGCTCGCTAACGGCGCTGGTGACGCCGTTCAAGAACGGGGCCATCGACGAGCGCGCCTTTCAGTCGCTGATCGACCGTCAGATCAAGGCCGGAACCGCCGCTGTCTGCCCCGCGGGGACGACCGGCGAATCGGCGACGCTTTCGCATGAGGAGCACCGTCGCGTGATCACGCTCGCCGTCGAAACGGCGTCGGGGCGGATTCCGGTCGTTGCGGGCGCGGGCTCCAATTCGACGGCGGAAGCAATCGAACTCGGACGCTATGCGGAGAAGGCGGGGGCCGACGCGCTCCTGGCCGTCACCGGCTATTACAACAAGCCGACGCAGGGAGGCCTCATCGCGCATTTCACGGCGCTCCACGATGCGACGGGCCTGCCGATCATTCTCTACAACGTGCCGGGCCGCACTGTTGCAAACCTTTCGGTCGAGACGATCGGCGCTCTGTCGAAGCTGCCGCGCATCGTCGGCGTCAAGGATGCGACCGGCGATCTTGCGCGCGTCGCGCTTCAGCGCCTTGCGAGCGGGCCTGATTTCATTCAGCTCTCCGGAGAGGACATGACCGCGGTCGGCTTCAACGCGATGGGCGGGCGCGGTTGCATCGGCGTCACGTCGAATGTCGTTCCCGATCTCTGCGCCGAAATGCAGGCGGCGACGCTCGCCGGCGATTACGCGGCCGCCGTCAGCCTTCAGGATCGCCTTGCGCCGCTCCATGACGCGCTCTTTGCGGAGACATCGCCGGCTCCGGTAAAATTTGCGATGTCGCTGATGCAGCTCTGTTCGGACGAGCTGCGCCTGCCGCTCGTCAGTCCGACGGATGCGACGAAGATGCGCGTCCGCGCCGTGCTGCGCGGGCTCGGACTGGTCGACTGATGTCGGCGAAGCGCGAAGGCGCCTACAAGCTCATCGCCGACAACAGGCGCGCGCGCTACGACTATCACATCGAAGATGTGATGGAGGCCGGGATCATGCTCACCGGCACTGAAGTGAAAGCGCTGCGGGAGGGCAAGGCGACAATCAAGGAGGCCTATGCTGCGCCTGAAAAAGGCGCGATCTGGCTCATCAACGCCAATATCCCCGAATACTCCGCCGGCAATCGCGAAAACCACGAACCGAAGCGGCCGAGGAAACTCCTGCTTCACGCGCGCGAAATCGCGAAGCTGACGCAGGCGGTCGAACGCAAGGGCTATACGATCGCGCCGTTGAAGCTCTACTTTAACGATCGCGGCATCGCGAAAGTCGAGATCGGCCTCGCGCTCGGCAAGAAGGCGCCGGACAAGCGCGACACAGAGAAGAAACGCGATTGGGCGCGTGAGAAAGGACGTCTGATACGGGCGAGAGGGTGAGGGCGGCTTGGTTGACATTGTAGCTCATTCGAGCTACATGTGCTTAAAATGGAGTCAACCCAATGACCGCGACCGCTTTTGTGCGCGCCCGAATTGACGAAAAGCTCAAAGACGAGGCTGCCGAAGTTCTCGCGGAATTCGGCCTCACCGTCTCAGACATCGTGCGCATGACGCTGACCCGCGTCGCGAGAGACCGCGCGGTTCCGCTGGAACTCAAGGCTCCGAACGCCGAGACGCGAGCGGCGATGCTTCAATCGCGCGCGCTGATGAAGAAGCACAATGCCCGGTTCTCGAACGGCAAGGACATCTTCAAGGCGCTCGATGAAGAAGCCCGCAAGCGCTAAACGGGCGTCTCCTCCGCGCGCCGCCGCCTACATCAGGCAATTCGCCAAGGACTGGGAAAAGCTCTCACGGAGCGGGCGCTATGACATGCGCCAGCTCAAGGAGGCGATGATGCTCCTCATCGCCAACGACGCGCCGCTCGGACCGGAATGGCTCGACCATCCCCTTAAGGCTGAGTGGGCGGATCATCGCGAATGTCACATCGGCGGGGATTTTCTGCTAATCTATCAAATCGAGAGCAACCTCATTAACTTCGTTCGCGCCGGAACCCATTCGGAACTGTTTGAGTAGGCAGGGCCGACGAGCCGCAGGGCGATTGCGTATGACCTTTCCCCGCCATTCCGGGGCCGCCAAAGGCGGAACCCGGAATCCATTGCGCCACAGCCGCGTGAAAAGCTGGGTCCCGGGTTCGCGACTGCGTCGCGCCCCGGGGTGACGAAAATCACACGCGATCGCCCCGTATCGAACCGGGTCGGGACGCAACGCAACGACAGAAAGAGACTTTCCATGGTCGATGAATTTGCGCCGGACCCGATGGACGCGCCGAAAGCCGAGGCGGACAAGCCAGCGGTGAAAATTCATCCGCCGACGGTGCTTTTCGCCGCCCTCGTTTCCGGCTACATCATTCGCCTCTTCGTCGGCGGACGACTGCCGCTGCCGCGCGCTTTCGCGGAAGGATTGGGCGGACTCCTCATCATCGTCGCGCTTGGGCTCATGATGATGGCGATCAGGATTTTCGTCGAACAGGGCCAGCCGTTAAGGCCCGCGACGCCGGCGAAGGAATTGTTCCAGAAGGGACCCTATCGCTTCACGCGCAACCCCCTCTATCTCGCGATGATGCTCTTCGGCGCCGGCTTCGGCGTTGCGACCTCGAATGTCTGGATCATCATCACGACAGCCGCCGCCGGCGGGGTAATCCACTTCCTCGCGATCCTTCCGGAGGAAGCCTACCTCAAACGCAAATTCGGTGAGGAATACGCGGCCTATAAGGCGAAGGTAAGACGGTGGCTGTAGTCGGAGGATGAAATCCGACTTCATATCTGCCTTGCTGGAAATGACTCGCGTGCATGGAGCCGATGACTGAATGATATTCGCATTCGGCGGCGCGCGTCCCAAATCTTTACGACCATTCGAGCTTTCGGGAGTGAACAATGACGCTCAGCCAGACGGCCGACGAGAAGGTGGCGATCATCACAGCGGGCGGATCTGGCATGGGCGCGGCCGCCGCGCGGCTGCTAACTCAATCCGGCTTCCACGTCGCCATCCTGTCTTCGTCCGGCAAGGGCGAGGCGATCGCCAGGGAGCTTGGCGGCATTGGAGTGACCGGCTCCAACCAGTCCAACGAAGATCTGAAGCGCCTGGTTGACGCGACGATGAAGAAATGGGGTCGCGTCGACGCGCTGGTCAACAGCGCCGGTCACGGCCCACGCGCGCCGCTTCTGGAAATCAGCGATGCCGATTGGCATGCGGGTCTCGATATCTATTTCCTGAACGTGGTTCGGGCCGTTCGGTTGGTGGCGCCCATCATGATCGCCCAGAAGGGCGGGGCCATCGTCAACATCTCTACAAGTTGGGTCGTCGAACCGAGCGCGATGTTTCCGACGTCCGCGGTCGCTCGCGCGGGTCTCGCGGTCTACACGAAGTTGTTCGCCGACCAGTATGCGGCGGACAATGTGCGCATGAACAACGTGCTGCCCGGCTGGATCGACAGCCTTCCCGCCGCCGATGAGCGCCGCAACAGCGTTCCAATGAAGCGCTATGGAACCAGCAAGGAGATCGCCGCGACGGTGGCTTTCCTTGTTTCGGAAGGCGCCGGCTACATCACCGGTCAGAACATTCGCGTAGACGGCGGGCTCACGCGATCGATCTGATCTTCCGTGCACAGATCAATTCCTGCTAATCCAGCGTCCGTCTGAATCGCGCGAGGGAGGCGAGGGCGAGGACCGTCAAGATCACGGCGATCGGCCAGATGTCGCCGCGGATTTCGGCGAACCCCGCGCCTTTCAGCATCACTTCGCGCACGATCCGCAGGAAATGCGTGATCGGCAGCGCCTCGCCGATCGCCTGCGCCCAGCCCGGCATCGCGGCGAAAGGGAACATGAATCCCGAGAGCAGGATCGACGGCAAAAACACGAAGAACGTCATCTGCATCGCCTGCATCTGCGTCTTTGCGACCGTCGAAATGAGATAGCCGAGCATGAGATTGGTGAAAATGAACAAGAGGAGGGCGAGCGCGAAAGGCGGAAACTCTCCGACAAACGGAATGTGAAAGATGAGCCGCGCGGCGGCGAGAACGATCGCCGTCTGGATGAGGCCGACGAGAATGTAGGGCGTCGTCTTGCCGATCATGATTTCGCTGGCGCGAACCGGCGTCGATAAGAGCGCCTCGATCGTGCCGCGCTCGACCTCGCGCGTCAGCGCGATCGAGGTGATCATGATCAGCGTCATGGTGAGAATGATGCCGAGAAGGCCCGGCACGATGTTCATCGAGGTTTCGCCCGCGGGATTATACTGGCGGTGAACGACCGCTTCGAACGGCGCCGCGCCGCCGCGCAGTTTCTTCGGCAGACGGTCGAGTTCAGGCGCGAAGGCGCGCCGCGCGATTTCATTGGCGGCGGCGATCGGGCCGGATGCGGCGACGGGGTCCGTCGCATCGGCGGCGATCAGGATTTGCGGGCGTTCGCCGCGCACGAACTCGCGCTCGAAATTTTCGGGGATGACGATCAGATAGGCGATTTCGCCCGAACGAAGCAGCTCCTCGCCTTCCTCGTCCGTCCGCACCTGCGCAACGATGCTGAAATAGTCCGACTGGCGAAGCGAAGAAAGAAGGCTTCGCGTCAAAGGACCGTCGTCGCGGAGTTCAACGGCGGTCGGCAGATGGCGCGGATCGGTGTCGATGGCGAAACCGAAGAGCGTCAGCTGCATGATCGGCACCATGATCATGATCGCGAATGTCGGCCGGTCGCGACGCATCTGCACGAATTCCTTGAGGAAGATCGCCTTGATGCGCGCAAATGAGATCATTGGCCGACCCGCGCTTCGAGACCGTTGGCGAAATTGTCTTCAGCGCCGGTCATCAGATAGATGAATGCTTCTTCGAGCCCGGCTTCGATCGGCTCGACTTGAAGCGCGTTCAATCCCTCGACCGACTTGACGGCGGCGCCGAGCGCGGCGGGATCTCTGGCGGCGATATGGATCGCAGCGCCGAAACGCGCCAGCACGTCAAAGCCGCCGGCGCTTTTTAATCGCCGCGCCGCTTCTTCGAGATCGGCCGCTTCGATGCGAAAGGCGGAAAGGCCCACCTCGCCCGGAATATCCGCCGTTCGCGCGTCGATCAGCTTTTTGCCGTAGGCGATGAAGGCGATGCGATCGCACTGCACGGCCTCGTCCATGTAATGGGTCGAGACGAGCGTCGTCACCCCGTGCGCTGAGTAATCGCGGATCGCGTCCCAGAAATCGCGCCGGGCTTTCGGATCGACGCCCGCGGTCGGCTCGTCGAGGAGCAGGAGTTCCGGTTCGTGGATCATGCAGGCGGCGAGCGCGAGACGCTGTTTCCATCCGCCGGACAAGGTTCCAGCGAGCTGTTTTGCGCGGTCGGAAAGGCCAAGCGATTTCAGCGACGCATCGACGCGATCGTCAACAGTATCGAGACTGTAGAGGCGGGCGATGAATTCGAGATTCTCCCGGATCGAGAGATCTCCATAAAGAGAAAAGCGCTGCGTCATGTAGCCGACGCGCTCCTTGATCATGTGGCTCTGCCTGATGACATCGAGGCCAAGGACGGCGCCGGCGCCGCTGTCCGCCTTGAGGAGCCCGCACACCATGCGGATCGTCGTCGTCTTGCCCGAACCATTCGGCCCCAGAAACCCGTAGATCGCGCCCCTCGGCACTGCGAGATCGAAGTGATCGACGACGGTTTTCGTCCCGAACCTCTTCGTCAGGCCTTTGACGTCGATGACAAGATCGCCGTTCATTTGAGCGCGATCGTCACGGGGAGGCCGGGCCGCAGTCCGGCGGGATTTTCGAGTCTCGCCTCCACGAGGAAAACGAGCTTTTCACGCTCCTTGATCGAATAGATGACGGGCGGCGTGTATTGCGGTTCGCTTGCGATGTAGGAAATCGCCGCCATGCGCTTTCCCTCGCATCCGTCGCAGGAAAATGAAATCTCGCCGCCGATTTGCAACGTCGCGAGCTTCGGTTCAGGGATGAAAAATTTGAGCTTGTAATTTTCAGGCGGCAACAAAGCGACGACCGGATCGCCGATCGCAGCGATTTCGCCGGGTCGGCGGTAGACGCGTTCGATCGTTCCGGCTTGCGGCGCCAATGTTTCAAGGTCAGTCACGCGCCGTTCGGCGAGGCGCGCCGCCGCGTTCATCGAATCCCATTCGCGCAGCATCGCCGCGCGCTCGGCGCGGACACGATCGAGGCGCGCTTTCGCCGAGTTCATCGCGGCGAGGTCGATATCGTATTTTTCTTTTGAAACGGCGCCGTCCCTCACAAGTTCTTTTGAGCGCCGGAAAGTCTGCTCGGCGAGCGTCAGCGCCGCTTCGGCTTCGGCGATCTGCTTCGCCATGGCGCCGTCGTCGGCCGCGCGCGCGCCGGCGCCCTGCGCCGCCGCGGTCGCTTGCTCCCC
>JBMOOR010000191.1:0-2971 GCA_049324555.1 Pseudomonadota bacterium | reverse complement strand
CAAGCGACATTCGGGCCGGATCGAGCGTGAAGAGAACATCTCCCGCTTTCACGCGATCGCCTTCGCGCACGGCAAGCGTCTTGACGACGCCGACGTCCTGCGGCGCGAGATAGAGATAGTCCGCCTCTACATAGCCGGTCAGCGTAGGGTCTTCTTTTTGCGCGCAGGCCGCGAGGAGGAGGGCGGCGATGATCAGCATAAGGCGCATTCCCCTCTCCCGCTTGCGGGGTCGGACCATGCGTCCGACGGGTCGGGGGTGAGGGGGAATCAAAGTGAGGACTTCGCGTGTTGACCGACCCTCACCCTGCCCTCTCCCGCACGCGGGAGAGGGTGAGCGCGCACCGAGGGCGCCAGACTTCCTCATCCTGAGGAGCCCCGGCGATCGCCGGGTCGTCTCGAAGGATCGGCGATCAGCATGCGTCATTTCTTCACCAGCCCTTCAAACAATATGTCGAGATGCGCTTCGGCTCGCGCGAGCGGCGGGGCTTTGTCTTTTGCGCCGAGGACATGCTTTCGCATCGCGTGGACGACGATCGGCCCCATCACCATGCGCGCCACGGTGTCGGAGTCGGCCTCGCGAAAGGCTCCCGACTGAACGCCTTTCCTGTGGAGCGCGGCGATCGCGCCGATCGCCTCGTCGATAACGCGCTTCCTGTAGAACTCGGCGATCTCCCGGAAACGCGGCGCGACCGAAATGACGAGCTTCGGCGTCGCGAACATGCGTGCGTCGTTGAAAAGCTGCGTCGCGACGGTCACGAGCAGTTTCAATGTCGCCTTCGCGTCGGCGCCGCCGGCCTCCGCGAGCGCCTTCAGACGTTGCGCCGCCGGCGCCACCTCGCGATCGATGAGGCCGCGAAGGAGCGCCTCCTTGCTGTCGAAATAGAGATAGATCGCGCCCTTCGAGAGGCCGGCGCGTCCTGCAATGTCGTCGACGCGCGCCGCGTCGAACCCTTTTTCCGTAAAGACGGCGAGGGCGGCGTCGAGGATCTCATCCGGGCGCGCCTCGGCGCGCCGGCGGAATTTGGGGGCGACGGTCCGCTTTTTGATGACGGAGGCCATGCCTTCTATATAACTGACCGGTCAGTTATTTGCAAGGAGCAGGCTGTCGGGAATATTCGTTGGGTTAGAGCTTCGGGCGAATTAATTGAATCACTCGCCCGCATCCTTCGAGCCGCGCGTCTTCGACGCGCTCCTCAGGATGAGGACTCGAGACGCCCATTCACCGACTGCGCGAATTCCGTTTTGCAAATACATCTTTTCGAAGGCTTGAACCCGCGACGGAAATTCCGATCTCGGAGGTTGAAATGACGTGTGGAGTCGCGAAAGCGGCTCCGGCTCTTTGACAATCCGGGTTCGCGGCGCATCGGTTCAACTGAACTGTCCGCCGCAGGACGAAGCGGAAGAAGCAGACGATTCCGTTTCGTGTGAGAAAACTTTCCGCGCCGGCGCGAGAAAGATTGATCATGCGCGATCAAGGTTAATTGGGCGCCCGTTTCCAAAATGAAAAGGGCGCCTTTTGCGGCTGCGCCGCGCGAAGAAAGCCGAAAAAACAGAAAGAGCGCCGGGAGAATAAACACGCTTTTCGCCAGACGCTTTTCCCGCTTATCCCGGCTTTCGTCCGGATGAGCGGGGGGTGATGTCTTACTCCGCCGCCTCGCGCCCGGGCGAAAATTGCAGTTCCGCGAGCCGCGCATAAAGGCCGCCGCGCGCGAGAAGCTCCGTATGCGTTCCCTGATCGACGACGCGGCCTTCGTCCATGACGACAATGCGATCAGCCTTCAACACCGTCGCGAGGCGGTGCGCGATGACGATCGAGGTGCGGCCCTTCGAGATGCGCTCGAACGCGATCTGGATGAGGCGCTCGCTTTCGGAATCGAGCGCGCTTGTCGCTTCATCGAGAAGGACGATCGGCGCATCGCGCAAGATCGCGCGCGCAATCGCAAGGCGCTGACGCTGGCCGCCGGAGAGGGTCGTCGCGCCCTGGCCGAGCGGCGTCGAATAGCCCTCCGGCAAGGCCATGATGAAATCATGCGCATTGGCGGCGATCGCCGCCGCGCGGATGTCGTCATCGGAAGCCTCCGGCCGTCCGAAGCGGATGTTGTCGGCGGCGCTTCCGGCGAAGAGCGGCGCATTCTGCTGCACGACCGAAATCGACTGGCGGAGCGCTGCAGGATCGAAATGGCGGATGTTGACGCCGTCGATTGAAATCGACCCTTCCTGCGGATCGTAGAAGCGCAGGAGCAATTGAAAGATCGTCGATTTGCCGGCGCCCGACGGGCCGACAAGCGCCGTCGTCTCGCCGCTCGCAAAACCAATGCTGACGCCTTTGAGCGCTTGCTGCGTCGGGCGTGCGGGATAGGCGAATTTGACGTCGCGCAATGAAATGTCGCCGACGAGCGGCTGAGGGAGCGATGCGACGGGCGCAATCGCCCTGATGTCGGATTGGGCGCCCAAGAGCTCCATCAGCCGTTCGGTCGCGCCGGCGGCGCGCATCACTTCGGCGTAAGTTTCGGTGAGCATGCCGACGCCGGAAACAGCGACGAAGGCGTACATGACGAACTGGGTCATCGCACCCGGCGTGATGGCGCCCGACTGCACCTGCGTCGCGCCGAACCACAGGACCGCGATGAGCCCGCCGAGCACAAAGGAGAAAATCACCGCAGTCATGTAGGCGCGGACGGAGATGCGCTTTAACGCGACCGCGAATGTCGCCTCGACCGCATTGCCGAACCGCGCGCTTTCCTCGATCTCGCGCGTGAAGGCCTGAACCGTCTCGATTGCGCCGAGGCTTTCGCTCGCGCGCGCCGACGCCGAAGCGAGGCTGTCCTGGCTCGCGCGCGAGAGGCGCTGCACGCGCCGGCCAAAGAAGAATATCGGCCCGAGCATCAGGGGGCCGACGGCGAGCATCATCAGCGCGAGTTTCCAGCTGACGAGAAACATGAGGAAGAGCGCGCCGATCGTCGTCGCGATG
>JBMOOR010000190.1:9864-10881 GCA_049324555.1 Pseudomonadota bacterium | reverse complement strand
CGAAGCACACAATCATGCAGGGGAGCATACCTAATGCGAAAACTTCCGACGGTACTGCTGTTTGCTATAGCGCTCACGGCGTGCGACCCAAATTCAAAACCAACATACGGTGAAATGGGCTTACCCAAGAATTGCAGGGCGATCATTCAGGCCAATATCGACGGGTGGCGCAGCGGGCAGTTCGCGGCAGAGGAGGCATTAGAATCAATCGAACGCAATTGCGGCGAAAATGGCCATTCTTGGGGTTCGTAGATGGTGGGGCGCCTCAAGGCCGCAGGCCGCGATGCACCATCTCTCCCGAAAAGCGGTGCATTGCGTTTCGCTTAGTGCGCCGCTCTGCCACGCTTGCTTCTATTCGATATACGGGTGCTTTGTCATTTCATATAGTAGTTGCTTAGGCGGGCTTTCTCGAAGATCCTTATAGTAGATTTTTGTACTGTCACCACAATGGTCAACGCGAACCTCAAGGTCCGTTTGCTGTCTCCCAATGAATCCTCTTTCCCACAGTTCTGAAAACGGAACATATCGTGCGTTCTGCTCTTCAATCCGCACCTTGAGCGCCAACCCTAAAAGCGGTAATAATCCTGATACGGAAGAATTTCCGCTTATCATGAAGTCAGTAAATGCCTGCGATTCGGACACATCAAATGATGCGACCCCGCATACGCTTGCTTGATCGCCTGTTCTTGGATTAATTAGTATCGGCGCACCGCTCATGCCCGAAACAATCGGAATTGTCGTTTCGAAGCAGTAGGACTGCTTTTGTCTCGAAGCGCCAAGAGTAATGTTGGTCACAGTTCCAAACAAAAAGTCCAATCTTTTGGAGAGAACGAGGCCGCCGTCCGTCGAATTTGTC
Source organism: Pseudomonadota bacterium (assembly GCA_049324555.1). GTDB lineage: Bacteria > Pseudomonadota > Alphaproteobacteria > Caulobacterales > Parvularculaceae > Amphiplicatus. The sequence continues at coordinate 10,025 of JBMOOR010000190.1, read as the reverse complement.
TCGATTCGATTTCCAAGTAAGGCCACCTCATCGCCAACCTGCGGCATTCTTATGTCGAACGCAAAATGGCCAAGGCTGTCAGGTGCGTCAATTTCCAAGGCAGCGACATCATAATTGTCTATGTATGAGAGTTGGTGAATTTTTGATGTGAACCCATCAGG
>JBMOOR010000190.1:0-9854 GCA_049324555.1 Pseudomonadota bacterium | reverse complement strand
AGGTATGTCCGGGAAAACCACGTAGCATTCATCAGTGTCATAGGGTTCTTGCGTTATCGGTATGAAATCTGTCGGCGTGGTGAGATGCGGTTGAACCCTCCGCCGACAGGCGTCGCGCTTCATGTAGTCAAGATTATGGGCCGCTGTGAGACAAATCGCTCTGCCCTTATTCCGATAAATGACAAATGCGTTGCCTATAAATTCTAACCCTGTTTCGGCAAAATTTTTACACAGAAGAACCAGAGCCGAACCATAGGCGTGCGGTTCAGTCACGAGCGCTTGCTGCCAGAATCGCATTCACGCCACCTTCTTCCCCTTCTTCCCGCCAATCTTCCCCAAAACCCCCTTCAAAAACTGCCCCGTATAAGACTTCGCGACGCGCGCGACGTCCTCCGGCGTTCCCGCGGCGACGATCTCGCCGCCGCCGTCGCCGCCTTCGGGCCCCAAATCGATGATCCAGTCGGCCTGTTTGATGACGTCCAAGTTGTGCTCGATGATGACGACGGTGTTGCCGTTGCCGGAGAGCTCCTGGATGACCTCCATGAGTTTCCTGACATCTTCAAAGTGCAGGCCCGTCGTCGGCTCGTCCAGTATGTAGAGCGTGCGGCCGGTCGCGCGCTTTGAGAGTTCCTTCGCCAATTTGACGCGCTGCGCTTCGCCGCCCGACAGGGTCGTCGCCTGCTGGCCGATATGGATGTAGGAGAGGCCGACGCGATTGAGCGTTGCGAGTTTTTCGCGGATCGCCGGCACCGCCTTGAAGAATTCGGCGCCTTCCTCGACCGTCATGTTCAAGACGTCCGCGATCGACTTATCCTTGAACTTCACCTCAAGCGTTTCGCGATTGTAGCGCTGGCCCTTGCAGGCGTCGCAGGTCACGTAAACGTCGGGGAGGAAGTGCATCTCGATCTTGATGACGCCGTCGCCCTGGCAGGCTTCGCAGCGCCCGCCCTTCACGTTGAAGGAAAAGCGCCCCGGCTGATAGCCGCGCGCCTTCGCCTCGGGAAGGCCGGCGAACCAGTCGCGGATCGGCGTGAAGGCGCCCGTGTAGGTCGCGGGGTTCGAACGCGGCGTCCTTCCGATCGGCGACTGGTCGATGTCGATGACCTTGTCGAACTCATCAAGCCCTTCGATGCGGTCATGCGCGCCCGGAGCGTCCTTCGAATTGTAGAGCTTCCTCGACGCCGCATTATAGAGAGTGTCGACGACGAGCGTCGACTTGCCGCCGCCCGAGACGCCGGTGACGCAGGTCAAAAGCCCGACCGGGATTTCGGCGGTGACGTTTTTGAGATTGTTCTCGCGCGCGCCGACGATGCGGATGACTTTCTTTTTGTTGTAGGGACGGCGCTCCGCGGGAACCGGCACCTCGCGGCGGCCGGCGAGATAGTCGCCGGTGATCGAGCGCTTCGTCGCCATGATGTCGGCGACATCGCCTTCGGCGATGATCTCTCCGCCGTGAATGCCGGCGCCGGGGCCGATATCGACCACGAAATCGGCGGTCCTGATCGCATCCTCGTCATGCTCGACGACGAGCACCGAATTGCCGAGATCGCGGAGGCGCTTCAAGGTTTCGAGGAGCCGCGCATTGTCGCGCTGGTGAAGGCCGATCGACGGCTCGTCGAGAACATAGAGGACGCCGGTGAGCCCCGATCCGATCTGCGAGGCGAGGCGGATGCGCTGGCTTTCCCCGCCCGAAAGCGTGCCGGACGCGCGCGCCAGCGTCAGATAGTCGAGGCCGACATTGTTGAGGAAGTGCAGCCGCTCGCGGATCTCTTTCAACACGCGCGCGGCGATCTCGAGTTCTTTTTTCGACAGCGTCTTTTCAAGCTCGGTGAACCATCTATCCGCCGCCTTGATCGACAGCTCCGTCGCTTCGGAAATGTTCTTCGCGCCGATTTTCACCGCGAGCGCTTCGGGTTTCAGTCGCTGGCCGTTACAGGCCTCGCAATTCGTGATCGCCTGGAAGCGGGACAATTCCTCGCGCACCCAGCTTGAATCCGTTTCCCGGAAACGCCGCTCAAGGTTCGGGATGACGCCTTCGAACGGCTTCACCGTCTCGAACTTCCGCGCGCCGTCCTGATAGATGAAGGCGACTTCGTCTTCGCCCGTCCCGTAAAGGATGATGTCTTTCTGCTTTTGGGTGAGGTCGGACCATTTCGCCGTGGTCTTGAACTTGAACTTCTTCCCCAGCGCTTCGAGCGTCTGCATGTAGTAGGGCGACTGGCCCTTCGCCCACGGGCCGATTGCGCCCTTGTTGAGCGCGAGCGAGGCGTCCGGGATCACGAGGTCCTCATCGAACACCATCTCGGTGCCGAGCCCGTCGCATTTCGGGCAGGCCCCCGCCGGCGCGTTGAAGGAGAAAAGTCGCGGCTCGATCTCGTCGATGGTGAAGCCGGAGACCGGGCAGGCGAATTTGGCGGAGAAGATGATGCGCCTTGCATCCCCCTCTCCCGCTTGCGGGAGAGGGGTCAGGGGTGAGGGGGATTCATCGGGCGCGCCGTTTTTTTGACGGGCCCTCACCCCCGGCCCCTCTCCCGCTTTGCGGGAGAGGGGAGAAGCGTCCGCGCTCTCCGCGATCGCGATTCCATCTGCCAGCGCCAGCGCCGTCTCAAAGCTCTCGGCGAGACGGCTTTCGATCCCTTTCTTGATGATGATCCGGTCGACGACGACGTCGATGTCGTGTTTCAGCTTCTTGTTGAGCGCGGGAACGTCGGCGATCTCGTAATAGGTTCCGTCGACCTTGACGCGCTGGAAGCCTTTCTTCTGCAACTCGGCGAATTCCTTGCGGTATTCGCCCTTCCTCGCGCGGATCATCGGCGCAAGGAGGAAGAAGCGCGCGCCTTCCGCCTCCGCCATCAGCCGGTCGACCATCTCCGACACCGTCTGTGATGTGATCGGCAATCCTGTCGCCGGCGAGAAGGGAACGCCGATCCGCGCCCAGAGGAGACGCATGTAGTCGTAGATTTCGGTGACGGTGCCGACGGTCGAGCGAGGGTTTCGCGAGGTCGTCTTCTGCTCGATCGAGATCGCGGGGGAGAGGCCCTCGATCTGGTCGACGTCGGGCTTCTGCATCAGTTCGAGGAACTGGCGCGCGTAAGCCGAAAGGCTCTCGACATAGCGGCGTTGTCCCTCGGCGTAGATCGTGTCGAAGGCGAGCGAGGATTTCCCCGAGCCTGAGAGGCCCGTCATGACGACGAGCTTGTCGCGCGGAATCTCCAGCGTGACGTTCTTCAGATTGTGTTCGCGGGCGCCGACGACGCGGATCGATTTAAGGGACATGGGGTTCGTTGCGAGAATAAGGAATCGGACGGGTGAAAAGCGCGCCGACTTAAACGCAAAAGCCGGTTGACAGCAAGAACAAGATGTGAACGTTTTGGGGCAGGCTCAGGCTGAAACCCGCGGTTTCCGCTGGTTTTCGCCTGTGGGGAAAAGGATTTGGCCAAGGGGCGGTACGGCGCGCGCCGAATCTGCGGAGAAACGCCCGCGCGCATTCTTTTCGGGAGATTTTCAAATGGCAGGCAGCATCAACAAAGTCATTCTCGTCGGCAATCTCGGCAAGGATCCGGAAGTGCGCTCGTTCCAGAACGGCGGACAGGTATGCCATTTTTCCGTCGCGACATCAGAAACCTGGAAAGACAAATCGACCGGCGAGCGACGCGAGAAAACCGAATGGCATAACGTCGCCATTTTCTCGGAAGGGCTCGTGCGCGTCGCGCAGCAATACCTCAAGAAGGGATCGAAAGTTTATCTCGAGGGCCAACTCGAAACCCGCAAATGGCAGGATAAGGACGGCAAGGATCGCTACACGACGGAAGTCGTGCTCCGGAATTTCAACTCGGCGATGGTTCTGCTCGACCGGCGCGAGAGCGGCGGCGGCGATTACGGAACGCGCGAGAGCATTCCTGCAAGCGGCGGCCAGTCGTTCGAACTCGACGACGAAATTCCGTTCTGATGATGCGCGATGCGCAGGTTTTTGATTCGAAAATCCGAATCACTTCGCGCTGAAATGCAATTTCCGAATCAAAAAATGCGCGCGCGAAACTGATTCGTGATGCATTTTTGAAGCACTCGACTCAAAAAAGCGCACAAAATTCGCGAAATCGGCCTTGTGCAGACGCTCCGCGCCCGCACGATTGAATACTTTTTTAGCAAATTGAATTATGGTCGAGCCTTCCGTAACTCACTCGGAGGAAAGACCATGGCGGTCAAACGTAAAGCCAAGAAGAGAAAAGCAGCCAAGAAGACGGCGGCGAAGAGAACGACCAAGCGCAGAACGAAGCGCAAGGCGAAAGCGAAAGCCGCTCCGGCCAAGAAGAAGCGTCGGAAGGCCCGCCGCAAGAAGAAAGCGGCGATGTAAGCTTTCTCTTCAGGCGTTATGTTGCGTCCCTGAACGCCGAAATGCTGCAGGCCTGATTTTGCAGCGTTCTCTTGAAGGGGCGATCCGCGCGGCAGGTCACGAAAAGACCGCAGCAAGGGTCTGAGGAAGGAATTTCCCCCCATTTCGCTCTTCAAGGGCGCAAGTCTAGAAAACCCGGCGCGCAAGCGCCGGGTTTTTGCTTGCCGTATCGGTCAGGGGCCGGGCCGGCGCCTTCGCAGGATGAACGGTCTCGAAGCGCTGGCCATGTTCGCATCGATCGTTCGGCGACCTGACACAATCATTCCGGCAACGCGAAAGCGATGAGTTCATCGCCCGGCGGCGCGTCGATGTTGGAGTAACCGCCTGTAAAAATGACGACATACTGGCGACCGTTCCACTCATAGGTCATGGGCGTCGCCGTCGCCGTCGTCGGCAGCCGGCCTTTCCAGAGTTCCTCGCCGGTCTCGATGTCGAAGGCGCGGAGGTAATAATCAAGCGTCGCGCCGATGAAGACGAGACCCCCCGCTGTCGCCATCGGCCCGCCGATCGTCGGCGTGCCAAGCTCGATCTTCGCGGCGCCGTCCGTCAAATCTTCGATCGTGCCGAGCGTGCGCCTCCACACGATGGCGCCGCTCGAAAGATCGACCGCCGCAAGCACGCCCCAGGGCGGCGGCGTGCAGGGAAGGTCGAGCGGGGAGAGAAGAAGCTCGCGCCGCATTCCGAACGGCGCGCCCGCCTGCGGCGAGACTTCAGAATCATGCAGAACTTCTTCGACTTCCTCGACCTTGTCAGCCGGGATGAGCTGAATGAGATGAGCGACGTTCGACATGTTGATGACGAAGAGATTGCGCGAGGCGTCATATGCGCCGCCGCCCCAATTGCCGCCGCCGCCAGTGAAGGGAAGAAATAACGTTCCCTGTTCAGTCGGCGGAGTGAAAAGACCATCCGCGCGCAGTGAGCCGATCGCTTTCGCGCAAGCGCGCTTGTCGAACCATGTAAGACCGAAAGCATCCTTCGCCTTGACCATGTCCGGAACGATTTGCGGCGTTGCGGTCGGGAAAGGCTGCGTCGGCGATAAAACCTCGCCCGGCGCCGCGCCTTCCTGCGGAACCGTACGCTCTTCGATGGGGAGCACGGGTTCGCCGGTGTCGCGATCGAGCACGAAGAGGAGACCCGTTTTCGCGGCCATGACAACGACGTCTCTCGCGGCGCCGTCCTTTTCGATGGTGTAAAGGCCGGGCTGGGCCGGCAGGTCGTAATCCCAGACGTCGTGATGAACGGTCTGGTAGCTCCAAACGACTTCGCCGGTCTCGGCCTTGAGCGCAACGATCGAATTCGAATAGCGATTGTCGCCGGGGCGGAGGCCCCCGAAAAAGTCCGGGGAGGGACTGCTCGTCGATGCGAAGATAAGCCCGCGCGCCGCATCGAAGGACATTGGCGCCCAGACATTTGCGTGCCCCTCAACGCGCGGGAAATCGCCCTTCCAGTCGGCGGCGTTCGGTGCGTTCCCCTCGCGCGGGATCGGGTCGAATATCCAGGAAAGCGCGCCCGTTCGCGCGTCATAGGCGCGAACGGTTCCGCGCGGCGCCTCAACGCGCGCATTGTCAGAGATCGACGAACCGATGACGACAATGTCGCCGGCGATCGTCGGCGCCGAGGTGATCTGGAATTCGCCCGGCCAGAGGAGTTCCATCCCCGGATCGATCGAGACGACGCCGCTCTCGCCGAAATCTTCGCAAGGCGTCCCCGTCGTCGCATCGACCGCGATGAGACGCCCGTCATTCGTGCCGCTGAAAATGCGCGAGGCGCATCGCCCGCTGGCGGCCGTGTCCTTCCAGTACGCGACGCCGCGGCAGACGAACTGGTTCGCCGGGCGCTGTTCGAGATTGATCTTCGGGTCGTGGCGCCATTTTTCGACCCCGGTTCCGGGATCGAGCGCGATGATTTCGTTGAAGGGCGTGCAGAAGATAAGGCTGTCCTCGACTAGGATCGGCGTCGCCTCGCCAGCGCTGCGGCGGATCGCTTGCGGCTTCGTTTGAAGGTCGCCGGTCGAGTAGGTCCAGGCGCGGGCCAGCGTTCCGACATTCTCGCGGGTGATGTCATCGAGGCCCGAATAGCGCGAACCGCCTGCGTCGGCGCCGTAATGGCTCCATGGCCCGGATTTCGTCGGCGCTGCGATCGCCTCGGCGCGCCCCTTTATGTCAAGCGAGTGCGCGCCGCCGAGAAGCCAGACGGCGGAGCCGCCGAGGATCGACAAGAGCGCCGCCGCCGCGACGACGGCGATCGCGCCTAAAGCGACTTTTGCGATTGCTCCCAATTTCCCCTCCCGCACCGATCTTTTCACACATCACCAATCGAGCACGACCTTGCCCGATTGCCCCGACCGCATGACGTCGAAGCCCTTCTGGAAGTCCCTGACGGGAAAGCGGTGAGTGAGGATCGGCTTCAGGTTCAATCCCGCCTGCAACAGCGCGCCCATCTTGTACCACGTCTCGAACATCCGCCTTCCGTAGATGCCCTTGATCTCGAGACCTTTGAAAATGATCTTGTCCCAGTCGACGCCGGCGCCGTTCGGCATGATGCCGAGCATGGCGATCTTGCCGCCATGATTCATTGTGTCGAGCATCGAGGCGAAGGCGACCGGCGCGCCCGACATCTCAAGGCCGATATCGAACCCCTCTGTCATGCCAAGCTCGCCCATCACGTCGCGGAGGGTCTGCTTCGAGACATCGACGGCGCGTGAGGCGCCCATTTCGAGCGCAAGGCCAAGGCGGAATTCGTTGATGTCGGTGATGACGACATGGCGCGCGCCGACGAAGCGCGCGACGGCCGCCGCCATGATGCCGATCGGCCCCGCGCCGGTGATGAGCACGTCTTCGCCGACAAGATCGTAGGCGAGCGCGGTGTGAACCGCGTTGCCGAAGGGGTCGAAGATCGCGCCCATTTCGTCGGGAATGTCATCGGGAAGGCGATAGACGTTAAACGCCGGCGCCGCGATGTATTCGGCGAAGGCGCCCGGGCGATTGACGCCGATCCCTTGCGTGTTGCGGCAGAGATGGCGCTGGCCTGCGCGGCAGTTGCGGCAATAGCCGCAGGTGACGTGGCCTTCGACGGATACGCGGTCGCCGATCTTCATCTTCGAATGTTCAGGGTGCACTTCCGAGCCGATTCCGACGATCTCGCCCATGAATTCATGGCCGACGGTCATCGGCACCGGGATCGTCTTCTGCGCCCACTGATCCCAGTTGTAGATGTGGACGTCCGTGCCGCAGATCGCCGTTGTCTTCACCTTGATGAGGACGTCATTCGGACCAATGACAGGCGTCGGCACGTCTTCGAGCCAGATGCCTTCCTGGCGCTTGGCTTTGACGAGGGCTCTCATAGAATACCTGATCTTCTGATTGGCCGGTTCGCCGCAGGATTAGGCCAAGATTCCGCTTTCAGCAAACCCTGGCGCGGGCTTAAAGGGCGTTGCGGATTGCGAACGGATGAAAAGTGAACGTCTTTAATTTCTGGCGCAGGGCCAACCGTCGGTTAAGTCAGACCGCATCGCTTCAGACGATGCGTTTGAGGGGTGTTCCGGTGGCCGCAGTCCTCGATGTCGGCGTTCAGAAAGGCACCGGGTCGCTGATCGAGGTTTACCCGGACGTCCCGCATTTGCTGTTTGAGCCGGTAAAGGCGTTCGCGCCCGACATCGCCCGCACCTATGATTACAAGCGAATCAAGCACCAGCTGTTCGAAGTCGCGCTTTCAGACGTTGACGGATCGGGCCTGATGGAAGTCCGCAAGACGGACGGGGAGGAAATCTCGCACGCATGGGTGTCAAATCGCGGCGAGAGCGTGCGTCTTGCTCGTCTTGACACACTGGTTCCGCAAAGCGGCGCCAGCGGCCCCTATCTCCTCAAGATCGATGTCGACGGCGCCGACGCGCCAGGAAAAATCATCGACGGCGCAGCGGGCGTTATGAAGGACGTGTCATGCGTCGTCTGCGAAATGGTCGTCGACCGCTTCTTCGATCTTTCGGCGCGCATTCAGCGGCACGGTTTCGTTCTCTGGGACATTGTCGAATGCAGCTATTATGACGATGTGTTCTACCAGTGCGATGTACTCTTCCTGCGCCGCGAGCAAATTGAGAGCGAAAAGCGGTTGAAGCCGTTCGGCCTTTCGACTTTCGATCCGCGCAAATGGTGGGGAAGCCACGACTAAGCGGAGCCTCAGGCGCCGAGCAGTCTCGCCGCTTTCCGCGCGAAATAGGTGATGACGCCGTCGGCGCCCGCGCGGCGGATGGAGGTGAGGCTTTCAAGGATCGCGCGGTCGCCGTCGATCCAGCCATTCTGCGCCGCCGCCATGATCATCGCGTATTCGCCGGACACCTGGAACGCGAAAGTCGGCATGCGGAATGCGTCCTTCACGCGACGGATGATGTCGAGATAGGCCCCGGCGGGCTTCACCATCACGCTGTCGGCGCCTTCGGCGATGTCCATCGCGACTTCGCGCAGCGCCTCGTCGCTGTTCGCCGGGTCCATCTGATAGGTGCGCTTGTCGCCTTTGAGGACGCCGGACGAGCCGATGGCGTCGCGATAGGGGCCGTAAAAGCACGACGCGTATTTCGCTGCATAAGACATGATCTGGACATGCGCGAAACCTTCGGCGTCGAGGCCCTTCCTGATCGCGCCGATGCGTCCGTCCATCATGTCGGAAGGCGCGATGATATCAAAGCCGGCGCGCGCCTCAACGATCGACTGGCGGACAAGCGCCTCGACCGTCCTGTCGTTGACGATTTCGCCGCCTTCAAGGAAACCGTCATGGCCGTGATCCGTGTAAGGATCGAGCGCGACATCGGCCATGAGCCCGATATCAGGGACAGCGTCCTTGATCGCGCGCGCCGCGCGGCACATGAGGTTTTCAGGATCGAAGGCGAGCGCTGCGTCTGCGCTCCTCTCTTTCGCAGAGGTGAAGGGAAAGAGGGCGAGGGCCGGAATTCCGAGCGCCTTCGCCTCGCGGGCCGCTGCGACCGCCTGATCGACCGAGAGACGCTCGACGCCGGGCATCGAAGGGACCGCTTCGCGCATATTCGCGCCCTCGCGGATCACCATCGCCCAGATAAAGTTCTGCGGCGCCAGCGCTGTTTCCGCAACGAGCGCACGCGACCAGGGCGTCCGCCTCAAGCGCCTCAATCGGGTCGACGGAAAGGATTGCGAAAGGTTTGCCGTCATCGGTTTTCATCTCGAAAGCGTTGCCGGAAATTCATGCCTTCTTACTGGAGGCGTTGCAATTTGATTGCAAATTGATCAGCCGCATTTAACGCGCCTTTTAGGGAATTCGCCTAGCGTTTGTCGATGAGGCGGGGTTTTGTGAGGCGTATCAATGGCGGCTGTCGAAAAAGCAATGGTGGGATCTGTCATCGGGCGGGGCGAGAAGACCCAATCGGACCCGACGGCGCTCCGCGCGTCCTATCTTCAGCTCCTGCATCTCGTCGAGCGCCTTCACCGGCAGCTCC
>JBMOOR010000189.1:0-10973 GCA_049324555.1 Pseudomonadota bacterium | reverse complement strand
AATACATAATCGCAGCGCTGAAGGCGCTGCGACGGGCGGCCGAAGAGACTGGTCGGTCGCCCAATATCGTTCACCTGCCGAACAGGCGAACCCAGCGGTAAAATGACGAGTACAACAACAAAAAGCGTAGAAAATGAATCAGAGGCTCACACCAACTGATCCCGGCGTTCCGGCGGCCGATGCGGCGACGCATTGGATGGCCCGAAAGATGTCCGGTTCGATGAACGCCGAGGAGCGCCGGCAGTTTGAAGACTGGCTGGCGCGCGCGCCGGAAAACAAGCGCGCCTTCGCTGAAGTCGAAGCGCTGCTTGGGCGGACGGACGCGCTCGCTGAGGAATTGCTGACCGAGGAGTTCCTCTCCCAGATGAATGCGGCCGCAGAAAATCGCGAGAGGCGAAAGCGAGCGGGCTTTGGCCTGATTGCCGCATCGCTTGTTGCGGTCGCCTCCCTTGCGACCATCGCGAGTTTCATACGGTTCTCGCCGCACGAGGCGCCCGCGATCGCCTACGAGACGCAGGTCGGTGAAAGTGAAAAGATAACACTGGAAGACGGGAGCGAAATCGAACTCAACACCGCTTCGCACATCGCGGTCGCATTCAACGACGCGACGCGATCGGTCGAAATCAAGGAAGGCGAAGCGTTCTTCAACGTCGAGAAGGACCGTTCGCGCCCCTTCATCGTGAAGACAGCGCTCGCCGAGGTCGCCGTCACGGGAACCTCCTTCAGCGTCTCGACGCTTGGCGATCGATCGAGCGTTCATGTCTTGACCGGCGTCGTCGAAGTGACGCCGCGTGAGGGGCAGGCCGCGACCTTGCTCGCTGGCGACACGATCGAGATCGACGCCGATGGATCGTCGAGCGGCGTCAGGCGCTATGACCCCAGTCTCGTTTTTGCGTGGCGAAACGGCAAGGCGCGATTCCAGGATGAGCCGCTTGCAAAGGTTGTCGCCTCGCTCAACCGCTATTTCGAAACGCCGATCGTCCTCGGCGACAAAACGCTCGCCGATCTGCCAGTCACAGGCGAATTTGACATCCGCGACCGGGAAACGGCTGTCGAAGCCCTCGCGCTCGTTTTCGGCCTCGATCGCAGCGATGAGCCGGCGCGCACAATTCTCTCACAACCGGACGCGCAATGACAAAACGTCCGTCCCTTCGCATGCTCTTGCTCTTCGCCGCACTTGCGACGGCGACGGGCGCGCACGCGAAGGACGGGGAAAACGACGCAGTCAATGGAGCCGGCGCGCGGCCGCTTGAAGAGATTCTGGAAGGGCTGCGTCAATCGGAAGGGTTCGCCTTCATATTCGACAGCCGGCTTGTCGAAGGAAAAATGGCGCCGCCGGTCGAGCCGACGCTTCCGCCTGAGGCGCGCCTCAACAAGCAGTTGGATGCGGTCAGTCTCCGCTTGCACAAGGTCGCGCCAAAGACCTTCGCGATCACAAAGGAGCCGTCTCTCGCCGGGTCCTCGCCAGCCGCCGCTAATGATATCGGCGCCGATGGCGAAGTTTTCGCCGATACGATTCTGGTGCTCGGGTCGACGCCGATCGCGAACATGACGGCAGGCTCAAAACGCATCTTCAATATCGATGCGGACGATCTCGCCTATTTAAGCGTGACGAGTCCTGCCGAGGCGATCTACGACCTGCCGCAGTCGCTGGCGTCCTTCACGCCCGCCAACACCGCGCTTTACGGCGCAACCGCCGGCATCAGCCTTGCGGATCTCCGCGGCCTTGATCCCAAACGCACGATGGTTCTTCTCAACGGACGACGGCGAACGCTGACGACCGGCGGCAACAGCAATATCGGCGGCGTCGATCTCAATTCCGTCGCCGAACCGTTCCTTGAACGGATCGAAGTGCAGAGCCTTCCGGGGGGCGCGCGCTACGGCGCCGGCGCGGTCGCGGGAACGATCAATTTCGTCACGAAGTCCGGCGTCGACGGCCTTGAAGCGGGCGCCCGCCTCGGAATCTCCGAACAGGGCGACAGCGAAGAGATTTCGCTGCACGCTATCGGCGGACGGCGGTTTGACGGCTTTGGCGAGATCACCATCGGGATCAACGTCACCCGCAATGAAGGGCTAATCGGCGCGGATCGCGAATTTTCTGCAACGCCCTATGGATTCGGCCTCAACGGGAGAAGGAGCAATCCGCCGAGCGCGCAGTTCCTGCCGGGCTATGGCGGCAGCTCCATCACTGATCGCGGCCTCTTCGGCGGCGTCATACTGGCGGATGGTTCGTTTGCGCCATTGCCGAACGGGCGCACCTACGTTCCTCAACCCGGCGGCGCGATTGCGCCTTTTGTCGCCGCTCTCGATCAGCTTTACAACTGGGTCGGCTGGCAGAGCATGATCCTTCCGAATGACCGTATTCTCGGAATGCTTTCGTTCAATCGCGACATTTCAGACAATTGGCGGCTGTTCGCCGAAGCGCAGGCGGGCCTTTCCGCCACTGACAATTTGTTGGCGCCGTTGCCGGCTGGCCGTTCGCGAGGCGTCGATCCGATTGCGGGCGACGCCGCCGTCATACCGCTCGACAATCCGACGCTGCCGCAAGCGATCAGGGACCTCGCGCTTGCCAACTTCGGGGCGTCCGCTGTCGGCGTCGTCTTTGATCATCGCTACGCCGAGCTTGGTCCAAGGCGTCACCAGATTGATCGCCGCTACGTCGACATTGCCGCAGGCGTCGAGACTGCAAGCGACGAAGGCGCAAATTTCGCCCTCTCCTACCGCTTTGCGCACAACCGCGTCGTCACGCGGGATCGTGATCGCATCGATCACAACCGGCTTGAGATCGCGCTCCACCCCGCCCTGTGCGCTGCAACGCCTGGATGCAGTCCCGTCGATTACTTCACAACGCCTGAGCTTTCGCGCGAGGCGCTCGACTACATCGTCATTCCGGAAATTCGGCGGACGACGGCGATCGAAGAGCACGAGATAGCGGCAGCCTATGGCAGGCCGCTCCGGTTTAGCGACGGCATTGACGGCACGCTTGCACTGGGCGTCGAATTTCGCCGAGCCATATTGACAGACCGCGACGAAATTCCGGCGGGCGCGGCGCCGATCGGTTATCTCGGCGGCGCCGACAACGCCGGCTCAATGAACTCATTCGAGGCTTACGCAGAGATCGAATCGCCGCTGTTCCGGTTCGACCAGTTTCCGGGAGAGGTTGCGGGTTCCCTCGCCTTTCGCACGACCAAGTCCTCGCGCTTTGATTACTCGATGAACTTCGAAGCGGGCGTCGACTGGAGGCCGATCGAAGGCGTCAATCTCTTCATGCGCCGGCATATCGGCGAACGCACGCCAGATCTCATCGAACTGTTTTCAATCGGCCCGACGCTCGAGAACGCATATTTCGACCCATGCGGCGTCGCACCGGACCAACAATCGCCGGTCGTTCAGGCGAACTGCGCGAGCGGCGGCCCCTTCGGCGTCGGCGCGGGCTTCACGCAACTGACGCCGCTCGCATCCGGGACTTTTTACGGCAACCCCGATATTGAGCCCGAAAAGGTCAGAAGCGCCGCATACGGCGCTGCGCTGGCGCTAACCGAACTCTTCACGCAAATCCCCGGTCGAATGGAAGTTGCTGCGACCTGGCTCGACTTCGAGATCAACGATGCGATCTCGCAATTCGGCGATGTGCTTGAAGCCTGTTATTCAAGCCCCGGGTTTGAAAGTCCGGCGTGCGGCGTCAATCCGCGCACCGGATTGACGGCGATCGTCCGCGACCCGGTCAGCCGGCAAGTCGTTTCAATTGACGGCGTGCTTCAGAATATCGGGCGCCTCAAATGGAGCGGGCTCGATCTTGAATTGCGCTACGCCGTCGAGCCGGAACGCATACCGCTGATCGATTCTTTGTGGCTGAGCGCCCTTCACACCTATACGGATCGCGTTGAGCTTTGGGACGGATACGGCGCGGCGGTTCGGATGGACGGGCTCATCAACTATCCGAACCATCGAACGCTCCTCTCCGCCGGAGCGGCCTCCGGACGGTGGAGCCTCGCCGCTTACGCCAATCGACGCGGACGGGTCCGGACAATACGGTTGGACGTTCCTGAAGCGAAAATTCCGGCGGCGCTCTACCTTGATACGACCATTCGATTCGACGTCACCGATCAAGCCTATATCCAGGCGAGCGTTCAGAACATCACGGATAAGGAGCCGGCGATCACGGCGTTCAACGCGGTCGGCAATTTCGCGCCGGAATTCTATGATCCGATCGGTCGGCGCTATTCCTTGTCGGTGCGGCTGAGCTTCTAGATCATCGCGTCCTAATTCGGAATCATGGCGAGGCGATCTAGCCGATGACGCCCCGCGCCTTGAGCGCAGCGAATTCATCGGCGCCGACAAAGGACTTAAGAACTTCATCCGTGTGCGATCCAAGACGGGGCGGCGCGCCGTCAGAGCGCGCCGGCGTTTTCGAATATTTGACGGGATGGGGAACCATGCGCGCGCCGTCGGCGTCCTCCCGGCCGATCGGCGCCGTCATCGCGCGCGCCTCGACCTGAGGGTCGGCGAAGACAGCGTCGATCGAATTGATGGGGCCGGCCGGGACCGTCGCCTTTTCCATCAATTGCAGCCATTCGCCGGTCGTCCTTTCGAGCATTTTCGGCGTGATCGCCGCGATCAGGAGATCGCGATTGGCGACGCGCGCGCGGTTTGTGCGGAAGCGCTCATCGTCCGCGAGGTGAGCGGCGCCGATCGTCTTCGCGAACGCTGCGAACTGGCCGTCATTGCCGACAGCGATCACGACATAGCCGTCCCTCGTCGCAAAGACCTGATAGGGGGCGATGTTCGGATGCGCATTGCCGAGCCTTTGGGGCGCCTTGCCGGAGACGAGAAAGTTCGACGCCTGGTTCGCAAGCATCGCGATCTGGCAATCGAGCAAGGCGACATCGACATGCTGGCCCTCGCCGGTGCGTTCGGCGTGGCGGAGCGCGGCGAGAATGGCGCTTGCGGCGTACATGCCGGAAAAAAGATCGGCGACCGCGACGCCAACCTTCATCGGTTCGGCGCCCGGCGCGCCGTCCGGCTGGCCGGTGATCGACATGAGGCCGCCCATCGCCTGGATCATGTAATCATAGCCTGCGCGGGGCGCGTAAGGGCCCGTCTGCCCGAAGCCGGTGATCGAGCAATAGACAAGGCGCGGGTTGACCCTCGCGAGGCTCTCGAAATCGAGCCCGTATTTTTTGAGGCCGCCAACCTTGAAGTTCTCAAGGAAGATATCGCTTGACGCCGCGATCCGCCGGACGAGGCCCGCGCCCTCGGGATCGGCGATGTCGATCGCGACCGATTTCTTGCTTCGGTTCGCAGAGAGGAAATAGGCCGCGTCCGTCGTTTCGCCCGACGCGTCCTTCAGGAACGGCGGACCCCAGCCGCGGGTGTCATCGCCCGCGCCCGGCTTCTCAATCTTGATGATTTCCGCGCCAAGATCGCCGAGAAGCTGGCTCGCCCACGGACCGGCGAGAACGCGTGACAGATCAAGGACGCGCACGCCTTGAAGGGCGGCTTTGGGAAGGGCGTTTGTCATGGCCGCGACCATAGGGCCGACGCGCGGAGGCGCAAGCCGGGTCGAGAAAAGGGGCGGCCGGTTTGACCGTCGCCTTTGAAAATCTGATAGTCGCCCCAACGCGTAATAACAAACAACGATCCGGGAGACGCTATGAAGGGCCTGATGATGGACCGTCCGCTGTTGACGACGGAGATCCTCAAACATGCGGTGCGTAATTTCAGGAAGGCCGAAATCGTCACCCGAACGGTCGAGGGGCCTATTCACCGCTACACGGTCGCCGATTCCGCCCGGCGTATCGCCAAGCTCGCCAATGCGCTGAAGCGGCTCGGCGTCGGGCAAGGCGACCGGGTCGGCGTCATCGGCTGGAACACCTACCGGCAATTCGAAATGTATTACGCGGTCGGCGGCCTCGGCGCCGTCCTCCACACCGTTAATCCGAGGCTCGGGCCCGAGAATGCAGCCTTCGTCATCAACCACGCCGAGGACGGCTTCCTCTTCTACGATATCACTTTTGCGCCGCTCGTCTCTGCGCTCCGCGGCAAGCTGAAGACGGTGAGGAAGTTCGTTCTGATGACGGACGAAAAGTGCGCGCTCGAGGCGGGAACGGGGGACGAGGCGTACGAAAGCGTCATCGCCGGCGAACCAGAGGAGATCGACTGGCCGGAGTTCGACGAGAATACCGCGGTCGCGATGTGCTACACGTCGGGAACGACGGGAGATCCGAAGGGCGTTGTCTATTCGCATCGCTCCTGCGTCATCCAGACCTTCGCGAGCTGCCTGCCGACGGCGCTCGGCTGCAAGGAGGGAGACACGCTGCTTCCTGTCGTGCCGATGTTCCATGTGAATGCGTGGAACACGCCTTATTCCGCGCTGATGATCGGGTTGAAGCAGGTCTTTCCGGGCCCGAAGCTCGATGGCGAAAGCCTCTTTGAACTTCTCGATACGGAGAAAGTAAACTACTCGCTCGGCGTTCCGACGGTCTGGCTCGGCCTCCTCCAATATATGGAGAAGACAGGCAGGAAACTGCCATATTTGAAGAAGGGACTTTGCGGCGGCTCCGCGCTCCCCGAAGCGCTGCTGCGCGGTTTTGAAAAGCACGGCATCGAACTCCAGCAGGGTTGGGGCATGACGGAGATGAGCCCTATCGGCACGGTCAACGTGCTGCCGCCCGCAATCCGCTCGCTCCCGGAGAATGAGCGGATCAAATATCAGCTGAAAGCCGGGCGGTCGCTTCCTTTTGTCGACATGCGCATCGTCTCTGAAGACGGCCGCGAGCTGCCGCGCGACGGCGTTTCGGACGGCCGTCTGCAGGTGCGCGGCCCTTCGATCGTCGGGTCCTATTTCAAGACGAAGGAAAATACGCTTACAGCCGATGGCTGGTTCGATACGGGCGATGTCGCAATCATCGATCAGGACGGTTTCCTTCAGATCACCGACCGCGCCAAGGACGTCATCAAGACCGGCGGCGAATGGGTTTCCTCGATCGACATCGAAAACGCAGCGATGATGCATCCGGGCGTCGCCTGCGCCGCGGTCATCGGCATCGCGCACCCGAAATGGCAGGAGCGGCCGTTGCTCATCGTCGTCAGGCGCGACGGACAGAGCCCTAGCGGGGCCGACATCCGGGAGTTCCTGAAAGGAAAACTCGACAAGATCGCCTGGCCCGACGCCGTCGAATTCGTGCCGGAACTGCCGCTCGGCGCAACTGGCAAGGTCCTGAAGACCGAACTCCGGAAGAAATTCAGGAGCTACGTGCTGCCGGAGTGACGAATAACTCAGCTCGGCAGGTATTTCGAAAAGGACACGCGCGCAAGACGTTCAAGAGCGCGACATATGTCCGGCGTCTTTTCGCGTTCGTTCTTGATGAAGTCGAGACCCGTCTTGCGCGAGTTGAGCCAGACTTCGAGCCGTTCCTGAAGCTTTCGCCGGCGTTCCTCCGACATCGCGCCGCCGTCATCGAGATATTCGTCGATCTCGGCGATGCGCTCGCTGCCCTCGATGATCGCCTCGAGGGGAAATATCTCGCTGACGACGTGGTAGTGAATTCGCGCGCGAAGATCCGTATCCTGAATGTCGAAGAGCCGCTCGCGATTGCGATCATAGACCTCGGCCTCGCGCATCGCGGTTCTAAAGAGGCGCATCGTCACCGGCCCCCAGGGATCCCCGTATTTCTGCGAGACGATTGCACGGTCGACGAGCGCATCGATCGAGCCGAGCACCTCCCCGAAGAACCGGGCCGCATCGCGCTGGCGCCGCCGTCGCTCGATGACGTCTTCGTAGTGTTCGGCGACCAGTCCGCCGATCGTCGCAAGCATCGCGCCGACGACGACCGCAAGCAGCGTGTCAAGGTTGCCGACAAAGTCAAAGGCGGATTGCCGCATGGCGCGCGCTCCCATATCGCAGGCCCGAATGGCGATCCTTATACGGTTCGCTTTTGGGCGTCTAACGCCGGCTTCGACCGAGTCGCGCGCCCTGCTGCGCCGCAGCGGGAACGCCTCGCGTATGCTGATAATATCACATTCATTATTCCGGGCGGCCCGTTCCTTGACGTTGGCGGCGGCGGACGCAATGCTGTCCGCGGGAGAGAAGCGAGAGCAAGGGTTTGGAAACGCGGCTTTCATGC
Source organism: Pseudomonadota bacterium (assembly GCA_049324555.1). GTDB lineage: Bacteria > Pseudomonadota > Alphaproteobacteria > Caulobacterales > Parvularculaceae > Amphiplicatus. The sequence goes on along the minus strand of JBMOOR010000189.1, from coordinate 2,847 downwards.
GGCGCCTTTTGGCGCGTGTCTGTCCTGTCGGCGATTCTGGCGCTCGCTGCCGCCGGCGCTGACGCCAAGCAGTGCAAGATCGATCCGGTTGCGGATGGGCCCTGGTATCCGTCCGTCGTCGCCTTTGAGCATTTCGACAGCGGACGGTCTCACGTATTCCGCTGCGCCGAATTCACCGGCTCATTCGGCGGAGAGAACGTCGTCACGGCCGAAAAGGCCGCAGACGGACTGCTCACTCCCTATAATCTCGTCGTCGGCGAGGCGGGCGCAATGTTCGTCTATGGCGGCGCCTATGGCGACTTTCCGGGAGCGCCCGGCAGTTATGTCGCAAGGCTTGCTCCGGAAGGGCGAGAAATCTGGCGCCGGCAGCTGTTCGACGCAGCGGCCGATCCTGCGCGCTGGAACTACCCGGGGGTTGCGGGCGTTCACGCGAACGGCTTCGTCTATGCAGCGTATGCGGACGAACTCGCCAAGATCGATCCGATGTCAGGCGCCGTCGTCGCCAAAGCAAGGCTTCCCGTCAGCGGGGATGCGAAGGACGCCGCCTATAACGGCTTTAACGCCTTCGCCGACGGCCGCTTCGTCCTGAAGTCCGTCAACCGCGCGCAAGGGTGCTCCGAGCAGGGATTTTCGGCGTTCCTCAAATGCGAAGGCGCAGGGGCGGTCGCCAAATCCATGATCGCCGTCGTCGATCCCGGGACGATGGAGGTTCTTGCGGAGACTGAGGCGCCGGGGCATATCGGCGGCCGGCTGACGACGACGCGCTTTGACGGGATCGACCGTCTCTATCTTGTCGGCGCGCGCAATCTCTATCGCTACAATTGGGACGGCGTGCGGCTGTCGCTCGACGAAGACTGGGGCCCTGTGCGCTACATCTTGCCGAACCAGAGCCCGGCGCCCGCTGCGGCGATTCTCGGCGAATGGGTCGTGCTGCAGACGAACGCAATCCCGGCGAAATCGCCGATGAGCGTTATCGCGATCAACCAGCGTGACGGACGCCTCGTCCGGCTTGATCCATGGGAGCATGTGCCGCCATGGAATTACACATTCGGTTCGAAATCATTCCTGCCCGCGATGCTGAGCGTCGATCCGGCGAACAATCGCATTTACGTTATGGACGGCGGCTACGGCCTTGCGGTCGCCTACGCGTTCAATCAGAGCACCGGAAAGATGCGCGAGCTCTGGGTGAAAAAGCAGCGGACGCTGAATTTCTCGACCCTCATCGGCCCCAAGGACGCGCGCGTCTTCGTCGCGACCGACATTCGCGGTCTTTGCCTCTTCTCGCGGTGCCTCAAGTCATACTCGAAAGAGGAGATCGTCTTTCGCAACGCCGAGACGGGCGATGAAATCGCGCGGTCTGAGCGCTTGCCGAAAATGACGACCGGCGCCCTCGTCACGCCCGGACCGGACGGAGATCTGTATTATCTCGGCCTTGCGGGCGAGATTTACAAAGTGACGGTGACCGCGAAGGAGTGAGACGGCTTCAGGTCTTCGCATCCTTGCGTATTTTCTCGCGCAGAAAATCTATCGGCTTCAATCCCGTCTTTGTTTCATAATGCCAATAGGTCCAGCCGTTGCACGCTTCCGCCCGCTGGACGTGCGCGCCGATCTTGTGGATCGAGCCTTCAACGGCGCCGTCGGGACCATTGACCGCAATCGAGCCGTCGGCGCGCACGCGCGCGGCGTATTTGCGGCTCGGCGCGTAAAGCGTTGCGCCCGGCTTCAGGAGACCTTTTTCGACGAGCGATCCGAAGGGAACTCGGGCGGCCGAGCGCTTCGAGGGCGTGACGCTTAGGGTGCCCGCATCCGCCGGCGTCACGGCTGCGATGCGCTTGGCGGCCGCCGCAATATAATCCTTGTCGCGGTCAATGCCGATGAAGCGCCGGCCGAGCATCTTGGCGACGGCGCCCGTTGTCCCGGAGCCGAAGAACGGGTCGACGACAATGTCGCCGGGATCGGTCGTCGCCAGCATCACGCGGTAAAGGAGCGCCTCCGGCTTTTGCGTCGGATGAATTTTCGCGCCGGAAGCTCCCTTGAGCCGTTCATTCCCGGTGCAGATCGGCAAGAGCCAATCCGAGCGCATCTGCAGATCGTCATTGGCGGTTTTGAGCGCCGAATAATTGAAAGTCGGGCGCGACTCTTTCGACTTCGACGCCCAGATCAGCGTCTCGTGCGCGTTTGTGAAGCGCGTGCCGCGGAAATTCGGCATCGGGTTCGACTTGACCCAGATGACGTCGTTCAAAAGCCAGAAGCCCAAATCCTGCAGCGCCGCGCCGACGCGGAAAATATTGTGATAGGAGCCGATGACCCAGACCGCGCCGTCGGGCTTCAAGATGCGCTGCGCCTCTTTCAGCCAGTCGCGCGTGAAGCGGTCATATTCCTCGAACGAGCCGAAGCGGTCCCACTCGTCATCGACGCCGTCGACGCGGCTGTTGTCGGGGCGCGTCAAATCCCCGCCGAGCTGCAGATTGTAAGGCGGATCGGCGAAAACGAGATCGGCGAAATTGTCGGGGAGCGAGCGCAGGACGTCGATCGAATCGCCGGCGATGATCTTGTCGAGCTGATCAAGCGGATTGCGAAACGGCGCCCGGATCGACTTCGCGCCGGCGGATCTTGGCGCCGCAGTCTTTTTCCTGTCGATTTTCGATTGCGACATTCGTCCGCCTCCCAATCAAGGAGGCGGACAATGAGTCAGCGCGGACTCGCCGTCAACAAAAATCCTTTGGAGTCAATCTCTTAAGGAAGCTTAACGAGACGTTGACAGAAGACTTGCCGACGACTCTTCATACAACATGTTGTGGATCGGCGCGAAGGATCGCCGGGGATGTGGGGTGACGCCGTAGCGGC
>JBMOOR010000188.1:0-11097 GCA_049324555.1 Pseudomonadota bacterium | reverse complement strand
TTTCGCCCGCCACCCCCCCCCAAACCTGCTCAAGACTCAAGATTTAGGGCGTTTGCTTCGATCAAGCAGATTCCACTTGATCGGAATATGCCCTAGCATTCCGGTTCACGGCGCATCGCCGAGAAATCGCGCGCGAGGCGGAAGATTCCATGGCACTGATCAATCAAGCGACAAGCGCCGGCGTCCGTACGATCGCCTTCAACCGGCCCGACGCGTTAAACGCTTTCAATCCCGAACTCCTCAAAGAACTGACGGCCTCGGTCGCCGCCGCGGGCCGCGATCCAGCGATCGGCGCGGTCGTGCTTTGCGGCGAAGGCCGGGCGTTCTCCGCCGGCGTCGATCTGAAGCTCCTTCAGGGAATTGCGCCGGAAGCAGGGCGCATCGGCGACATCTTCGACGGCGAGGCCTATCGCGCCGCCGCGGCGATTCGCCATTGCCTCGTTCCCGTCATCGCCAAGGTGCACGGCTTTTGCTTCACCGGCGCGCTCGAACTTGCGCTCCATTGCGATTTCATCTTCACAACCGAGGATACGAAGTTTGGCGACACGCATGCAAAATGGGGCCTTCGCCCGACTTGGGGCATGAGCCAGAATCTGGCGCGCGCTGTCGGCGTTCGCCGCGCGCGCGAATTGTCTTTCACGGCGCGGACCTTCACCGGCGCGGAGGCGGCGCGCTGGGGACTCGCCAACGAAGCGCTGAAGGACAGAAGCGCGCTCGATGGTCACGTCGCAACGCGCGCGTCGGAAATTGCAAAGAGCAGCCGCGGCGCCGTCAGCGCCTACAAGAAGCTTTATGCTCTGCATGAGGAATATCGTCCGATCGAGGAGGCGCTGGCCGCGGAAGTCGAGCTCGAATTCCCCGAGATCGACGACACCGCTGCGCGTTTGAGGGAGTTTGGCTGATGAACGGCGCGCGCCTTACCGTCGACATCGTCGCCGATCCTGTCTGCCCGTGGTGCTATGTCGGGCTTCGATCGTTCCTTGCGGCGCGCGGCGCGCTTGCGGGCGAATTCAACGTCAAGGCGCGCATTCGCCCCTATCAGCTGAACCCTGGACTGCCCATCGGGGGCGTCGACCGCCGCTCCTATTACGCTCAAAAATTTCCCGATGCGGAGCGTCTCGCAGCGGCGCGCGCCGTGATCAGGGAAAATGCGCGTCTTTCAGGCTTTGATTTCGACCCTGCGGCGCCGGCGCATCTGCCGAATACAGTGAAAGCGCATCAGATCATCCGTCTCGCCCTTTTCAGCGGCGATCAGGAAGAGGTTGCGCTCGCCATCTACAAAGCCTTTTGGGACGAGATGAAAGATATCGGCGATGATGAAACGCTGATCGCAATCGCAGAAGAGGCGGGACTCGACAAAGCTATTGCGTCGGCGGCGCTTGCCTCGCCTGAAGATGCGGCGATGGTCGAGGCGGAGGCTGACGCCTTTCGCCGCGCCGGCGTTGCGGGCGTGCCGACCTTCATCGTCAATGAACATATCGGCTTTTCGGGCGGCATGCCGCCCGACCAACTCGCCGCTGCGCTGAGACGGGCGGCGGTCATGACGCAAGGAGAGCGCACAACATGAAGACAATCGCCCTGGCGCTGATCGCCGCGCTCGCGAGCGCATGCGGCGCATCCGCTGATGATGGAGAGCAGTTGAAACGCCGAATCGCTTCGGCGCGAGCAGGCTCTGTCATCGACGTTTCCGCCGGCGATTACGATCTCAAGGATGTCGCCATTACGCGCAGCATCACTTTGCGCGGCCCATTGAAAGGCGAAGCGGTTTTCCGGTCAGCAGAAACCACGGAGAAAGGCATTCTTGTTCCTCAGGCCGGCACCGATCTCCGACTTGAGTACATCACTTTCGCCGGCGCCAAATCCTGGGACAGGAACGGCGCCGGCGTTCGCCACGAGGGCCGGAATCTCACAATCATCAACTGCAAATTCATCGGCAATGAGGATGGCGTCCTTGCGACTGGCGATCCAAAGGGCGTCATTACGATCGACAAGACGCAATTCATCGACAGCGGCTTCGGCGACGGCCAGTCGCATGCGATCTATATCGTCAATGCTGCGCGCCTTGAAGTCGCCAATTCCAAATTCGTCGGCACGCGGATCGGCCATCACGTCAAGAGCCTCGCCGGCGCAACCATTGTCCGCAACACCCTGCTCGACGACGCCTATGGCCGCTCAAGCTATGCGATCGACGCGTCAAAGGGCGGCGACGTCACGATTGAAAACAACAGGTTCATCCAGGCGGCGAACGCCGACAATTACACGATCGTCAATTATGATCTTTCGCGCGGCGGCGCGGCGACAAGGCTCGTCGTCACGGGAAACGAGATCATCAATCATTTCGACGGCGGGGTCCTTTTGCGCAACGACACCAAGCTTTCCCCGACGCTCGGGGAAAACCGCATCGAAAACCTTGGCGAGCACCCGCTCGCTCTCGTCTCTCCAGGATCGCCCAAGCCCATAAAGCCTTGAGCAAAAAGCCAAAACCTTTGCGGCGCCGTATCGGGAGTTTCGCCAAAAAACCTTGACGCTGGACGCCTCCAAGATTTTACTTCCCGGGCGACTTTGACTTGATTTTCCGGACTGCGCCCGCTGCAGACGTCGCATGGATTTCGAGACTTTGTTGCTGCGATCGGCCGCCGCACTTTGCGCCGAAGGACGTCGCGGACAGGGAGAGACGGATGGCGACTGGAAAAGTGAAATGGTTCAACGCAACCAAGGGCTTCGGGTTCATCACGCCCGATGATGGCGGCAAAGACGTGTTCGTGCACATCACGGCTGTCCAGAAAGCCGGACTGACCGACCTCAAGGACGGTCAGAAAATCAGCTTCGATCTGACGGAAGAACGCGGTAAGTCGGCCGCGTCCAATCTGAAAGTCAGTTGAATTTCACGGCGAAGGGAAGGCGGCAGCGCCGGCGGCGTTCGTCGCCGGCGCTCACCTCTTCAGAATTTCCCGATCAGCGCGAGCTTGATGTTGCGGCCCGGCAGGGGCGCGACGTCTTTGAGGAACGATGTATGAAGCCGCGCGTCCTCATTGGTGAGATTGAGCGCAGAAACCCGCGCTGAAAGCCCGCTGTCTGCGCCGAACGGCCGCAGCGTCAGATAGGCGTTATAGAGCGTGTAGCCATCGGTCGCGAGTTCGTTCGCGCCAGTCTTGTCTTGTTCGGCTGAATATTCGACCTCGCCTCTCAGATCGAAATAATCCGAGTTCGCCTCAATCGCGAAGAGGCCCGATAGCGGGGGAATGCGCGGCAGATCGCCAGTCGCCGACAGATCCGCGGTCGCGCGGACATAATCGAGCGAGGCATGGCCGTGGAAGTGGAACGGGCCGGCCTCAAAGAGCTCGGAATCGAACTGAGCCTCGAATCCTTTGAACACTGCGTCCGTCGCCTGAAAAGCGAAGATCGGGATCAGTTCGCCGTCGACATCGGCGTCGACGCCCGTTGCATTCTCGAAGATGAAATCCTTGTAGGACGTGTAAAACGCGTTGATGACGAGCGAGCGCTTTTCGCCCCCGATCTTCGCGGTCGCCTCAACGCCGCGCGCAGTCTCGATGCCGAGCGTCGGATCGCCGACTTCGAACGCGCCCGTCGCAAGATGCGGACCGTTCGAGAACAATTCTTCAGGCGACGGCGCGCGCTCCGTCCGGAGCCCGGTGACGCCAAGGAAAAGACCGTCAACTGGCGTGACGCCGGCGCCGACAGAAACCGACCAGGCGTCGAAGCCGAGTTCCGTCGCGGTCGATGCGACATTGTGATTGGTGCGCTCATAACGGCCGCCGACTTCAAAGCGGAACGGCCCACGCTCATAGTCTTCAAGGCCGAAGACGCCATATTGCCGTGTCTTCGTTTCTGGAAGAAACGCTTCTTCGCCGACCGCCGAGAAATCGCGAGTGCGCCATTGAAAGCCAAGCGCGCCGTTGAGATCTCCGCCCGCCGCATTGACCGTCTTGTCGACAAGCTCAAGTCGGCCCTCGACGCCTTCATTCGCGAAGACGGTGCCGGGCTCGCCCGACGGCTCAAGCTCAGTATGCGTATAATCGGCGTAGCCGACGCGGAGTTTCGCCTTCTTGAAAAGCCCAAGATCGGCGTCAATGGCGCTATCGAAATCGAGACGACGCTGGCGAAGGTCGATGTGGGGTCCCGACCCGTCGGGAAGCGCCTCGTCACTCCCCGGAATGCCGTATAAGGAATCCTGCGCCGTCGCCGAAAAGCCGGCGAATCCCGACCCGAACACATAGGAAAGACCGACCGTGCCCGTCTTCGATTCAACGTCGGAGTTCGGCTCCTTGTCCGAAGTCGTGTCCGGGCCTGATCCGAACGGATCTGCGGCCTCGATCGCTCGCAGGCGCGCAGAATGAGCAAAGTCCGGGATCTTGTAATCGTCGGCGTCGCGATAAGCGCCCTCGCCGTGAAAGACGAGGCCGCTATCGCCGTTTCTGACAAGCGTCACGTCAAAGCCGCCGGCGGTCTCAACGCCTTCGTCCGCAGTCGAGCCGCCGATTCGTATGGCGCCGTCGACGCCGCCATCGGGAAGCGTCGAAGGGATCCTGCCGCCAAACACGTTGACGACGCCGCCCGCTGCGGAGGAGCCGTAAAGCAGCGTCGCGGCGCCGCGCACGATCTCGATCTTTTCCGCTGTGGCGGGTTCGACAGCAACCGCGTGATCTGGGCTCGTCGAGGAGGCGTCGATCGAACCGATGCCAGAATCGAGGATGCTGATGCGGTCGCCGCCAAGGCCGCGAATCACCGGACGCGAGGCGCCAGGCCCGAAAAAGGTCGACGAGATGCCAGGCTGCTTGCGCAACGTCTCGCCGATAGACGAATCGAGATTGCGTTCAAGATCATCGCCCGAAACGAGCGTCACGCCGACAATAGTCTCTTGCGTCGAACGGCCGAGCGGCGACGCGGTGACAACGATTTCATCGCGGTTGACGTCTTCCTGCGCCGCGGCGATCGAGGGAAATGCAAGGCAGAGAAGCGACGCGGTTGCGCGCAAATTGTTTCTGAATGTCATCTGAAAAGTCCATGCTGATCAACGGGAATTGCATCCGAATCGCAAATCCGCGGCGAGCGGATAATGCGATTGGACGCGGCTTCAATCCGGGATCAGCGTACCGGCGGCCCGCGGGGCTTGGCGGCGCGCAGAGCGCCTTCGACAATGACGTCAACGGCGACGGGCTGACGCGCGCGCGCGTATGAAACGAGCGGCGCGGAAAGCTCGACGACGAGATCGTTCGGGTCGGCGGCGACAGCGGCCGCAAGACAGTATTCGCAGGATTGCGGCGCATGATCGGAGAGATCGTCCGCGTGGGCGGCGAAGAGGATCTGGGCGGCGATGAACAGCAAGGCGAACAACGCCACCAGCCGAACACGGCGGGGCTCGTCACCTTCATGCGCTATCGCTCGAACGTCCAACGCAAACTCCAAGGCGCCCGACGAAATTATAGCCGGTGCGAGATATTATCACAAGGGATGCGCCCGGCCGCGCGCAACCATTCGCCGGGCCGATACATCGCTTCACCGGTTTCCTCAGCGATCGCATCGAGCGCCGCATTAACGCGGGAGAAACCAAAACCCTTCGCCCAGTCGAGCGGGCCGAACGGATAATTGACGCCATTGATCATCGCGAGATCGATTGCGTCCGCCGCCGCAACCTTGTCGCGCACAGCATCGGCGGCGGCGTTGGCGAGCTGCAGGAGCGTTCGGAAAACGATGAGGCCCGGCCGATCGGCAAGCCGCGCCGCCTTCTTCCCGCTGATCGAGGCGAGCGTCAGCGCCGCTTCAGCTGCTTCATCGTCCGATGCGGAGAAGGCGATCGCACTCGCCGCCCCGACATCGCGAACGTAATCGATGACGGCGACAGGTTTTCCTATCTCCGCAGCGACGCGTGAGGCGGGCCGCCCGTCCGACAGCACGACGCTGACGCCGCCAATGTCGACAGGAGCGCCGATGAGCGCCTGATCGAGGAGCGCAGGGTCCGACTGCCGGCGATGCGGCGCAACGAGAACCGGCTCTTTCTTAATTTCATCCGTATACGAATAAACGCCACGCGCCGTCTTCCGCCCGAGCCGGCCCGCAGCGACTAGCGATCCCTGCATCAGCGAGGGGGTAAACCGCGTGCGGCCGTAATAGGCGCTGAAGACCGAATTCGCCGCCGCAAGATTGACGTCGTGCCCGATGAGGTCGCCAAGCTCAAAGGGGCCCATGCGGAAACCGGCGAGATCGCGATAGAGGAAGTCGAGCATCGCCGCATCCGCGGCGCCCTCTTCGAGCGCGCGCCATCCTTCGCCGTAAAAGGGGCGCGCGACACGGTTGACGATGAAACCCGGAACGTCGCGCGCCGCCACCGCCGTCTTACCCCAGGAATTCATAAGGGCGAGCGCCGACGCGGCGAGCAACTTGTCGGTCTCCGCCGCGGCGATCACTTCGACGAGCTTCATCGCCGGCGCAGGGTTAAAGAAATGAAGCCCCAGGAAGCGTTGCGGGTGTTTCAGTCCGGCTGCAAGGCTTGTGACCGCAAGTGAGGACGTGTTTGTCGCGATCGCGGCATCTTCTGCGAGGATCTCTTCGAGGCGCTTGAAGAGTGCGCGTTTGATATCAGCGTTTTCGACAATCGCCTCGATGACCAGACCGGCCTTCGCCATGGCGACGATATCGAGCGTCCATTCGATGCGCGCTGCAATATCCTGCGCATCGCCCTCCGAGACCTTGCCGCGCTTGGCGAGGGCGACGAGCCCGGCGGCGACAGTTGCGCGGCCGCGCGCAAGCGCTTCCTCGTTCTGGTCAAACACGATGACGAAATGGCCGGCGGTCGCCGCCACTTGCGCAATTCCAGCGCCCATTGCGCCTGCTCCGCAGACGCCGACAATCGACTCTTTGCCTAGCAACGCCCGCCCCATGACCCATGGGCGGCCGAAAGCACAACGCTCATCCGGTTGCGCCATTCCTCGAGCAGTTCTTCATTCCTGCGATGGCGGAGGCCAAAGCGCTTCAGAAGCGCCGTGCGCTCGGATCTCGGGGCGCCGAAGGTTGCGGCGACACGCGGCCACCAGTAATTGACGCTGTCGTCGATCTTCCGGCGCTCGGCGTCGCCCCGCGCCGCAAGGTTCCTCAGCCCCTCCTCGCCAAGCTCTGCATGCCGACACTCTCTCGGGAGGATATCGCGAAGCGCCGCGCCGAACGGCTGGTAGGAGCAGCTTGCAAAGTCGCCGAGCTGAATGACCGTCGCCGCGCCCATCATGACGTTCATGACGACGGCGTCGCTCCAGCCGTCGATCGGATAATGAAAGACGTTGAGACGCATGTCGCCTTCGCGGCGTTTAACGCCGATATCCTCGTTACGGCCGATGCGCGCCGCCCAAGGATGCACATTCTGATAGCGGGTGACGTTGGCGCCGAACTCGCCCATGATCTTGAGGACGCGTTCGGCGTGGTCGAGCTTTTCAAGAACGATGCGCGCGGCCGCAATGCGCTCCTTAACGCCCGGTCCGTCATTGATGCAGTCCGCAAAGCCCGCGGCCCCCGCCATTTCGGAATCGACGAAGCTCGCCATCATGCGAAGAAGCTCGGCGCGATAGCGAGCCGGCGCATTGCCGGGTGCGGAAAATTTGCCGCCCCGCGCGAGATAGTCGAGAATGTCGTTTTCGTCGGTCATTTCAGCAAACTTGCTATTGGTCGTAATCGACGACGATGCGGTCGGTGCGCGGGTGCGACTGGCAGGTCAGGATATAGCCCCTTTCGACCTCGTAGTCTTCAAGGGCGTAGTTCGCCTCCATATCGACTTCGCCCTCGATGAGCTTGGCGCGGCAGGTCGAGCAGACGCCCGCCTTGCAGGCGTAGGGCGCATCGATCGAGGCGGCGAGCGCCGCTTCAAGCACCGACTGTCCGGCTTTTTCGATTTCGACCGATCGCGCCGCGCCGTCGAGAATGATCGTCGCCGCGCATTTGGCGCCCCTGGCCGCGACCACGCCCGCCGCTGCTTTCTTCCTTGCGCGGCCAGGCTCGGCGCTTGCAAAGAGCTCGAACTTGATCGCGCCTTCGTCCATCCCGTGCGCCCTTAGAGCCTCCGACACCGCAAGCATCATCGGCTCCGGCCCGCAGACGAAGGCGAGGTCGGCGCCCTTGACGTCGATCCAGCGCGAGAAAAGCTGATCGCATTTTTCGCGATCGAGCCTTCCCGAAAAAAGATCGATCTCGCCCGCTTCGCTTTCGAGAATATGGACGATGCTGAGCCGTCCCATATGGACGTTCTTAAGGTCTTCAAGCTCCTCGCGGAACATGATCGCCGAGCTTGAGCGGTTGCCATAAACAAGGGTGAACGACGATTTGGACTCCGATTCGAGGATCGTCTTGATAAGGCTGATCATCGGCGTGATGCCCGACCCGCCGGCGAAGCCGAGATAGGATCGCGCTTCTGCGGGCTTCAACGGCGCATAGAAATTCCCCATCGGCTTCATTGCATCGAGCATGTCGCCGACTTTCAGCTCCTCGTTCGCCCAGCCTGAAAACCAGCCGCCGTCAACCCGCTTGATGCCGACGCGGAGGACGCCGTCATTGACGCCGGCGCAGATCGAATAGGACCGGCGCAATTCCTCGCCGTCAAAGACATGGCGGAAGGTGAGGTACTGCCCCTGAATGAATTTGAATTCGCCTTTGGCGTCGGCCGGCGGCGCCAGAGTGACGATGACTGAATCGCGCGTGTCGCGCTTTATGTCGGTGACAATGAGGGGGAAGAAGTGCGCCATTATCGGACGGCCTCCCCTCCGTCATTCCAGGGTTCGCGAAGCGAGAACCCGGAATCCATTTTTGAGACCGGCCGCGCGGTGGATTCCGGATTCGCAGCCTTCGGCTGCGCCCCGGAATGACGGCGGGTTCGTTTGAAATCTTCAGTTCGCATCCTAAAAACTCTTGAAATAATCGAACGGTTCGAGACAGTCGCGACAGCGCCAGTTCGCCTTGCACGGCGTCGAGCCGAAACGCGCGACCTGTTCCGTCGACGTCGAGCCGCATTGCGGACATTCGACGACCGGATTTTTGAGATCGCCGACGCAGCGCGCTCCGCCGGCGGGCGGGGCGATGCCGTAGGCTCTTAATTTCTCGCGCGCCTTTTCACCGATCCAGTCAGTGGTCCATGCGGGCGACAATTGCGTTTTCATCCGTATGCGCTCGACGCCGCGACGGCGCAGAGCCTCGGCAATATCGAAGGATATGACCGCGGTCGCCGGACATCCGGAATAGGTCGGCGTCACGGTGACGACGAGTTCGTCTTCCTCCCACTCAATATTGCGAACGATGCCGAGATCGACGACGGAGACGACGGGGATTTCGGGGTCGGGGATTTCTTCAAGGAACGCCCAGATTTCTTTTGTAGACGGCGTTTGCTCGCTTCTCCCCTCTCCCGCTTGCGGGAGAGAGGCCGGGGGCGAGGGGATTTCATGGTGAGAGCCATGTGACGACCCCTCACCCCTAACCCCTCTCCCACGAGCGGGAGACGTCGTTGTCGAAGGCCGCGCCGCCATCACCATTTCGCACCCGGATAAGCGCGCTGAAGCCACTGCATTTCGGCGAGGATATAACCAAGTTCCTCGGTATGGAGGCCTAGCTTCCCCCCCTTGCGCGTGACGGCGTCCCACGGCGCCGTCAGCGTCGCTTCGGCGAGCGCGCCTTTCAGATCGGCGAGATATTGATCGCGGATGACGGCGAGGTCTGGCGCGATCTTGCGTGCGGCGAGTTCCATGTCGATAGCATCGGCGGCGCAAAGTTCGCCCGTGAACGGATAAAGCGCGTCGAGCGCCGCCTGCATTCGCTCATGGCTTTCTTCCGAGCCTTCGCCAAGGCGGATGATGAGGTCCTCCGAGCGCTCCAAATGGTAGCGCGCTTCCTTTTCCGCCTTTTCAGCGATTTCCGCGACGCGCCTGTCGGACGACGACTTAAGCGCGACGAGCATCGGCCAGTGCCACGCGTCGTATAGAAACTGTCGCATCAGCGTCATCGCGAAATCGCCGTTCGGCTGTTCGACAAGGAGCGCGTTACGGAATTGGCGGGCGTCGCGGAGGAACGTGAGATCGTCGGCGCTTCTTCCCTTCCCCTCTAATTCCCCGGCAAGCCCGAGCCAGAGTTTCGTCTGGCCGATCAAATCGAGCGCGACATTGGCGAGCGCGATGTCTTCTTCGAGCACCGGCGCATGGCCGCACCACGCGCCGACGCGCTGCGCAAGGATGATCGCGTTGTCGCCCATGCGAAGGGCGAGTTCGAAGAGAGCCGTGTCGATCTTGATGTCGGCCGTCACATGTGCCCCACTTCATCCGGAATGTCGTAGAAGGTCGGGTGGCGATAGATTTTCGAGTTCGACGGATCGAACAGCGGCTCTTTCTCGCCAGGCGCCGACGCCGCAATGTCGTTCGCTTTCACGACCCAGATCGACACGCCTTCGTTGCGGCGCGTGTAAACGTCGCGGGCGTGCCTAATCGCCATTTCTGCGTCGGGCGCATGGAGTGATCCGACATGGCGATGCGCGAGTCCGTGCTGCCCGCGGATGAACACTTCCCAAAGCGGCCATTCGTTTTTCATCTCGTTCTCCTACTCCGCCGCCATCTTCCGCGCCGCGCGCTTCCGCTCATGCGCCATCAATCCCTCACGGAACCATGCGCCGTCGTCCCAGGCTTTCTGGCGCGCTTCCATACGTTCCTTGTTGCAGGGGCCGTTACCCTTCAGCACTTCGTAGAATTCATTCCAGTCGATCGCGCCGAAATCGTATCCTTTCTTCGCCCCGTTCCATTTGAGGTCGGGATCGGGAACCTTCAGCCCCAGATACTCCGCCTGTGGAACAGTCTGGTCGACGAATTTCTGGCGAAGCTCATCGTTCGACATCGGCTTGATCTTCCACGCCATCGATTGCGCGGAATGGATGCTGTCGCCGTCCGGCGGGCCGAACATCATCAGCGAGGGCTGCCACCAGCGGTTCAGCGCGTCCTGCGCCATTTCCTTTTGTTCGACGTTGCCGGCGCAAAGCTTCATCATGATGTCGTAGCCTTGGCGCTGGTGGAAACTTTCCTCCTTGCAGATGCGGATCATCGCGCGGCTGTAGGGGCCATAGGA